>JAAUSR010000175.1 GCA_012032555.1 Thioploca sp.
GCTCAAACACTTTCGTTTAACCAAACCACGTATCTGTCATAGTTTCTAAGCAAGTAAAGTCGAGTGCGAAGCGAGCGGCTTTGACAAGCCCGGTGCGGTAATTCCGCACGCCGGGATTGGTGAGGGGCAGTCGGGTAACTGACTGTTCTACCTCGATTACACCGTTTTTATTTTTAAGTAACAGCAAATAAATAATTTAAATAAATTATGCGCGGGAACCGGTTTGTAACCGGTTCCCAAACGTTTTATTTTTGCGCGGGAACCGGTTTGTAACCGGTTCCCAAACGTTTTATTTGTTCACGGCTACCTACTACCTACGGAAACGTTTCGGACGGGGTTGTAAACCCCGTCCCGCTAGGGGTTACAGAAAGTTTTATCAAATTCTTCCACTCAAGAATTCGCGATAGACCGAACCGAAAGAAGAATACAACGTCCGAGTGACCATGAAAAACAAAAACAATACTATAGTGGTAAAAAAAAGCTTATACGGTCAAAAATGATATGGTGGTCAACGTCGCCAACCGTCACATCGAGTATTTAAGTCAAACCGTTGAAGGTAAAAAACCTGATAAAAAAATTCTGGATGAACAACCGATCCCTTTTCCTCAAAATAGCAGTGTTTATAAGGATAGCGGTTTCCAAGGATATGAACCCGAGGGAACTCTTATTTATCAGCCCCAAAAGAAACCTCGAGGAGGAGAACTGCGGGTGGGTGAAAAAATTCTCAACTCAATCATTTCAAGTACTCGTGTCGTGGTAGAACATGTGATTTCAGGGGTTAAACGCGGTCATATTGTTAAAAATGTTTTTAGGAACACCAAACAACAATTTAATGATATCGTTATGGAAATTTCCTGTGGATTGCATAATTTTAGAACTTTATACCGACAAGCCCAAAACGACGAACAATTCATGTCGATATTTTTATGATTTCTTATTTCCAATAATGTCTATTATAAGCTATCTTGGCACGTTAGCGTGGTAAGAGAAATCAGCCCTCAAGTTTAATCTGGTCAATCCTTTAATCCATATCATCTGGTTCTAAATCAATTAGCGAAAGGATTACCTGCTATAAATAGTTTAAATAACAATTACAAATGTTAGACAACAACAGCTAACCGGAATAAATCATGCCTTTTCTCGATGTAAAAACCGATTTTGCTTTTAAAAAAGTCTTTGGTAGTGAAGAATCAAAAGATATTTTACTGAGCTTTCTAAATGCCCTATTAGATTTTGGTCAAGAAACAATCGTCGATTTAACGCTGGTAGATCCCTATCAAATTCCTCTCATTGTAGGGATGAAAGATACTTATGTTGATGTTAAAGCCCAATTATCCAACGGCACACAAGTCATTATTGAAATGCAAGTCTTGAATGTCCCAGCCTTTGAAAAACGAGTGTTATATAATGCGGCTAAAGCCTATTCCACTCAATTAAATCGAGGGGATAAGTACACGTTACTTAACCCGGTGATGGCTTTAACCATTACCGACTTTATTATGTTTGCGGAATGGGATTCGATAATTAGTTATTTTAAATTGCTAGTACCGCATCCTGCAAATATATCGGATAACTCATGTAAGTAGCGGCTTACCGATATAAGTCCAACGGAAGGGTTTCGCCAAAGTTTCGTTAAAGAACTCAATAAACGTAAGAATACGCTGTTTAAGCTCATTGGTTGACGTGAAACTGCCGCGTTTAAGCAGGCGGCGGGTCAAAATACCAAACCAAAGCTCCACCTGATTAAGCCATGAGCAGTGTTTGGGGGTATAAACAAAGCGTATACGGTGACTTTCGTCCTGTAAAAACGCAGCGCGGGAAGCCATGCTTTTCAAAATTCCAGACTTTCCTTTCCTCCCCAATTCGTCTTCAATGCCGCATAATTGCGCAACCGCCCTGACCAAACCTTCTGATTTATGCGTATTGAGCTGATCACAGATAAATATCCAATCATCCTCCGGGGCGCTTTCAACCGTGGCGCGAATATGAGCGCTAAAGTCTTCTTCCGTGCGGCTGTCACCGACCGAGGGACAAATCACTGTGCCGGTCGCCACCTCAAAATTGGCTATGAGCGCCTGAGTGCCATGCCGTTCATATTCAAACTCCACAGCTTCGGGTTTGCCCGGTTTCATCGGCTGTGGCGGGTGGATACGTTCTAAAGCCTGAATACCGGTTTTCTCGTCGGTGCTCACCACATGCACCCCTTGCTCATGCAGTTCTTCAGCCTGATGATACAGCTTGCAGACATCTCTGACTTCCTGACGAAAAACCGCTTCATCTTCCACTTCATGGTTGAGCCAATACTTTATCCGGTGCGGCTTGAGTTCCGCCTGATTTTAAAAAACGACCTGCGCTTGAGGTCGAAAGGCTTTCCACAATTCCCCGGTTAACAGCCTCCCGCACCAAGTCTTTATAGGTCCAATGACTGAGATGCTCCGGTGGTGTCTCACCGGCTAAGGCGATAAATTGGCATACCTGTTCGGCGCTAAATTTCCCCGGACTTCCCGGGCGGGCCTTGTCCGCTAAAAGTTTCCCTATCGCTATGCGTAACTCTTTTGGCTTATCTGCAAACTTTTCCAACTCCACACAGCCTTCCAACCAACGTTGCCGCCAAAGGCCAATGGTATCTTCACACCAACCTAAGTTCAGGCTAATCGTTTTATTGTTAATACCTTGTCCGGCTTGCCGGATAATTTGGGCTCGAAGCACTAAGCTATGGGGTATTTCGCGACTGCCTACAATGCGTTGCAGCAGCTTACTTTGTTCTTGCGTCAGGTTTATTGGTATAGTTGGGCGTGCCATAATATCCTCGAAAATTAGTCGGATGGAAGCTTCGTATTATCCGATATTTTTGCAGGACGCAGTACTAGAAAAACAACGATTCATTAGCTATTCCGATGACATTGAACTCATTTTTGTGGAGTTACCAAAATTTCACAAAACCGAAGCGGAACTCACCTCTATTGCCGATAAATGGATTTATTTTTTAAAACAGGTGGGTCAATTGGAAACAATCCCTCAAATTTTGGCAAATGACCAAGCTATTCAGCATGCCTTTCAGGTGGCGAATCTGGCGAGTTTAAGTGCTCAAGAATTAGAAATTCAATGAAAAAAAATTGATTTTATTATGATTCAAAAAGCTTTGCAGAAAGAAGCTGAACAAGCACGTCAACAAGCCGAACAAGCACATCAACAAGCCGAGCAAGCACATCAACGTGCCGAGCAAGCACATCAACATGCCGAGCAAGAATTTCAACGCGCTGAGCAAGCACAGGAACAAGTAAAACAGTTAAAACAAGCATTAACAACAACCGAACAAGCGTTGATAACAACGGAACAGGTTTTGCGACAAGTGGATAAAGCCACTACCTTACGAATAGCCCAACAAATGCTCAAAACCAATGCTAATATTGATTTCATTATGCAAGTAACGGGATTGAACGCAGATGAAATTAAGCAATTACAAAATTCAGAACCTTCCTGAATGAAGCGGTAAATGAGGCTTTATTGTTGTTGATGAAAATAGCTTAAGCATCAATGCCATTAAGTTAAGTGGTTAAGTAGGGTGGGCAACTTTTGCCCACCATTTTGCTCTTGATCGCTCGCTACCCAATTCGGCATGTCTGTCAAAGAAGCGCTGCTTCATAAGTTGGGGGTCGCCAAGCAGAGCTTGGCATACCAGCATTACCAAGTAGAACTTAGTAACGAGCTAAAATCGCGTGTGCACCACCAAAGAACGCAGTGCACATTACGCTTAGCCTAATTAACACACTATTAGTTGTGAATTATACTTGGCATAATTCCTTTTCTTGCTCATCAATGACCCCATCTTGATTACGGTCGCAGCGGCATAATTCCTTTTCTTGCTCATCAATCACACCGTCCTGATTACGGTCGCAGC
>JAAUSR010000078.1:0-20000 GCA_012032555.1 Thioploca sp.
TCAGTGATTTTAAAACCACCCCCGGCCCCCTCCTTGGTAAGGAGGGGGAGAAGAATCCTTAACTTAATGGCAGTGACGCTCCAGCGTGGGAATGAGGAATCGTTATTTTCCCAGTTTACGTAGCTTTTCAATAGCACGTAATTGCAACATCGCTTCCGCTAATTCCGCTTGGGCTTTAGCATATTCAAAGTCAGCTTTTTTATCAAATAGCATTTTTTCGGCCCGTTGTTTGGCTTCTAAAGCAGCGGCTTCATCAATATCATGAGCACGTAAGGCCGTGTCAGATAAAACAGTCACTTTATGCGGTTGAACTTCTAACATTCCACCGGAAATATAAAATGATTCTTCTCGGGTTGGGTTAATTTTCAGTCTGACTTCGCCTTCACTGAGTTTGGTGAGAAAAGGGGCATGACGAGGTAATATACCAACTTCACCCTGGATTGCTGGGGCAATTACCAGTTCCGCTAAACCAGAAAAAATGGCCGCTTCCGCGCTGACAATATCAACATGAATAGTCATTGCCATAGTTATAATTCCTTTCTTGAGAGAGATCGCATAATAGAATTTGCCATTATTATGAAGATAAAACTAAATTCGTTTAGCTTTGTCAACGACTTCCTCAATGGGTCCCACCATATAAAAGGCTTGCTCTGGTAAATGATCGTATTCACCTTCTACAATCGCTTTGAATCCCTTGATAGTTTCTTTTAAAGGTACATATTTACCGGAACTACCAGTGAATACTTCGGCAACAAAGAAAGGTTGCGATAAGAACCGTTGAATTTTACGGGCGCGAGAAACGGTGAGTTTATCTTCTTCCGATAATTCATCCATGCCTAAAATCGCAATAATATCTTTCAATTCTTTGTAACGTTGCAAAGTTCCTTGCACTTTGCGAGCAACATCGTAATGTTCTTGACCAACCACGAGAGGATCGAGTTGGCGGCTGGTGGAGTCAAGTGGATCAACCGCTGGGTAAATCCCTAATTCAGCGACTTGGCGGGATAAAACGACGGTAGCATCTAAGTGTGCAAAGGTCGTTGCCGGAGAGGGGTCAGTTAAATCGTCGGCTGGCACGTAAACCGCTTGAATGGAGGTAATTGAACCAACTTTAGTCGACGTAATCCGTTCTTGCAAAACGCCCATTTCTTCAGCCAAGGTTGGTTGATAACCGACTGCAGAAGGCATCCGCCCTAGTAAAGCTGATACTTCGGTACCGGCTAAGGTATAACGATAAATGTTATCAATAAATAAGAGCACATCACGACCTTCATCGCGGAAATATTCTGCCATTGTTAGCCCCGATAAACCGACTCGTAAGCGGTTACCGGGCGGTTCATTCATTTGACCGTATACTAAAGCAACTTTATCTAAAACTTTACTTTCTTTCATTTCATGGTAAAAGTCATTGCCTTCACGAGTCCGTTCACCAACGCCAGCAAATACGGAATAACCGCTATGTTCAATAGCAATGTTCCGAATAAGTTCCATCATGTTGACAGTCTTGCCAACACCAGCACCACCAAATAAGCCAACTTTACCGCCTTTCGCAAAGGGGCAAACTAAGTCAATCACTTTAATACCGGTTTCTAGTAATTCATTACTAGTAGAAAGTTCATCAAAGGTGGGAGCTTGCCGATGAATTGGCCATCTTACTTCTTCGTTAACCGGTCCAGCTTCATCAACCGGCTTACCTAGCACATCCATAATTCGTCCCAAAGTTTTTTGACCAACTGGTACGTTGATAGGTGCACCAGTATTGGTGACGGCTAACTCCCGACGCATACCATCAGTAGTACCCATTGCAATGGTCCGAACGATACCATCGCCTAATTGCTGTTGTACTTCTAGAATAAGACCACTGTCGTCGACCAATAAAGCATCGTAGACTTTGGGCATGGAACCGCGCTGAAATTCAACGTCTACCACCGCTCCAATAATTTGTACAATTTTACCCGAACTCATATTGTTTAATTCCTTTTAGGCTGAAATTTGTTTGCTAACAGATAGTTATGATAATTTTGCCAATCTAAATCTTTTTGAACAAGATTACACGGATTTAAGGATTAACAGGATTGATATCGGTTATTAATTAAACGCTTCTAAGCCACATCGAAACGCTAGAGAAATAAGTCATCGAGTTTAATCCTGTTAATCTTTAAATCCGTGTAATCTTGTTCTAAATCAGTTGGCAAAAGAATATTTAAGGAATAATCGCCACTGTAATCTTGCCTAGTTTACCAAAATCGGCTTGATAATGACCAACTTCCGCTTTAACCATTTTACCAATTACGCCGGTAATTAAAAATTGTCCTGGCATTAAGCTCCAACCCTGAGCAACCAACTGATTAACTAACCATAAAGCTGCTTGCCATTGATCATTTAATACTTCATCACCCTTGCCACTATTAACAATTTTACCATCTTTAGTTAAGGTTACTGACAGCGTGTTTAAATCCATTAAAGTAAAATCCGTTACAGCTTTACCTTTTATATAAGCTTTGGCGCCAATATTAGCAGCGATAATATCTATTCCCGTCGGTTGCTTAGTAAAATTGACTTCTGGTAACTCAATTGCCGGAAATATCGCTTTAATATGTTGTTTTAATTGTTTTTCATCGCTTAAGGTCTTTTCAATTGCTGTGCCGATTTCAAAACCAATTTCAGTTTCCAGCCGCAACTGGTCAAATTTAGCTAGTTTAATCGTTTTAATGCCACTGAGATCACCTTTAGTAAACAAAATTCCACTAACTGGTTGATTAACATTAAATTTATTCTGTGTGGCCGCTGAAGTAAGTCCACTTTTAAAGCCCGCCGGTTGGTCATTACCGAGTTGACTTTGGACATAATAACGTTGAATTTTATAAGCTTGTGCAATCGATAATTCTGGCTGAATTAGCGAAACTAAGGGAATTGGCTGATGGTGAA
Organism: Thioploca sp.; assembly: GCA_012032555.1. Lineage (GTDB taxonomy): Bacteria > Pseudomonadota > Gammaproteobacteria > Beggiatoales > Beggiatoaceae > Thioploca. Next base: position 2,929 of record JAAUSR010000078.1, read on the forward strand.
TTTGGCTTTGGTTTAATTGCTCAGCTAATTCGAGTTCACCAGCCAGCAGGTTAAAACTGACTAGCGCGATAGTTAAAATTAAATAGCGAAGGAATGATTTCATAAGGAGAATGAATTATACTGCTGCTGCCCCTGCCACAATTTCTGACAATTCTTGCGTAATAGCCGCTTGACGTGCCTTATTATATGCCAATTGTAATTCTTCAATTAATGAACCCGCATTATCGGAAGCACTTTTCATGGCTACCATTCTTGCCGCTTGTTCACAAGCTAAATTTTCAACGACACTTTGATAAACTAAAGATTCAATATAACGCATTAATAAACCATCTAATACCTCCTGGGCATTAGGTTCATAAAGATAATCCCAATGATGAGTCAATCTCTCATCAGCTTCCTCCGCAGCAATAGGTAATAGTTGTCGCAATGTAGGTTTTTGGGTCATGGTATTGATAAAATGATTATAACCTACCCAGAGTTGATCAATGGTTTTATCATCATAAGCATCCAACATAACCCTAACAGCACCAATCAGATCTTCTAAAGTGGGACTATCGCCTAAATGAGCTGATTGAGCAACAATATGTCCACCGAAACGTTTGAAAAACATGGCACTTTTATTACCGATGGTACACATATCTATTTCAATGCTGCTATCACGCCATTTTTTCATGGTTGCTAGCGTGGTTTTAAATAGATTAGTATTGAGACTGCCACATAACCCCGATCCGAAGAGATAACAATTAAACCTACCCGACTTACATTTCGAGTCACCATGTAAGGGTGTTTGTATTCTGGATGAGCCTGAGCGAGATGACCAATGACTGCCCGAATTTTATCGGCATAAGGTCGAGAGCGACTCATGCGTTCTTGGGCTTTACGCATTTTACTTGCCGCAACCATTTCCATAGCGCGAGTGATTTTTTGAGTACTTTTAATGCTTGCGATTTTAGTACGAATTTCTTTACCAGTTGCCATAGTAATATTCCAATAATTTTTTAGTCATTTTTAACAAAAATAAATTTATTCTACGCTCAGAAAATCTGACCAGTCTTCAAGATTCAGTTAAGTTTAAAAAAATAATTTGATTCATTGGACAACAATCTTAACGACTAAATTTAAATTATCCGCTGCTAAAGTTGCAAAGGTGAATTTGGGTATAATTTCATCCATATTATTGAATTATAGAGCAATTTAAATTTTTGCTCGTTACCAAGCTCGACTTGGTAGTGTCTACTTAAGGAGCTTTGCTTTGTCTATCTCGCCAAGCCGATCCTGGCGTACTGGCATTATCAAGTAGAACTTGGTAACGAGCTAACGGATAGACGGTACCCTATGACGATCCTTGCGGTTGGTCATCTTCATCTAAAATGTCTTGCAATGACTGGGCTTGCCACAATTTGTTAGCTAATTTTAAGAATTGTGTCGCCTCTAACTCATAAATATATTGTTTTTGTGCGAGAGTTAAGGAGTTAAAGCGCATTTCTAACAGAGAAACTAATAAATCGGCTTGTCCTTCCACTTTCCCTTCTTCTTTTCCTTTAGTCCATCCCTCCACTTCACCCTGAGCTTTGCCTTGTGTAAAAAGCTGTTCTCGTTCTTTGGCAATTGCGGTCTCTAACATCTGTTTGGCCTCCACTTTATCACGGTATACCTGTTCTAAGACTTCATAATCTTCGGTCTCTCTTCGACCATGCACGACTAACTGCTTAAACCAATTCAGTAATAATGAAATCGCCTCTTTATCAACTTCGCGGTCAAATAAATTCAGTAACTCCCGCTTGAGTAATTCTAAATCATACTGGGTTTCGGCTAAAAAGAGTGTCGAAACCACATTGCTTATCTTCAACAATTGTGCTTGACTATACTCGTTTTCCGCGATTTTGAAATAACGGAACTGCGGGGTATAGTTGTGGAATAAGTGAGGTTGTTCCAATAGCTCAGCTAAATCCGTTGGTGCGCTCCACTGGTCATCGCCACTATAGAGCAAGATCGGAAACACCGCCGGGAGTTTCTTCTGCTGGGGTTGGTTTTGGGCATAATCTAACCAAAAACTACTCATATAGTGTAGAAATCGAACCACCATGAACCATGTTACCGTGGATTGAAATTCCAGCAAGATATAAATATAGGCTTCTTGTCCTTGGATTTTGACCTTGTAGAGCAGATCACTTTCGGTGGTTTTGTAATGAGCGGAAATAAAACTTTTTTCGACTTTTTCACACTGCTCAAAATCCAGGTCTTTCACCCAGGCTTCCTCAACAAAACTTTCCAATAATTGCCGAAATAAGCGCGGATGGGAAAAGAGTCGTTTATAACTTCTATCGTGCAAGGGATACATAAATTCATTATACTGGTATTTTGCCTCGCTTGACAGTCTTCAACGGTGTTTTGGTATACTAAGCAGTTCTTAGTAGTGTCTACTTAAATGCGAATTAAGAGCTAAAATATTGGTTCATAAATCAGTAAATTATGTAGGTTGAACTGATTTATAAGCTATAATTTTAGCTCTTAATTCACATTTAAATCCTTCTCTGCCAAAATTCTTTCCACCGTTTCCACAATCGCTTGAGTTTGAGAATCGATTTCAATATTGACCCAATCGCCGACTTGCTTGCTACCAAAAGTCGTTCGTTTCAAAGTTTCTGGGATGAAATAAACAGTAAAGGTCGCATTATTTTTGTCAACATCAACAATAGTTAAACTAACTCCATTCAAAGCGACAAAACCTTTACTAAAAATATATTTAGTGAGGTGATGAGTAATTTTAAAGGTTATCACCTGATTATTGGGAATAGAAGTATCTATCGCAGTGATTTCTGCCATACCATAAACGTGACCGGAGAGTAAGTGACCACCCACTTCATCACCGATCTTAAAGGAGCGTTCTACATTAACCAACTGCCCCGTAGTTAACAAACCGATAGTGGTTAGTTGTAAAGTCTCTTGCATCGCATCGAAAAATACTTGGTTATGTTCAACTTTAAGTGTGGTAAAACACACACCATCCACCGCTACACTGGCACCGGCTTGAAGTCCTACCCGCAATTCGTCAGGAAAGATGAGGGAAAAGGTGATAAGTCCAGGTTTTTTTACGATCTCTGCAACGCTAACATAGTTTTGTACAATGCCGGTAAACATATTTTTCTATAAAAGTTATGTGGTTTTAATTGGGGTTTCAAGTTCGTTCATTCGTTGTTCTAAAAGTAAATTAACTGTGGTTTCGATACTCAAACCACGAATTCTGGCAATTTTTTGTAGTCGAAGCAATAATTCTTTATCAAGCGCTACTAAATAATGACGAGCTGTTTCTGGTGAAACTTGAAACTCTGCTGGTTCAGTTTGATCCCAGTAGTCTGCTAAGCTATGATTATCCCAAAATTCTGCTATGTCTTCATAATTTTTAAATTCAGGTATTTTTTTATCTGCGTTCATATAACCGCCGTTCGCTATTATCCATTTCACGGGCACTAATAATTAAGGCTTCGCGAGTTAATTTATAAATAAAAAATACGATAAGATAACGTCCAGCATTAGAGCGTCCAAGCGTAGCATAGAGATCTTCTCCCTGAATACGTCCTTTTTTTATCTTACGATAGATTGGTTTATTAAAAAATACTTCTTCTACCTCTTCTGCTATGACATGATGTTTTTGGTCTAATTTATCAATGATTCGAGGTAACCAAATAATATTTGAAATACGCATTTAAACTTGTGGATTTAGCTACGTTCTACCCATACCATCAGTTAAAAGCCGTCCATAAATACGAATAAGTAGGAAAGGTTATGCGGTTTTAATTGGTGTTTCAAGTTCGTTCATTCGTTGTTTTCTCGGTTCCCGTTCCCACGCTCCGGCGTTACTACCATAAGTTAAGCGGTTAGGTGTTAGGGCGAACACGTAGGTTCGCCCCTACATGCAAGGTATTTAGTAGGGGCAGACCTGTGTGTCTGCCCTTAACTTAATAGCAGTGATGTTCCGACGTGTGAACGAGAGAAACCCGTCAAGTTAAGTTTTAGTTCTGTCCATAGTCAGTTACTTGGAACAGAAGATTCTCATCAGAGCTAGGAACATTTACGAGGTCAGCCCAGAATGACATGCCTTCATGTTGAACATCTGGAATATGAAGTTCAAAAGTTGGGCTTAGGGTTGCTGCTATTGTTGTGTTGGTTTCAGGCTCTGGACAGGTTGTTACTTCAGGCTCTGGACAAACTGTTACCTCAGGTTCTGGACAGGCTACTTCAACTGGACATGCTGGACAAGCTCCATCTGGTTTGGTGTTTTGAGTAACCCAATTTTCGGGTACATCGCAAGGTGTTGGAAAACTGATCCAATTGCCGCTAACTGGATTTTTGCCATAAGTGATAACTTGCGGGCAAACCGGTTGAGCAACATCGGTTTGTACCTTTAGAAAGTATTGGTCCCACCACCAATATCGAACATCACTACCAGTAGCTAATACTCCTGTATAATATTGAGGTGTTATTTTTATGAAGTAAAGTCCAGCATTAATTGGCACTTCACCAGAAGAGACAGATTGTTCACTTCCTTTAATTGCTATAGATTTAATAGCCGCTTCAAGATTCTTTTCTTCGTAAAGGTAAATGTTCCAATAGGTATCTGAGCCCCCTAATTCACTATGTCTAAATGATAAATTTACCTTGCCGTCAACAGGTAAACTAAAAGTGAAAAAATCAACGTCTCCTTTGGGAGCTAAATTTGCGGAATATTCCGTGTTCAACTCAATCATTGTTGCCTGATTAGGATCGTGATTAGGACTTTTTTCATAAAAATCACTTTCCTCAAAATTGACCGCTAAAAAATATTGGTCATCCCACCAATATTGGACTACATCACTGTTATTATTATAATATTGAGGTGTTATTTTTATCAAATAAGTTCCAGCTCCTATCCCTGTCGAAAACGAGGCTTTCCTATCAGTCGCCTTAATAGCCATGGAACCTAACGGTAATTCTATGTCAGCTTCACTGTACAGGTAAACATTCCAATGTACATTGGCATTATCACTCAATTCCTCATGTCTAAACGTAACAATCACATTACCATCAGCAGGTAGATTAAATTTAAAAAAATCAACTTCCTTTTCTGTAGACAACCGATCGTTATATTCAGTATTTAGCTTTATGTCAGTCGCTTCAATACTATCGGCATACACTTGTCCATTAAGAAAAGGAAAGGTTAGACTTATTATGATTAAAAAGATACTTAGTCTTTTCATACTATTGTTTTCTCCTATAATTTTATTATTCCCACGTTGAAGCGTCACTGCCATTAAGTTAAGCGTAGTTTTCCCCCGCCTTACCAAGGAGGGGGTTAGGGGGTGGTAATTAACGAGTTGAATAAGAATAACTTTTTTAACCACCCCCAGCCCCTCCTTGTCAAGGAGGGGAGAAATTATTCTTAACTTAATAGTAGTGACGCTGGAGCGTAGGAACGAGAGCAGGTGGGTTTCGCTACGCTCTACCCACCCTACCAGTTACCAAGTATGATTTACTTTAAAATCATCTAAGGCAGCTTTAAAGCCCTTAGCGACTTCTTCGGTATAATCACCTTTTTCATTGATTTTGTTCAATAAACTGGCATGATTGGCTCGCATAAAGCTGTGTAAAGCTTGTTCAAAATCGACCACTTTTTTCACATTAACATCATCTAAATAGCCTTCATTAGCAGCATAAAGGGAAACTGCCATTTCCGCGACGGTTAACGGTGAATATTGTTTTTGCTTCATGAGTTCAGTTACCCGTTGCCCACGTTCAATTTGTTTACGGGTTTTTTCGTCTAAGTCAGAAGCAAATTGTGCAAAAGCCGCCAATTCGCGGTATTGAGCTAAGTCTAGTCGAATACCACCGCCAAGCTTTTTGATAATTTTGGTTTGTGCGGCACCACCAACCCGTGATACTGAAATACCCGGATTAATCGCCGGACGAATCCCCGCATTAAACAGGTCCGTTTCTAAGAAAATTTGCCCGTCGGTAATCGAAATCACATTGGTAGGAATAAAGGCAGATACGTCACCGGCTTGGGTTTCAATAATTGGTAAAGCGGTTAATGAACCGGTTTTACCTTTAACTTCCCCATTAGTTAATTTTTCAACGTAGTCGGCGTTTAAACGCGAGGCTCGTTCTAGCAAGCGAGAATGTAAATAGAAAACGTCACCGGGATAAGCTTCCCGTCCGGGTGGGCGGCGCAATAATAAGGATACTTGCCGATAAGCCCAGGCTTGTTTAGTTAAATCGTCATAGACAATTAACGCATCTTCGCCTCGGTCCCGGAAGTATTCACCCATCGCACAGCCTGAATAGGGCGCAATAAATTGTAACGGGGCGGCATCAGAGGCATTGGCTGCCACGATAATGGTATGTTCCATGGCACCGTGTTCTTCTAACTTGCGCACGACGTTAGCGACGGAGGAAGCTTTTTGCCCAATCGCCACGTAAATACATTTGATACCGGTACCTTTTTGGTTAATGATGGCATCAATGGCTACCGCGGTTTTACCGGTTTGACGGTCACCGATGATCAATTCCCGTTGTCCGCGACCAATCGGTACCATCGCATCAATGGCTTTTAAGCCGGTTTGAACTGGCTGACCAACCGATTGACGAGTAACGACACCTGGCGCAATTCGTTCTAATGGGAGAGTTAATTTGGTGTTAACTGGACCTTTACCATCAATGGGTTGACCGAGTGGATTAACTACCCGACCTAATAATTCTGGTCCCACCGGTACTTCTAAAATTCGACCGGTACATTTAACTTTATCACCTTCGGTAATATGTTTGTAAGGTCCGAGGACGACACCACCAACTGAATCTCGTTCTAGATTCAAAGCCATACCAAAAGAATCACCCGGAAATTCCAACATTTCGCCTTGCATAACATCGGCTAAACCATGGATCCGGACAATACCGTCAGTAATGCTCACGACTGAACCTTCACTGCGGGATTCAGTGGTTAGATCGTAATTTTTAATTTTTTGTTTAATTAATTCACTGATTTCAGAGGGGTTAAGTTGCATTTATTTCCTCTCATTGGAGCTAATGACGCAATTCGGCAGCTAATTTTTGCAAACGTCCCTTAATAGAGACATCCATGATTTGATCCCCAGCACGGACTAACCAACCACCCAGTAGAGATTCATCTGTCGTGATATGAATATGAGCGGTTTTACCGAGGCGTTGTTGTAATACCGTTTCAATAGCTTGTTGTTGCGGCATCGTCACCGGATAGGGTGTCATTATCTCTACTTCAAGATAACCTTGATATTGCGCTTTTAATGTTTCATATTGAATCGCTATTTGAGGGATAGCCAGTAACCGGTGATTTTCTACGAGAATTTTAACGAGATTGTTACCCGTTTCACTCAATTCGCCTTCACAAATCGCTAACCAGATCTGAGTTAAGGTGTTCTTATCAACTTGTGGATTAGCAATCACCGACACCATGAGTGGATCTTCAACAATCATCCTTAAAAAGTTTAATACCACCGACCAGTCATCGAAGTGATTCCTTTCTTTAGCTAAGTCAAAAATGGCTTCAGCATAGGGACGTGCAATTGTTGCTAATTCTGCCATATTTGGTTGCCTATAGCTCTTTGATCATGTTGTCTAAAAAATTATGGTGAGCGGAAGCATCAATCTCACGTCCTAATATCTTTTCGCTCATCAGTAGCGATAAATTGACAACGTGTTCACGCAAATTTTCTTTAGCTCGATTAGCTTCTTGCTCAATTTCAGCTTGCGCTAATTCAAGTTGGCGTTGTCCTTCTAGACGTGCTTGTTCTTTGGCTTCTTCAATAATTTCATGCGCTCGTTTGTTAGCAGCCGTAATAATTTCAGCGGCATCTTGTTTAGCATCTCGTAAACGTTCTGCTGCACGTTGTTCCGATAACTCTAATTCATGCTTGCCCCGTTCTGCCGCTGCTAAACCCTGGGCAATTCGCGTGCTGCGGGCTGCCATCATTTGGGTTACAGGTCCCCATAAAAATTTCCAGACAAATCCGACTAATACCATAAAGGTCAAGACTTGTCCAAATAGTGTGACGGTAATACTCACTTTATCCCCCGTTGAACTGAGTTAACCTCCAAGGGCTTTAACAGCCGATTGTGCGGCACCGATAAAGGGGTTAGCAAAAATAAACCACATCGAGATACCTAACACGATCATCGGAAAAGCTTCCATTAAACCACCCGTGAATAACATCTGGGTCATCAATTGTGGTCTCATCTCCGGTTGTCTTGCAATCCCTTCTAAGTATTTAGAACAGATCAGCGCCCACCCCAGGGCTGATGCAAATGCTGCGGCGGCGAGAATAATCCCGACGATTAAAGCAGTTGAGGCATAAAGTTGCGTGATCATTTCAGGGGTCATTCACTCGTCTCCTTAACAGTAGTTGAGGTTAATGAAGTAGTTAATTAATAAAATATCTTCTTAATCCTCGCCTTTTACATTTCGTAGTAAGCGGAAATAAGCACCTAAAATTATCTTTTACTCTCCGCCGAAGAGAGCGTTTAATTTTCGGTTATCATCTCCTCTATCGAAGCAAAAGGTAAAGATAATGAGGAAAATAAAATTAGCCTAACTCTTAAGTTAATGTTCTTCGTCTACTTGGTGTGCAATACTTAAGTAGACAATCGTTAGTAACATAAAAATAAAAGCTTGTAATGTAATAATCAAAATATGAAAGATAGCCCAAGCACCGCCCGGTAACCATTGGATCCACCACGGTAATAAGGCAATTAAAATAAAAATCAGTTCCCCTGCGAACATATTACCAAATAACCGTAATCCCATGCTAACCGGTTTAGCGACTTCCTCAATCAGTGTCATCAGGAAATTAATGGGCATGAGTAATATTTTAACAAAGAGATTATGCGCTGGAAACGGATGAAATAAATACATTTTAATGAAACCAACCGGGCCTTTAATTTTAATATTGTAAAAGATAATCAAGGCAAATACACTACCGGCAAACCCTAAAGTGGTGTCCAAGTTAGTGGTGGGAACCACTTTCAAATAAGGGATACCTAACCCAGTCGCCATTAAAGGTAAGAGGTCAACGGGCAATAAATCCATAGTATTCATCAAGAAAATCCACATAAACAAAGTCAAGGCTAAAGGGCCAATCAACGGATTGTAACCGGCAAAAGCTTCTTTAACTTGGCGTTCTACAAATTCTAAGATAATTTCTAAAAAATTCTGAAGACCTTTGGGATTATCAGGATCCAAGTTGCCACCGACTTTTTTAGCCATCCAAATAATGATAGCCGCTAACAAAATACTAAAAAAGAGGACATCCAGATGAATAGTCCAAAAACCTTCACCAATAGACAAATTAGTTAAATGATGTTGAATATATTCAACTGGTCCAAGTCCATTAGCAGCAGAATGATGAGATTCAGTCACACTTATTGCTCCATTCTAGCGATTAATATTAATTCATCTAATCCGGTTTGGGCAAATTAAAACGCCCGTTAAATAAATAACCCAATTGTGCTACCGCAAAGGCAACTAGGAGAGGTATTGGGGGTAATTGAAGCCCACCCATCCCGAATCCCAAAAAAACTAACGTGAAAATAAATCGTTGTACCGCAGCAAGATAAAGTACCTTAACTTCCTGACCAGGTGCCACTTTGGCTAATTCAATAGCTGATTGTATTCGGCGATTCATCATCCAAACATTAAACATGACGATACTGCCACCATATAACGCGGCTTGTGCTGCTAATACGCCTTGGTAAACATAAAAATATATCGCCACGCTGGCTACTAATAGTGACTGGATAGTCAACATTTGAGTAGCACCAGTATTGACTATAACCGATTCTAAGCGCGGTTCATTCTTCATCACTAATACTCAATTGCAAAATAAACCGTTAAGGTATTCGCGTTGCTACTCATTACAAACCGAAAAAAGCATTTTTATCATTGGGTTTCCACTTTCACCAAGCGAAATTAGGAGGAATTTTTAATTCTCGAATACCCAATAGATTTTGCTTAGGTACTAATAAGTGTATTACCCCAACTCATTATACCCACTCACATTGGGCGTGCAGTATAATGACATGAGCAATTAAGGTCAATCAATTATAAACTGAAAGAACCGGAATAATAAACTTAAGGTTAATTATCCTAATTTGTCTTACTATCAATCAACTAGTCGTTTATTTTGATATTATTTTACGATAATAAAAAAATTAAGTGGTAGGATACTCTGGTTATGGTGTTATAACTATCTTTATCTGATGGTTTAAAATAACCAAAATTAGCCCTTTGGCAATTGGTGTAACAGGCTTTCCTTTAGTATTTTGGATATCACCCTATAATCTTGAATAAGAGGTTACCCATGTCTCCAACGACAACCTTGTATGATCATTTTTTTAATCACTGTCATACTTTATTTGGTGTCATTGATGCCAAAGGCTATTTCCGCCAAATAAATTATGCCTGGCAATCCTTATTAGGATATGATTCAGACGCTTTATCTGCTCATTTGTATTTTGATCTGGTACATCCAGATGATCAAGCACAAACAACAGCTATTTTTCAACAATTAGCCAATATAACTGAATCAATCACTTTAGTTAATCGGTTTCAACATCGTGATGGTAGTTATCAGGAAATGGTATGGCAAATCACCCCCATTAATCAACAGACTGAATTCTGCACGGTGGCCATTCCAACCGCTATTTTTAAGATTCATTTATTACCCACTCCCCCCGATTGGTCAACTATAGAAAGTACTTCCTTGCCAGGATTATTGGGGAAAAAACAACAAGAATTAACATTACTGCAAACTGAACTACAAGAAAAACAAGTCGCTTTAATTATTGCCCAAGAAGACCATGTTGATTTAAGTGCTCAGTTAGAAACAACTCAACAAAATTTAGCGTCATTACAAGCACAATTACAAGGAAAACAAACGGCTTTACTTTCACTTCAGCAAGATAATGTTGCTCTCAATACTCATCTTGAAGAAGCACAACAATATCTAGCTACACTACAAATTGAATTAGAAGAAAAACAAGCTGATTTAAATTGGCTTGAAAAAGAAAATAATGTGTTACATTCAGTCTTGGTCAATATCAAAGAAGGGGTAGTTGTTCAGTATGCTGATGGACATTTACAAACTTTGAATGCCCAAGTTGAACAAATTTTAACTCATCCTATCACGATGACTGATTTTGAACAATTATGGTATACCAGCAATATTAACCAAAATACTACTCGTCAAAACCAGCCAGATCAATTAGTTCAACTTAAAAAACTACAAGGTGGTTTATTAGAACTTTCCGTTTATAATCAGGCTTTATATCATCCAGATGATAATCAACCTTATGCTAAAATCGTTATGTTTTATGATCCAAGTAGTCAGTATTCAGCAGAATTGACTTTACGACATTTAAAAGACGATTTCGATATTATTATGCAAAGTAAACGGGAGGGCGTTTTAGATTGGGATTTACAAAATAATCAAGTCACTTATTCAACCCGCTGGAAAACTATTTTCGGTTATACCCACGAAGATGTTTGCACCCATATTGATGCTTGGTATTCACGAATCCATCCCAGTGATCATTCTCAAGTGATGCGAGAAATTAAAAATTGTTTAGAGAGTGTCAAAACTGTCTATGAAAAAGTACATCGAGTCCAACACAAAGACGGTTCCTATCGTTGGGTAACCAGTCAAGGTACGGCATTACGTGATAGTAGTGGTCGCCCTTATCGCTTTATGGCCACATTTATTGATATTACTGAACGTAAACGGGCTGAAGAAGCTTTAGAAGTCACCGAAAAATACGAGCGGTTGTTTACCACACATCCCGATGCCATTTTGTTGATTGAGAATAATGGTATTGTGGTGGAAATGAATCCGGCTGCCTTAAATTTATACGGTTATAGCCGCAAAGAAGTGACCCGTTTAACTCAAGCTGATTTATTTGTAAGTGAGATTAATTTAGCTCACTTGACTGCTTCTACCACACATCCTGGTTATCATCAAAAACGGGATGGTTCGCTATTCCCAGCGGAAATAACGGTTAATGAATTACGTTGGCAGAGTAAGCGACTGTTTATCGTTACGGTGCGTGATGCCACTACTGCTCAGCAAAAAACAGAGCAACTAATTGAAAATGAAAGAAAATATCATCAACTTTTTGAAGCGGAGTCAGCGGCTGTTATTGTCTTTAATGCCCAAACTCAACAGATTTTTGAAGTCAATCAAGCCGCTATTCAGTTATATGGTTATACTTACCCAGAATGGTTAGAACTCAATGTCAGTACGCTATTTGATAAAACTGATACCACTGCAATAAACTCTATCCGCCCGGGTACCACCAATCAAGAATTAATCCAAAAATTTTCCGCATGGCATCGAAAAAAAGATAATACCCGGTTTCCAGTTATCGTGGCGATTAGTCAATATACTTTTAAAAATCAAATCTTGGTGTGCGCCGTGGTGCATGATATGACGCTTTACCAACCGGCTCAAGAATTTGCTAATATGTTGTTACAAACTTCGCCAGTATTTTTTATCGTACTGTCACCCGCTAGTAAAATTATCTTTGTCAATGAAACTCTATTAAAAGCACTTAGTTACACTTTAGAGGAACTACAAAATCAAATCTATCAAACCACTTTAATTTTACCCACAGATCGACCCCGATTTGAAGAAAATTTAGCGACTTTACTCAGTCATCCGGAAACGCAACTATTGATGGAAATAACGGTATTAGCCAAAAATCAATACCCGGTCCTATTAGAATGCCATTGTCAAGCGGTTTTAGATACTCAACAACAAGTAACCTACATTTTAAATATTGGGATTGACATTCGCGAACGCAAAGAAGCACAACAACAATTACATCTCTACAAATCCATTGTAGAAACGTCTCAAGAAGCTATTTTCGTCAGTACACCCAATGCCCAATTAGTCTATATTAATCCCGCTCATGAGAAACTTTTTCAATTTCATGATTTTGTACCGAATAAATACAACTATCGTGATTATTGTACGCCAGCAACTTTAAAAACGATCGAGCAAGACATTGTACCCAAAATTACCCAAGGACAGACTTGGGAAGGTATTCTGCAAGTATTCGATTTCAAGGGTAATCATTTTCCAATTTGGGGGCGTTTTGATGCAATTCGTGATAATCAAGGTCGCTTCTTATTTGCTTTTGGTTTAATGCATGACGTGACTAAACAACAAGAAATGGAAGCCAGTTTACGCTATGAGCGCGAGCAATATGCAACTATTTTCAATGCAGCACCCCTATCAATCATTTATAAAGACAAAGAAAACCGGGTTATCAAAGCGAATCGTTATGTAGCACAAATTGCTAAGTTTATGAAACCATCTGAAATGGAAGGCAAATCAGTCTATGAATTATTTCCCCAATATGCAGAAGAATATTATCTAAATGATTTAGAAGTTATTAAAACCGGCAAGCCCAAGCTTGGTTTACGAGAAAAACATGCTGGAGGTTATTCACAAGTAGATAAAATTCCCTATAAAGATGCCAATGGTAATATCGTCGGCGTTATTGTATTTTCGGTTGATATTACTCGCCGGTTACGCACCGAACGCGCTTGGCGACAAAAACAACAAGCATTACAAGAAAGTGAAGCTCAATTACGCTTGACGATTGAACAACTCCCCATGATGATTTGGGCAATCGATACGCAATTGAATATGACCCTTTGGAATCGTCATTGTGAACGGGTAACGGGTTATACCGCTGATGAAATTATCAATAATCCGCAGGTTTGGCAATTACTTTACTCTGACACCCTTTATCGAGAACAAATTATCAATCTTTGCCAACAACAATTAGAACATCATGGCGAACTTTGTCAGCTTGAATCGCACCTCATTTGCAAAAATAGCAAAGCAAAAACAATTACTTGGTCTATAGTCAATATAATTGGAATAGAAGGTTCTTCTTTATGGGGAGTTGGTCAAGAAATCTCCAAACGTGAGGAACAAACCATTAAATTGTTACGCGAAAGTGAGGAACGGCTACAGTTAATAATACAAAATGTGCCTATTATGCTTAATGCCTATGATGAATCCGGATTATTTCTATTTTGGAATCAACAGTGTGAAAAAGTCACCGGTTATTCTACTCAAGAAATAGTTGGTAATTCTAATGCTTTGAAATTATTATATCCTCAACCAGAGTTGTATCAACAGATTCAGCAATTTTGCTTACAGCCAACCTCTCCCTGGCAATATGAAACAGAAATTAATTGCAAGGATGGTACTCGTAAACAAATTATTTGGTCAAATATTTCTAAGCAATATCCGTTGCCAGACTGGTTTGGTTGGATGATAGGCGAAGATATTTCTACATTCAAACAAACACAGACTGAATTCGTTGAAAAAGACTCTTTATTATCAGCTATATTGGATAGCTTTCAAACCGGCATTGGCGTAACGGATAGACGAGGACGCTTTGTTTATCTTAATGAAGCCTATTGTAATTTACATGGTTACTCAGCTCAAGAACTACTAAATTGTCCTCTAACAGCCGTTATTCCACCTGATAATCAAAATGTTGCGTTGCGTCAATATTTTAGTTTCCTTAATCAAACCGGAGAAAGTACATTTACTGAAACCTACATTGCCCTACATAAAAGAGGATTTTTAGTAGAAGTACATCGGGTGTTAGAACGAATTGAACAAGAAAACGGGCAAGTCTACGTTATTTGGTTAGTTAACCAAGTGGAAGATTAAGTATTTTTCACAGAAGTATTTTTCACGGAAGTGAAATACAAAAGTGAAAAACGGTAGCACATATTCGACACGGCGGGGTGGGTAGAGTATGGGCACTAGACTTTAGACTTTTGGCAACCATGCTTGAGTGGCTTTCCCCAGGAATTATTTATGGAAATAATTATTTATGGAAATATATGGAAAATGAAATATATGGAAAATGGAAAGAGGTAGGAAGGAGGATCCTTACACAACACAAAACACAAAAAATGAAGAATATAAGAATATAAATGAGAAGAATATAAAAATCTTGGCAGTGTCCTACTTTCACATGGTAAACAACCATACTATCATCGGCGCTAAACGCTTTCACTTCCGAATTCGAGATGGGATCGGGTGGTTCACATTTGCTATAACCGCCAAGAAAACCTTGAAACTATTTACGGAACCTAACTTATATAATATACAATACTTAATTATTACTTTACTCTTGCAATTGACTCTTGCAATTACAATTTCTAAAACATTTTCCAAAACATTTGGGTGTTATATGGTCAAGTCGCTCGGTCAATTAGTACGGGTTAGCTTCATGCATTACTACACTTCCACACCCCGCCTATCAACGTCGTTGTCTTCAACGGACCTTTAGGAGAGTTGAACTCTCGGGAAATCTTATCTTGAAGGAGGCTTCCCGCTTAGATGCTTTCAGCGGTTATCCCGTCCGTACTTAGCTACCCAGCAATACCATTGGCATGATAACTGGAACACCAGCGGTACGTCCACTCCGGTCCTCTCGTACTAGGAGCAGCTCTTCTCAAATTTCCAACGCCCACGGTAGATAGGGACCGAACTGTCTCACGACGTTCTAAACCCAGCTCGCGTACCACTTTAAATGGCGAACAGCCATACCCTTGGGACCGACTACAGCCCCAGGATGTGATGAGCCGACATCGAGGTGCCAAACTCCCCCGTCGATGTGAACTCTTGGGAGGAATCAGCCTGTTATCCCCGGAGTACCTTTTATCCGTTGAGCGATGGCCCTTCCATACAGAACCACCGGATCACTAAGACCTACTTTCGTACCTGTTCGACGTGTCTGTCTCACAGTTAAGCACCCTTATGCCTTTGCACTCACTGCGCGATTTCCGACCGCGCTGAGGGTACCTTCGTACTCCTCCGTTACGCTTTTGGAGGAGACCGCCCCAGTCAAACTACCCACCATACACTGTTCTTAACCTGGATAACAGGTCGAAGTTAGAACCCCAAACATGCCAGGGTGGTATTTCAAGGATGGCTCCATGAGAACTAGCGTTCTCACTTCTAAGCCTCCCACCTATCCTACACAAGCAGGCTCAAAGTCCAATGTAAAGCTATAGTAAAGGTTCACGGGGTCTTTCCGTCTAGCCGCGGGTATACTGCATCTTCACAGCAAATTCAATTTCGCTGAGTCTCGGGTGGAGACAGTGTGGCTATCGTTACGCCATTCGTGCAGGTCGGAACTTACCCGACAAGGAATTTCGCTACCTTAGGACCGTTATAGTTACGGCCGCCGTTTACTGGGGCTTCGATCAAATGCGTCGCTTGCGCTAACATCATCAATTAACCTTCCAGCACCGGGCAGGCGTCACACCCTATACGTCCACTTTCGTGTTTGCAGAGTGCTGTGTTTTTAATAAACAGTCGCAGCCACCTGATCACTGCAACCCTCTTCCGCTCTAGAAGTAAATCCCTTCACGTACCAAGGGCACACCTTCTCCCGAAGTTACGGTGCTATTTTGCCTAGTTCCTTCACCCGAGTTCTCTCAAGCGCCTTAGGATTCTCACCTTGTCCACCTGTGTCGGTTTCGAGTACGGTTCCATATTATCTGAAGCTTAGAGGCTTTTCTTGGAAGTATGGTATCAATCACTTCTGTCTATTAAAGACTTCGTCATCAGTTCTCAACATTGAAAACCCGGATTTACCTAAGCTTTCTGTCTACAACCTTGAACCGAAACAACCAATCTTCGGATGACTTAACCTGCTTCGTCCCCCCATCGCAATAATATGAAGTACAGGAATATTAACCTGTTTCCCATCAGCTACGCATTTCTGCCTCACCTTAGGGGCCGACTCACCCTGCGCCGATTAGCGTTGCGCGAGGAAACCTTGGACTTTCGGCGTTAAGGTTTTTCACCTTAATTATCGCTACTTATGTCAGCATTCGCACTTCTGATACCTCCAGCATGCTTTACAACATGCCTTCACTGGCTTACAGAACGCTCCTCTACCATACGCTTAACGCGTATCTACAGCTTCGGTATATGGCTTTAGCCCCGTTGAATCTTCCGCGCAGGCCG
>JAAUSR010000079.1 GCA_012032555.1 Thioploca sp.
CCTTTGACAAAGGGGGGTTAGGGGGGGATTTGAAAGGCTTGACTTCCCAAGAAATCCCCCCAGGGTACCCCTTTGTCAAAGGGGGAAGTCAATCGCTTAACTTAATGGCAGTAACGCTCCGGCGTGGGAATGCAAAGTGCATCGTTCCAGCAAAGCAGAAATCATTGACTTGACTAAGAATAGATAACCACCATTGGCACCGATGGAACGGTGTAATACGCATTCCCACGCCGGAGCATGGGAACGAGAAAATGGTGGGCAAAATGCCGTGGGAGTTTTGTGCCCCTATTAAACATCTTGGACGGCATTTCGCCCACCCTACCTGGCTAATTAAAACCGGTACTCTTTCGCCAAGCAGAGCTTAGCTAACAAGCATTACCAAGCAGAGCTTGGTAACGAGTTAAACCGCACTAACCCTAGAGCAGCCTAGCACACATCATGTATTAATTTTATTTAATAACTAATTATTTTTTATCAGGTCGATATTCAAACTGATAGTGTTTTATAAATTCAATTACCACTTTATTTGTTGAACCATTTACATTAGAAAATTTTTGTTCGTGTATAAGTGATTCTGCCTCTGCCAATTCTTTTGAGTTCAAATTTTGCCATTGATAAAACCAAGAATCAGTGTCACCGGTTTGTTCAAAATGATGACGATAACGTATATAAGGTTCTGGCATCATTAAAATTTTAAAAAACTCATCTTGATCTTTTCCAAACGCTTTCTCAAAAAAGAGCGGTGTTACTGCGACAATCCCACTGGTGACATTTAAAATAATTTGAATAGCTCGTAAATATTTAGGACACCAATGTGGTCCAACATAAGAACGATTTTTAGCGTTTGGACCCCAAGCGGGTAAATATTTCATGGGGAAAGAATAAATATTGACTTTTAACTGTTTATTTAAATCACTAGTTATTTTTAATCTTTGCCATAATTCCTCTGGCTTATCTTTATAGTTATATAACATATAGTTAGACAACTCACGAATACCATATTGATCAGCTAAATGAACTGCTTTTTTATAATTATCTTCAAAAGCAAGAAAATCAAAAGAAATCCTCATTGGACGAAGTGGAATCTGACTTAACAGTGCTATGTTTTTTTCGTTAAGGTATCGACAATCTAGTCCTTGATTGAAGTCTACATAACGATTTTTCTTGGATTTATTCCTATATTTCTCTACATATTTATTAATTTGGTCTTTAGACGTTAACAGTGTTTCTAAGTTAAAAGTAGTTAACGAATCGAGTTTATACTCATGAAGTAGCTGATAATATTGTTCCTTAGCGGGGGTATTTTTCATCCTGGTATGACCAAATTCCATTAAAAAATCAAATAATTTCTTCAGATATTTATCTTGGTTGTAAGAATTATTCTCTTTTAAGAGGTAATTGATTAAGGTAATAAACTTATTTGGTTCGATAAATTGAGCATTTTTAGTAAACCCCATTGCTAAGATTTCTTGGATAATTTCAGTGAATCTTGGAGAACCTAATACATTATTATCCATTAAAATTAAATCTTTACGTTCTCCATGTTGTTTAGCAATACTTTCAATCTGTTCTTTAATCGGAATTCTATTTTTATAAGTGGGTTCTAACTTAGGCACAGCACAAAATTCACATTTACGAGTACACCCTTTACTCATATAAGTTAGGTAACCGGTATCAAGCGGGTAGTGATAGTCAATTGTTTCTAGAATACTATAATCGGGGGTTATTTGGTCAATGATGATATTGTTATCATCCAGTATTCCGGGTTTATCTAATAAACCAGTAATGATATTTTTACCCACGACTAACCCACTTTCCTCAGCAAATAGTTCTGGAATAAGCGACGCAGCGACGCCACCAACATACAAACCGTCAATTGATTTAACCACCTTTTTAGCAAATTCAATAGCGGCAATTGTTTGTTTCCAATAAAAAGTGAATAAAGTCGTTACATAAACCCGATCAAATTTCTTTTCAGGTAAAAATTGGGTAGCGTAATATGAGATGATATGTTTGACCGTATGAAAATAGTTGGCTGGAATTAACTCTAAGATTTCTTGAAGTTTTATCGTTCTACCACGATTCTTTAAATAATCATAAACTTGGTTTTCAAATAAATGCCAATTCTCTAGTTCAAAACGTTGTAATTTTATTTTAGCAATACATTTGGTTACTTTTTCATTAAAAAAATAATCTGAATATGGTCCTTTGAAAAATATTACGGTATCTCCTAGTTGTTTATGATAAGCACTAATTTTCATTAGCCCTAAAGGCGGGTATTTATTACGATAATTGGGTTCTACCAGTAAAATCTGTCGGTTCGTTTGGTTACGGCTGGAATCGTGGTAGGTTAAATTCAAAGGTAAGTTTTTCATTAACGCTTATTTTCTTTACTTTTAGGTGTTAATGACTCAACAATGTGTTCCCTCAATTCTTTAGCTTGTTTTTCATCTGGTAGTTCTCTATCTATTACCTCAAATACGATACTCATCACTTTCCTGCATTCTCTTGGCAGAGTACTTGGAAGTTTATTAACTATAAAATTTTTTGAAGATTGCGCTTTATCTTTTAGTTCATTGATTCGACTAACTAATTCATCTTGATGGGGTTGTTGATTATTGTCGTTTTGCAATAGGTTAGGTTGAATTTTAACCGGTGATTTTGACTTAATCCGTTTAGATTTTTTTTCCAGTTCATCTACTTGTTCTAATATTTGTTTTCTTTCAGTTTCTGTAATACCTGCCTCTAAATTTGCTTCTAATTTTTTAAGTTTTTGAGAAATTTCACGTTCTGCTTTTTCATTTGAGCGGATTTCCGAAAATTTATAAGGTAGTTTAGCTAATTGTTGTTTAGTTGTTTTTTCAACGGCTTCTTTGAATTTGAAATAAGTTTCATTTTTTTCAAAATCATCTCTTCTACCATTCGGGATGAGATTATCGTCGAATACATATATTTCTCCTATGAACCAACGGTTGAAACGTTGATTAGATTCACTACCAAAAAATGAATCAAGCGTTCGGTTATCTCCAATCTGAATATTACCTTTTCTAACACGTAACCCATTAACATTATGATCTTTTATCATCGCACGTAACTCAGTTTCACCATACCATCCTAAGAAAAATAGTTCTCCGTTTTCTTTATAATCTTCAAAGAAACTGATATCTTTGACAAGATCAGTATTATCTTCACCTTTTTTGTCACTTATACGAATTTGTAGCTTATAGGGTTTGTAAATTTGCTCCCCATTTAGGTAAACATTAAATTCTTCTGGAATTTTTCCTAATTTTTCTAACTTTTCATTGATCTTCTTAAAAGCCGTGAGGTTCGTACAGTTGAGGGGAACGGGCGCAACTTGGGACAGATAATCTTGAATATCATCAATATCTAACAAGTTATCATGCCCTTCTATAATTCCACTTAAAATGACTTCAAAGTAATGTTCATTACTTTCTTCCTCCTCGGGAGTAGGCTCTAGAACAACTTGATCTATAGCCTCAATTAGAGTCATATTTCTATTTTTGTCTAAAAGTAATTTTCTAAGCTCATTACAATCCCAAAAGGTAATGGTTTTACGCTCTTCTCCTTGATAACTGGTAACAAATTGTAATTCTTTGCAATAAGCTAATCCGCCCAGGCGACCAATCCCTCGAAAGCCACGATTTTCTTCATGAGTTTTTTAAGATCTACCAATATCTAATACTTGATAAACATTTTCATGGAGAATCCCAATCCCATTGTCACGAATGCGAATTTCTCTTGTTTCTGGATCAATCGTGATATCAATCCGACCTTCGGCTCGACTCGCTAGCACACCCTCTGCCACAGCTTTATCGATAGCATCTGCCGCATTTTGAATATACTCTCGAAAAATAATTCGGTTATCCGCATACATCCCTACAGTTAAGGTATCTAAGATATGTTTTCCAACTGTTATTGGTGTCTTCTCTGTCATCAAATTAATCCTTTTCTTGATTTTGATGATAAGCCGGAAAGGGGAATTTAATTTTTAACAGCGTCCTAAAAATAGGATGTTCAATAATCAGTTCACCTTTTGATAATCTGGTCATCATATTGGTAAATACTTTGGGAATGAAACGATAATCCGGTTTAGAAATTTCAATCGCATTAGTTCGCCCATAAACATGCGTTGAACAGTTTCCTTTGGCGCGATCATGAATATCACTTTTAAATTGTTCTGCTGAAAACAGGATAACTCCCATGGAACGTCCTCGTTCGCTGATTTCTAAAATAGCATTTAAAATCGGTGAGTTTTTCGGTGCGGAAGCCGCCGCATATTTATTTAATTCATCTACAAAAATGATAACTTGTTTAGGAATACTTTCTTCCTTTCGTTCAGTTTCACCTAATTTTAGCTCATAAACTGCTTTGACAATATCTCCAAATACAAAACATTGTATCTGTTCATCCAATTTCGCAATATCGATAACGAAAATATCACTGTTCTGAATATTCTGAATCTTTTCTTTAAGATAGCAATGTTTTTTCCTGGATGCACCTTTAGATCCTTGGAAGATGTTATTGTTTATTGATTTACGAATAAGACGAGTAAATTTTCTCCAGGAAGCAATAGAAATCTCTTTACCTTTACTATGCCCTTTTTGAGTGTATTCTTTGATTGCAGAGAGAAAAGATTCCCAGGTAAGTCCATCAAATTCAGGATTTTCAACAATTTCATTAAGAATCGATTCCATGGTCTGATTAGGATCATCAATGTTGCTGAACAACAAATCTAGATTTTCTCGGTCATTCTCATAGGTATAAATATAGTTAAAAGCACAATTACTACGGTGCTGCTGTTCTAACACTTCTTTGGACAAATAAGTATGACTATAAAATTTATCTTCGTTGTTTTGATACGGATAAAAATAAGTGACTTGTTCAAAAGGTTTACATTCTAACCCCGATTTTTTATATTCATGTTGATCTTGGGATTGAAGTTTAGGATTGGCTTCATCTAAACGGAGTAAATCAGTCCCTTTAACATTGAGAATGATAATGGCGATATCGTTTTGTTTTTGTTGCAAAGCTTGAAGCAAGAACATTGCATAAGAGGTTTTTGTGGCTAAACCGGAGATACCAGAAATATTAAGATGTGCGCCTTCCGGTCCAATGAGAAAATCTCTGTTAAAATGAATTGGAACACTGGCATTAGAAGTTTCGATGAAACCGGCGGGAATTGGATTATTAATATATTTTAAACCAAGTGCTTCAATAATTTCCGATTCGTGGGCAAAATAAACCGGCGAACCATCTTGAATAGGCATGTAGATTTGCTCGCTTTCAATTCCATTTTGAGGATGATTGGAAAGCACCTTACATTTCGCAATAGAAACGCCTAAACGTAAAGTTTGTGGTTCTGAAGCAACATCTCCAAAATCAGAGGAAACATAACTACCAATATGCCCGGGACTATCGGTGGTATGCCAAATGTCTTCAATAACACCATAAGTAATTGATTGCCGGTAGTGTTTTACTTTTACGATATCAAAAGGTTTGACCAAGGTGTCATCTTGAATCCAAAAGTGAAATTCATCCACGGTGGTGGGTTGCCGCTCGGTAGCAGAAACTTTACCAATGAGATTTTTTTCTGACACAACAGTTCCTTAATTAAAATAGGCTTAAGAAGAATGTATCACTGGCAAAACTATTTTTTAAAAGTAATTCTGTTAAATAAATCGGATAGATATGGTTTGCCCAACGCTCATCATTACCGTAACAGGTGACGTTCCTTTCTAGCAAAATGGATTTAGAAATTTCATTAATCATATCGGTATCAAAACCGTTCTCTTTTTCTTTCCGAGTCGTGGCAATTTTCTCCACTTTAATGACGCCATCCAGGGGTTTCTTTAATTTTTGTCGGGGGTGAATTCGTAAATACCAAGCACCAATCTTAGTAGTTTTACGGCTTTTCTTGTTTTCAGCTTCATAAACAAATACGGGGGTACGTTCACCAAACTCAAGCTTAATTAAATATTGACCAATGTGTTTACTTTTTGATTTCAAAACACCTTGAAGATTAGGATTAAAAGACTTAGAAATACCAATAACATGTTGGAAATGGTATCTTCATCCTTAACCGAGCTAAATTGCAGTGAACCATCAATAATGAGCATTTGGTCCGTTTTGAGTTGATTAGAATGAACCATTTTACGAACCAGTTCAAGTTCTTGCTCCATCATCCTAACTTGAATTTTGGCGGTGGCTAGATTTTCAAAAGGGCGATCTGGGTTAGGTTTAATGGTGTATTTCAAAATCTGATCAATGGTTAGATTATACTTCTTTTCTTTGGGCAATTTGAGTTGCTTAATCTCTTCAGCAATTTTTTCAAAATCATCCCCCATCCGATCAGGCACAGCAATCACATTTTCTTTTACTATTTCTTGTTTCTTTAATTTTTGATGATGGCGATAACAAACTGCTGCTCCAATTTGACCGGCTACAATCGGTAAAAATTTGCCATCAGTGGAACCGAAATCAAATATTTTATAGACTCGTCGGGAACCATCTAAAAAATAGCTGAATAGCGAACAAACTGAACTATCTAGCTTGAGAGGAATATTTTCTTTAGCTTTATTAGTCGTTTCAAATAGCTTATCACTATCAAAAGCTTCATCTTTATCCTGATATTCAGGTGAAATGAAATGATCTAAAGTAAACCTTTCAGTTTGATAACAGGTTCCACCACTATGTTTTTCGATAATTTTGGTAATTTCTCCCATCTATTTTTCACCTTCAATAACTGAGCTTACATCACCAAACAAACCGAATTGAATTTTAGTAATTTAATTATACGACTTTGAAGGTTAGCGATTATGCTGCATAATTTTAAATAGATCTCTTTCCTAAATAATCGTTTAGCCAGGTAGGGTAGGCAACGCTTCACTGCCATTAAGTTAAGAAAGAAAGAGAGGTATAATAACAAAAAATACCCTAGAAAAATCGAGTGCGTAAGAAACTAATCAGATTCTCACTACCAAAAACCCGAGTGTTAACTCTCAGCAAGTCAATCATAACGTTGCTTTTCATGCCATTAAATCTGAAGCCTTAAACTTATTGTTAAGTGGTATACCTATTCCTAAAGTATTAAAGAAGTTACGAGCTTTATTTTTAACCAATCCCACTTTAAACAAAAAAAACCGCATACGCCTCGAAACAAGAGAACGGCTCGACATTTATTGCATTACCATCGAACTCAACGTAAACACTGCTTTTGAACTTTAACTTAATGGCAGTGGGGCAACGCTTCGCTTTTGTCCACCATTTCCCTGAGTTAAGAAACCCAGCCAACCATTACTTATCCAATGGTATTGGTCTTAAATAAACGGGGTTTCATTCCTCAATCCAGCTTCTGGTGCTACACTGTTATCAATTCAAAGATGCGCGCTGCTATATTCAATATTGTTTAAGGCAGTAAATTATGGCACTTAACCTTATTAGAACAACGGTTACAACTTCAGGTTGATATCTAATGACAATTTCTGCAAGAATAAAAGCTATATTTGGTCAGGATGTATTCGATTATTTTCAAAGGAAACAACAAGGTGGTGCAAATAATCAGAGAGGGTCAAGGTATGAAGACTTTTTTTCTATCTTGCAGTTAGCCAAATTATTTTATTTATTAATGGCAGAAAACGTGCAATCTGATATTGAAATACATGCTCAAGCTGAAGCATTTGTTGATGATTTGCTCATTGCTGATCAGCATTATCACAGTCAACGTCATTTCCAATTGAAAAATACTATAAATATTGAGTGGGGGAAAGGTTTTAAATCTATTAGCGATGATTTTGAGAAACAAAAACGCCTTAACGACTGTTTAGGCATTGAAAACACGCTAACAGTTTTAGTTTGCTCAGATGAAGTTAAAGCACAAGAACTTAAAGAAAAAATTCCCCCGACGATTGCTAATTTTTCGCAAGTCATCTTTTTTCCTTATCAGGAAACACTTAACCATTTACTCCTGTCTCATGAAGAATTTAAAGACTCTCTGAAACGTATTTGCTTTTCCAGTGAAATTGATAAATTGGAGGCGTTAGCTGTTATGATACTGGGTTGCTGGAGTGATAAGAAAACGACTATTTATTCAGTAGCGCAGTTGCTTACTCATTTACAAAATACGATGCCTAATTATTTAGCTAAAGCTGATGCTGGTACAGAATTGCTTTATGAAGTGAAAAATATTTTGGCGGCGATCGCTAATTTTAATTATGTTATTGAAAATGGCTATTTTAGCTGGACTTATGGCAATGGTTTAGATACAGGTGTATTTCTTTATCCAATTGATTCGGAACAATTTTCAGATTTGCAACGTCGAATTATTGCGCAACACCCCAAACAATTTGCTGAATTAGAAGGTATTTTGTTATGAACCGACAATTTTCTAAGTACACCACTGAAATAGGCAAAGCGAATCTTGCCTTACTAGCCAATAAGGCGACTGATCCCACTACCTATTCTCAGATATTGTATGAATTAGGTCGGGAATTAGGGCAGGTTTTATCTGTTCAGGTAAATGATAACAAACAAAATGTTTGCGTTGCTTGTAGTGTTGAGGATGCTGATTATTTAGCAAAAGGGGTGATAGAAAGCTTAACCGCTGCATCATTGGAGGTATCTTTAGCTTGTTTTTGGAATCAAAGACAGAAACAGCATGGTTTATCAATTGCGCCAATTGTAAGAAAATACCGTGAACCGAATGTTGACAATGCTAAAATTCTTATCATTGTAAAATCGGTGATATCCGGGGCATGTGTGGTAAAAACCAATTTAACTCATCTTATTCAGACCTTACAACCTGACAATATATTTGTGGTAGCACCGGTTATACATCAAGATGCCCCTGTTAAGTTAAACCTCGAATTTCCTTATTCTATTGTTAGTAAGTTTCGCTATGTTTATTTCGCACAAGATGCGGAAAGACAAGAAAACGGTGATCTTATCCCTGGGGTAGGCGGTAATGTTTATCAACGGTTGGGTTTTAAAGACCAAGCGGATAAGAATAGATTTACACCTAAATTAATTAAAAATCGTAGAACGCTATTAATGACGAAGGTGACACAGTAGTTGACCATACTTTACACTGAGCTGTTATATCTGGCTGTGCCAGCAATCCCCCAATCTCGACGCAATTCAACTCGTGTATGCTGGGTTAAGGAACGAAACCCAGCTTATTCAAGATAAATCTCAAATCAGACTAGTAGGTTGGGTAGAGCGAAGCGAAACCCAACAAACCAATTTTTCAATGTGATAGGAGTTTATTTGAGTTTTATCAATGAGTTAAATACAACTGCCCTATCATTGTTCCAAGGCCTGCCACAAACATTTCCCCCCACTCATTTGGTTAATAGTTACTAATCTTTGTTTATGAGCTTGTAACTCAACTGACGTGGGTATCACAACCTTTAAAGGTTGCCGTTCGGAACAAACTCGTTTAATGGCATTATCATTATTAACCTTATTGACTGTTTGGCCAGATAATAAACTTACTTGGCCACCTGTCATACCTAAATAGACTTCTGCCAATAATCGAGCATCCAGTAAAGCGCCATGTAACTGCCGATTAGAATTGTCTACATTATAACGCTTACACAAAGCATCCAAACTATTTTTCTGTCCGGGATGGCGTTCTCTAGCTAATATTAATGTATCCGTAATTGAACAATAATGAGAAAGCGGTTGCCAATGTTGTTGGAGCAATTGTAGTTCGTGATTAATAAAGCCCACATCAAACGAAGCATTATGAATAATCAGTTCTGCTCCCTGAATAAAATCCATCAATTCAATAATAATATTGGCAAAGCGTGGCTTATCTCGAAGAAATTCATTCGTAATTCCATGAACACGACTAGCCGCAACATCAATTTGACGATCCGGTTGGAGAAATTGATGATAATACCGATCAGTAATCCGTCGATTAACCATTTCAATACAACCAATTTCAATAACACGATGACCTTCTTGCGGATCGAGACCCGTTGTTTCAGTATCCACAACAATTTGGCGCATAAAGTTATCTCATTTCAGATCAATTAATTACATTGATAGATTTACAATAGGATTGAAATTACAACATAATGTATTAAGATTATACTATATTTTAAATTAATATTATTTTCACCCCTCTGACTAGCTAAGAGGATATATTCAAATGATTGATACAGATGGTTATAGAATGAACGTCGGCATCATTCTGACGAATCAGCAGGGGCAAGTATTATGGGCCAAACGGATAGGACAAGATGCTTGGCAATTTCCACAAGGTGGTATTAAGGCCCATGAAACACCGAAACGCGCTTTATTTCGTGAATTACATGAAGAACTCGGGTTAACTGCCAAACAAGTACAAGTTTTGGGAGCAACTCGAGGATGGTTACGGTATCGCTTGCCCGAACATCTCATACGTTATCACCAACAACCACTTTGCATTGGACAAAAACAAGTGTGGTATATGTTGCGTTTGTTAGCTAATAATAGGGATATTCAGTTAAATCTCAGTAAAGAACCTGAATTTGAAGAATGGTTATGGGTAGATTACTGGTACCCTCTAACCGAAGTCGTTTATTTTAAAAAGAGAGTTTACGAAATTGCTTTAAAAGAATTGCAAACTTTTGTATCACCTAGCTCCAAAAAAATCATCTTACGTCCGGTCTCTTCAAACAATTCCCCAACGCTATCGCCGCCTTCCCTTCCAGTTCGTGAATTAAATAAACCCACAAGACCTAAAAGTCTTGGGTTAAAATCATAAATGACTTAATGATTTTTATTGGTGTGCTTTTTCTTTTCCGCCTTCGTCCAACGAAGGCGGTTTTATCTTTTTAAATAGTTAATCATTAGCAACAAATACGGATAAAGGAAGATAACCATGAAATTGACAGTAAAATATTTATTCATTTTAACCAGCTTGTGGTGTACCAACCTTTGGTCAAGTGAACCACGACAAATTGAACTGAATGATGGTAGTGTAATTTCGGGTGAAATTATAGCTTTTGATAAAGGAACTTATACCATTAAATCCGGTACATTGGGCACATTAGAAATCAAAGATGCTGATATACGAACTATTCGTTCGGAAACAACCAATCCAGCTGCCCAATCTTCACCATTACCTCATTTAGCGATCAGTTCTGAATTACAAAATTTACAAAACTTAATTATGAATAATCCGGAGATGATGAACTCAGTTTCCTCTTTACAGGACGATCCGCAATTTCAAGCGATCTTGCAAGATCCAGAAGTCATAAATGCCGTTACTGCTGGTAATCTTAATGGATTATTGGCTAATCCTAATTTTATGAAACTACTTGAGAATAAAAAAGTTAAAGAAATTGCTCAACAGATCGAACAACAACAATAATGCTCCCATTAGCACTATTATTTTAATTAATTATCATTACTTGAGAAATAATTGTTGTGTATGGGAAAAATGATTTCTTATCTCATCATCGGTTCATTATCAATCCCGTTAACGGTCAGTGGTTGTATTAATATCTCTAAAACCAACGAATTAAAGCGTACTGCTTGGATTCCAACTAACTCACAATTACTTAAACAACCCGTTGATTTAAGAAATTGTTTAGATAGAGAACAACATCTTATTGCTCGCAATCTTGCGGTTAAGGGTATTGGGATTATCCTACATCCTAATGTATTTAGCATTCGTACTCAAGCTTGGGAACAAGTGTTAGAACCCGATAATTTATCTTCACCGGCTTTGGCTAAAACGGAAGTGGGTATCAGTGTCGTTCCTTATGTCACTGATTCGTCAAACAGAAAATTTATGCTGTTACCTAAACTTTCTACACCGGAACAACCTTTTAATAAATTTGTGCCGGCTTGCCATCCCGGGTTGCCGGGGTTGGGCGAAATTATTGTGAAAATGCCTTATTACTATCCCACTATAATAGTCAAGGTCATTCCCGAACAGCGTGATAACTTAATTCAAGTTCTTAACCAACAACGCCAGACCGATTGTCAACTTGGAGAGTTAACCGCTACACCGGTTGTACCCTCAAAAACAATTCATAATAAATCGCTAGAACTCTTTTTAGCAGAAATATTTAATAAACCGGAAACCTTATTCTTACAATCATTTGCCCAGGCACAGGAAATTATTCTCGATGAAACTCAAATTAAATTCCAAGTGGCCAAAACTGACCCGAGTGTAACTCAACCCGTTGTCGTTACCCCGGGTAATCAATTAGCTCTAACCAATAAGATTCAAATTCAATTGACCTGGCCAAAGGTATTAGGTAAATTGACTATCACCGGTTGTGAAACACCTCAAGAAGCCAATTCAGACTATATAACAACTTGTTCATTTCAAGCCGGTCATACCTACTCTATTTCTAAACCCAGTCCCTCTCATCAGCCCGTTGAAATTATATTAACTTGGCAAGAAGAATTAGGTCAGCTGAGTATTCCCGCTTGTCAAATACCAGTAGCCAATCCAATGGGGTATCGTTCTATTTGCGCATTTCAAACCGGAAAAACCTATCGGATCGTACCCCCATTTCTTTCTGACACCGCTTTTCAGCCAATTGAAACCGCGCGTAGATTATTTGTTGTTTCTTTAGCGGCTAATTTTAATCATGATGGGACGGGAAAGATTATCCAAAATAGTCTTTATAATTATTTTAAACAACACCAGCCTAATCACTTGCCTTTTACTTTATTGACGATTGGTCCAGGACGTCAGTTAAGTCATCCAGTGCTGAGTAGTGAAGAACTGCCAACCTTAATGGCTAAAAATAGTTCTGATGTACTGAAAGAAAGGATCAAACAACTGCAATTTAGTGCCACTGATCTCAATGCCCTTGACGATTTAGAACTGGTCGATTCTTATCTTCTTAATGATGAATTACCGATTAGTGAAGTAGTATATATTACTGATAACATGGGAATAACCAGTCAGATTCCCCGTAAACAATTAGGTGTTCCTTTGGCGTGGCATCAAGAAGGTATTCAACTTATTGTGCTAACCACAAACGATTGTGCCATTTGGAATGAACGTGCCTTAGCGCATTGCACAACTTGGCAGGATAAACAACAACCAACTTTGGAAAAATTCTTAACGGGTTTTTAGCTCAAGAAAAACCGGAGAGTTCTTTTGAAGAAAATCAAGTATTAAGGTAAAGTAAGTCTCAGGAATGTAGGTCAGATATTGCCCCGCCTAGCTTGGTTAAACGGGCTGATGGCGAATCCTATTTCAAAATTCTATTTACCTAAAATGAGTGTGTTTATAAATCGGTCGACTTTACACATACCCAAGCGGCTTCTGAATCGCTATACTTAGTTAGCTTATCTAGAAAGCTGACTTTATTATTATACTTTTGGGAGCAACTGTGTCATCACCCACTACATTTCAAACACTTATTTTAGCCCTCCAAGAATATTGGGCAAATCAAGGTTGTGTCTTACAACAACCCTATGATATGGAAGTTGGCGCGGGAACTTTTCACCCCGCTACTTTTTTACGCGCTATCGGTCCAGAACCATGGAGCGCCGCTTACGTTCAACCTTCACGTCGCCCAACCGATGGACGTTATGGAGAAAATCCCAATCGACTGCAACATTATTACCAATACCAAGTGGTTATCAAGCCATCGCCGCTCAATTTGCAAGATTTATATTTAGGTTCTTTAAAAATGTTGGGAATCGATCCGTTAATACATGATGTCCGCTTTGTCGAAGACAATTGGGAATCACCCACTCTTGGTGCCTGGGGACTCGGTTGGGAAATTTGGCTTAATGGTATGGAAATTACTCAGTTTACCTACTTTCAACAAGTGGGTGGCTTAGAATGTCGACCGGTTACCGGTGAAATTACTTATGGTTTAGAACGTATTGCGATGTATTTACAAGGGGTGGAAAGTGTCTTTGATTTAGTTTGGACTGATGGTCCCTTGGGACGGATCACTTATGGTGATGTGTTTCATCAGAATGAAGTTGAAATGTCCACTTACAATTTTGAACAGGCTCCGATTAAAGAATTATTTAATTTATTTGATCTTTACGAACACGAAAGTCAATCCTTAATTGACAAAGGCTTACCTTTACCGGCTTATGAAATGATGCTCAAAACTTCTCATACTTTCAATTTACTCGATGCTCGCCATGCTATCTCGGTAACTGAGCGACAACGTTACATTTTACGCGTGCGTACTTTAGCACGTGCGGTAGCACAAGCTTATTATGATCGACGTGAAGCTTTGAATTTCCCTATGTGTGCGGCTCAGGAGGTCTAAAATGTCAGCAACGCAAGACTTACTGATTGAAATCGGTACAGAAGAATTACCTCCCAAAGCGTTATTGGGATTATCTGAGGCTTTTTCCTCTGGCATTTGTGCCGGATTAGAACAACAACAATTAAATTATAACGTGGCGATTCCGTTTGCTACCCCGCGGCGACTAGCTGTCTTAGTTAAAGGAATAGCTATTATGCAAGCGGATCGGCAAACTGAACGACGTGGTCCAGCCTTAGCGGCTGCTACTGATAAAGCTGGACAACCCACTCCAGCCGCTCTTGGATTTGCGCGTTCTTGTGGAGTTGAATTTGCGGCACTGGAAAAATTAGAAACCGATAAGGGGGCTTGGTTAATTCATCGCCGTATCCAACCCGGTAAAGCGACAGCGATTTTAGTTCCAGAAATCATTGAAACGGCTTTAGCGGCGTTACCCATTCCTAAACGGATGCGGTGGAGTAATTTACCTTTTGAATTTGTGCGCCCAGTTCATTGGATCGTCATTTTATTGGGGTCAGAAGTTATCGAAGCTAATATTTTTGGCATACCCAGTAGCCGGGAAACCCACGGACACCGATTTCACCATCCGCAGCCCATTGCCTTAACTCACGCTGACGAATATGCTAAACGGCTAGAAGAACAAGGTTATGTTATAGCGACTTTTGCCAATCGCCGTGAACAGATCCGCATCCTCGTCGAAGAAGCCGCTGAAGAAATTGGTGGTAAGGCTGTGATTGAAGAAGCATTACTCAACGAAGTGACCAGTTTAGTTGAATGGCCGGTTGCTATTATTGGTAGCTTCGATGAAAAATTTCTTGACGTTCCGCCAGAAGCATTAATTGCAACGATGAAAGGACATCAAAAATATTTTCATGTCATTAATCAAGATGGTCAGCTATTACCTTGTTTCATTGCTATCAGCAATATTGAAAGCCGCCATTCAGAATTAGTGCGCGCCGGTAATGAACGCGTCATTCGTCCTCGTTTAAGTGATGCCGCCTTCTTCTGGAAACAAGATCGGGCAAAATCATTAGAAAATCGTTTAGAACAGCTCAAAACAGTTATTTTCCAAAATAAATTAGGTAACTTATACGATAAATCTAAGCGTGTTGCTAAATTGGCCGGTCGAATTGCTCAGCAATTAGGCGCAGAGGAATTACAAGGAATCCGCGCCGCATTATTAGCTAAGTGCGACTTATTAACGGAAATGGTCAACGAATTCCCAGAATTACAAGGAATTATGGGTAGTTATTATGCTCGCCATGATCAAGAAACTGAAAATGTAGCTATAGCACTACGTGAACAATATATGCCCCGTTTTTGGGGTGATGAACTCCCCCAAACTATTTTGGGACAAGCTTTAGCTATTGCTGATAAATTAGATACCTTAGTTGGTATTTTTGGCATCGGTCAATCTCCCACTGGCGATAAAGATCCCTTTGGGTTACGCCGAGCAACTATTGGTATTGTGCGGATGATGATTGAATGCCAACTGCCTTTAGACGTTAACCAACTCTTAGCCGAAGCGCAAGCCATTTATCCACCGAATAGTTTACCAGCGGATACTAGTGAACAAGTATTTGAATTCTTACTAGAACGATTACGCGGTTACTATCAAGATAAAGGCATTAATTACGACAGCATTGAAGCCGTGTTAGCCACTCGTCCCACTTCGCCGTTAGATGCCAATCGCCGAATTCTGAGCGTAGAAACCTTCCGCCAATTACCCGAAGCAACAAGCCTAGCCAGTGCTAATAAACGGATTCACAATATTTTGAAAAAAGCCGAAGAATCCTTTACGACACGACCCGATCCAAATTATTTTAATCATCCGGCAGAAAACCAACTCTATGAGCAAATGGAAACAGTCAATCAAACCATTACGCCATTGTTACAAAGTGGTGATTACCAAACTGCATTACAACAGTTAGCTGGTTTACGAGAAGCTGTAGATAACTTTTTTAATAATGTGTTAGTGATGGACGATGATCCCAAGGTACGAATTAACCGTTTATCTTTCTTGCAACGAATTCAGCAATTGTTCTTACAAATCGCGGATATTTCCAGACTACAAATTGAATTATAAAAAATTTTAGTTGATTAAAGCGAATATAGCCTGAGAAGTGTAGCGGAATCCAGGGAAACCATAATCCCTTTCTCAAGTTTCTTTGAATTTAGTAATGAAGGGGCCGGGGTGTGATTCTAAAACCATTGAATAAAATGAACTATTTTTTCACCCCCTCTCCCCATCCTTTGATGGACGCTTTAGTTACGTTGAGTACCAATCCCAATCTGAGATAAGGAATAGGTGCGTTAGACGCGCACACCCTACACTCGTTTAACAATCAGTGCGCTGACGTCGTTTCTCATAAAAGTGGGCTTTACGCTCAAACAGGTACATATCACCTCGGCTCATCGACGATTTAATTTCCGCGATGAGTAAGTTACCATTGCGAATAATCAAATCCAATTCGATCTGATCAGGGCGACCAAATACCTCGCTACTATCGTCAAACTCATTGACATGAATTACTTCCACCCCGCTCGGAAATTCTTGTAAAATCCCACTAATTGCGTTACGGAAAGTCTCTTCCGAATGTAATCCCCAACGGGTACCGATTGCACCGAGGGTTTGATCATATTTTTTATCGATCTAGTTATCGAGGTGACGGATCGATTCTAACATTTCGTTAATGACTCGTTGATTAGCTTCCCAACGTTCATCGCTTTCCCGTTTGAGATCCAGCCATTGGCGTTGGTTAGCTTCCCAACGTTCATCACTTTTCTGTTCCAGTTCGCGCCACTGCCGCTGGTTTTCATCCCATTTACGTTGGTTTTCTTGCCAACGTTCATCACTTTCCCGTTTGAGTTCTAGCACGTAGGCTGGGTTGAGGAACGAAACCCGGCTTACTTCAGGTAGGCATGAAGCTGTCACCAATACCTTGTTGGGTAGATCATGGTGTTTATCCAGATTAGAGTATCAATAACTCAAATATGATTGAGATTTACTTTGAATAAGCTGGGTTTCGTTCCTTAATCCAGCCTACTTGTGCTGGCTAGCTCACTGTCATTAACTTAAAGTAATTATTACGGATTAAGGAAGATTAGCCGTGAGGTCAAAATTTTAAATCCCCCCTAACCCCCCTTTTTCAAAGAGGGGGGATTCTTAAGTTAATAGTAGTGACGCGAACCACGTACTTCAATTTCAGTGGAATAATTCCTCAATCACTATTTCAACCCCAAGGATTTCATCCTTAGCGATCCCCATAGAATAAGAAAGCGGACAATTTATATCGTTACATATGATCACGGTTTTAGTAGGAGGAATAATTAGCCAACAAGATTTAATGCCGAAATTAAGGTAACTTTCGAATTTATCAGTAATTTCATTAACAGATTGTTTGGGGGATAAAATTTCTATAATAAGCAGTGGTTTTTCTTCAGATTTAATCTTATCATGCAAAAAATCTATCTTGTTCCGTTCATAAAAAACAATATCAGGGATGTAATCACAACCTTCTATATCTAAAGTCATTTCAATATGGATGTTAAATCGTTCTCCTTTATCTAATAATTTGGCTACTCGATAAGCAAGGTAAGAATGATTATAAGAGGGTGACATAATCTATTTCCTGGTTAGTTAGAATCGGTTACGTAGGAGGGAACGAGATAGGGTGCGTTATGGCGTGACACCTAACACCCCCTCCTTAAATGCCAATTAAGCGCTCGTATCTCTAACTTACTGAAAAATAAGTTTGTTGGGTTGAGCGGAGCGAAACCCAACCTACATAATTTACTGATTTATAATCTAATATTTCAGCTCTTCATTCGCATTTAACTAGTGCGAACAGTTGTTGTAAAGCGGTAGTTGTAGGTAATTGTCAGATTTATTTACTAAATAGTCTTAAAGATCTCAAATATAGCCGACGGTTTCCCAGCCAAAACCTGTGATAATTCAACACAACTTGAATAACCACAATACTTACTTCCGGATTGTTCACGTCCTTGCAACAGGTAAAAACCTCATTGCCAGCCGCTAGTTCTATTTGTTTTATGGGCCTTTTCCATGAATTATTCTCTCGTTCTCACGCTCCAGAGGCTGTAAAAGAACTCCATTTTTTGCCATTTCGATAACGTGAAATCAATGGGTTACGAATCAAAAATGAGCAATTTTGGAAGTTCTTTTACAGTCCCTCCAGCGTGGGAATGCCTACACCGGTGTAATTATACAATATGCGTTCTCATATCGGAGCGTGGGAACGAGGAAATGCCTAACCTAACTTAATTAGTTAATTATTGACTAATATTGATTATTGACTAATATTGACCTCAATCGGTTCCAAATTATGCACCACCAAACCATCTGCTAGCCGGTAACCCAAGCCAATTCTTAAAGTTCCGGTTACCGGTAATTTACCCTGATACATCGGTACATCTATCAACTCAGCCAGCTTGGGAATAACTTGGAAAGGCGCTAACTGAGCTAAATTATTATCCCACTCTACCGATTCACCGTTCTCGTTCAACATGATATAAACCGGTTCATAAGTGCCAAGTGGCGTATATTCGACATAAACAACTACCTCACCCGCTTGTCCCACCTGCGCCGGATCAACTTGAATCTGACCCTGAATAGTTACTTCATCTACTAAGGTAACCATGGCTAGCGATTCAACTGGACCATTGTTGACAGCAATACCTCCACCAATAGCGGCATGGGTAGCAACGGTTGCTCCATCTTGAGTAGATGCTGTCACACCAAGGTCAGGAAAGTTTTGTAGTTCTGGTTCTGAAGATGATGCCGATTGACAAACCCCAGTCGGTGCTTGAACATTTTCTCCACAAGTTACGTTATCTTCGACAATGACAGCATCACCCAGTTTGACGCCAACAATGAAACTCCCCGATCTAATCGTAACGTGTTCTAATAAAGCCGGTGCTTGAGCGTTGCCGCTGATGTTACCAACTAGTTGACCACCACTCAGCTGAGTACCAGCGGCTAACTGAACATCCCGGAAATAACCACCAATTTGACTAGTATTGCTGATTTTGCCAGCGAGTGTACCACCCACAATTGCCGCTCCACGGAATTCAAAGTCTGCCATTTCGCCGTGATTGGTGATGTAACCGGTGACGATACCACCGGTTAAGTGGCTATTAGATTCTAGCATTAAATTGGACACCCAACCTTGATTAATTAGGTTACCGATTAAAGTACCAAAAGCAATCATGCCATCTGGTCCGACGGTTAAATCAGTTAGTTTCTGTCCTTTCGCATTACAAACCCAGTCCATTATACCGCTCACATAGCAAGGCGGAGTTGAGGGGGGGAACGAGGAGAACAACTCTGCAGTTGGGATAGTTGGACTATTGTTGTCGATATCAACCGTCGATAGTTCTCCCGGACTGGTTGTTGCTGGTTCTTCGGTTGTTAGCGGTGGTTGAGTATCTGTCATGGTAGTCGTATCCGGGGTGCTGGGTTCGGTTATCTCAACCGTCGGTTCTACCTGAGTGTTTGTTACTGGCGCAGAGTTACTAGCTGGTTCTTTGGTCGTTGGCGATGACTGAATATCTGTCATGGGAGTCGCCGAGGCGCTGAGTTCACCAGCTACTTTGACCACAATTTGAGCCGTTGAAGTAACGCTGGGTTCCGCCGCTGAGGTAGCGGTAACGGTGATAATATCTTGCTCACCAACCATAGCGGATAGGGTGATATTGAGTTGCAGGGTTTCATGTCCCAGTCCCGCCACCGAAATAGGTGAGGGTAAAGTTGATAACATCCAACCCGCTGAATCGTTAACGGTAAGATTATAAACATCCGCCTCTGGACCACCATTAATTAGTTCTAATTCTAGAAGTAAAGTGGCTTGAGGTTCGCCCGTGGTTTGGCCGGGTCCAGTTAGAATAACTTGGTGAAGAATTTTATTGGGATGAGTTACGATTCCCTCTTTAGCGTCTACCAAATTCGCTAAAGCAATTCCCTGGTCTAATAAGAGGATGTCAGTAAAAACGGTGAATTGCCCCCCGGCTTGGAAAACTTTGCCAGTATTGCCTCTTAAGTCAATCGTACTGTTCTTGCCAACGGCGAGAGTAATGTTGCCAGGCGTTGAAATGGCTCCCGGACTGAGGTGACGTAAATCTAAAAGCCAATCATTTCCGCCAAAGATGACAATATCTTGTTGAGCGTGGAGTTGCGTCGTGGTACCCAAAGTAATCGTGCTTGGTTCATAATATAAGCCGTTACCGGAACTGGCTTGCGAAACATCATTGATGCTAGAAGATAATTGAATCAAATCGCCACCGGTTCCTGGCGTGGGAATAGCTACTGGCAGGTTGGCGTCATCACTAACACAGGTTCCCGTATACCATCTACCATCAAATTCCCAGTCGATCAAATGCGCACCATTTTGGCACCAGACATAAGCATCGCCACCGCTACCGCTTGAAGTCGCCGCTATCGCCGAGGCATAAAGTGATTGTTCCGCTTGCAGTACCGTTTTCCCACCATTACCACCCCAAACCGGTTGATTGCCATAGACTGAGGTATTTTCTGGATCTCCAGTATAACTCCCAAAACCATCCCAGGCGGGTTGATGGGCATTGCCTTCACCACCATTGCCAGCGGCGATGATCCCGGCTTGAATAATCTGGCCGGCATAAATTTCTACGGAACCGCCATGACCGGCAGTAAAATAGCCATTGCCGCCCACACCGGCTTGAATGATACCTTGGTGGTAAAATTGGGTATCGGCTTGGAGTTTGATACTGCTGCCATTATCGCCAGTATTGACTAAGTTAGTGGGAATCGTTGATTTAGCGGTACTACTTTGGCCATTTTGACCTAGAATACTGCCTTCATTATAAATAAATCCTTCAATCGGATTGACTTGGATAGCTAATAATTCCCCGGCAGTTGCTTGAATCGTGCCGTAATTACAAAGCGCTTTAACTTTGATGGGTGTGTTACTACCAGCTAGATTGAGTGTGCTAGTATTTTTCACTACTGCGTCTTCGTTAGTTTGACCGTCCCACGGAATAGCATTAGCACAAGCAGTTAAAATAGCGTCAGCTATTGGTGGGTAGTCAGGAGGTAATTGGGTGAAAGTGGCTTGACAGGCTTGGTTTGCCTTGATTGTTACGGTTCCTTGGTCATCGCAATCGCCAGTCCATTCTTGAAATTGCCAGCCTTTTGCTGGTACTGCTGTCAAGGTTACTTTGGTATTAATATCAAAATTATGAGCGCACTGATTGCAATCAATCCCAACGGGGTTGCTCTTAATTTTACCTTGACCAGTAGTTGTTACCGTCAAGGGAAAACGTAATAACTGAAAGTTCGCTGTACAAGAACGCAAGCCACTCATAAACACTTCACCATCATCACAATCGCTTTGCCAACCGCTCCAGCCAGTGAATTTGGAATCATCTGCGGCGGTAGCAATCATTTTAATCCAACTGGCGGTCTCGTAAGGATGGGAACATTGAGTTTGGTTACTGTCACAATCAATTCCACTCGGATCGGTGGTAACGCGACCGTGACCGTTGCCAGTAAAGCCGGCGGTGAGTTTCATGGTGGGGGGAAGGGGTTCAAGTGGTGGCTGAGAGGGTGGACTGTTATTATTGTCACAAACATCCCCTTTTCCATCATTATCTGAATCAATTTGGTCTGGATTAGCGACGAGTGGACAATTATCAATCTTATCCTCAATTCCATCATCATCGCTGTCGAAAATATCTTCGCCAACATCCCCTTTTTCATCGTTATCTGAATTAACTTGGTCTGGATTAGCGACTGAACAACCAGTGCTACTTAAAGACGGAGTAACTGAAGGTAGCGGCTGATTCGGTGTCGATAAGTCCTTGCTCACTGCTTCATAAAGCCTAAGCTCATTTAATCCACCACTACTCCCCCAATAAGAATTCACATAAAATTTTACATACCTCCCTAATATAGCCTCATTTAGATCAATTATTGAGGGTGTTACTGGCCTTGTGGTAATTTTTGTGAGAATATCAGGTTCACTACCGGTGATGGAAAAGGCAACTGAGGAATCAGCTCTTAAGATTTCAAGCTTCCAATCCTTTGTTGCTCTATCGTTGTACCAACGATTGTGTGTATTAATAAAATCTATCTTTCCTAAAAGATATTCCTTTCCTAAATCTATCATAATGTTACCAGTACTTAGCTGAGGAGTAAGCCAGAAATTCCAATTATTGGCTTTTCCTCCATCATCAGTTGAGCAATCCACAATGTTATCGAATTCAAAGACTTCTGGTTCCTGATCATAATATGACGAACCTGATACTAATTTTCCTAAAGCAATATTCTCTTCATGTGAAGGAACACAAAAAGCGGGTAGTGAAAATATATTTACACTAACAAATAATATCCAGATTAATATTACCTTGTTCATTAAATTTCTCCTTCCTACTTTGTCGCTTGAACGACAGCAAGAAACAGATTTAACCAAACAAATAACCAACTAATATAACGTTTCATTAAGGGTCCCTCCTTGATAAAGTTAACTACTGATACTGATTATCTATCAACCCACCTGCCGATTCTTTTGAAGAACAGCAAGAGTTGGAACTGATAATTACTAGTTATAGTTCAAGTCACGGGATTTGTCGTTTGCTAAATTGTCCAATTAGAACAGATTTTTTTTTGGGCCAATTTGACACCAGTGTCAAATTTATTAGGGGTGGAAAAATCTAATTTGATGCTTGTGTCAAATTCAGCGGCTTATATCTGTTATTATTTTTATGTCTATTAAATAACTATTTGAATATACGGGGTAAAATTCATTGGAGGTTGAAAAAATCTAATTTGCTGCTTGTGTCAAATTCAACGGTTTTTCTTGCGTTTTCGTTTCCACACTCTTTATTTCCCAGATTTTCTCGTTCCCACGCTCCAACGTCACTGCCATTAAGTTAAGAGATCATTCCCCCTCCTTGAGAAGGAGGGGCGAGGGGTGGTTGAAAAAATGTTAACCGA
>JAAUSR010000176.1 GCA_012032555.1 Thioploca sp.
AACACTTGTCAATAAAATTAGATTTCATACAATTGATTTATATGATGAAATAATTGGTGTCTGTGCTGGACTATGGAATTTTTACTTAGCTAATTGATTGGTTTTTAACGTGATACAACTCTATTATAACTCTCTAGAACTTTCAGTCCTGGAAATAGTTCGATCACATCGTCCAGCGTTTTGATTTCATTTTCTGCCGACCAAGGTTTCTTGTTCTTAATGGATACGGAATGAGAAAATTTGCTGGAGGCATTAGCCAGAATGTCCTCTTCAAACTTGCAGTCACCTTTATCAGCAGCAGATAAATCTTGGCTAGCTGAAAGATAACGGTCAGTGTGGCGATACTTTAAGGTCATTTTGGAGACATCCGGTGGTTCTTCTCTAACCCGCAAAATGAATCTTTGTTGATAGAGAGTTAAACCGACCGTATCGAGATAGTAGGTTTGTCTTTCCTCTTCCTTTAGATTTTTTTCTAGTTTACCGCCCAGTTTTTCAACCAAACGTTCAATTAATTCCCTAAAATCATCCCTTCCTTGTTGGCGATCTTTAAAACGATCCGCATTGAGGATGAGTTTATATTCTCGTGAAGTGATGGGTTTATTCATGGTTGTTCCTCGGTTTCTATGGATTGAAGCGCTGAAAAGAATTCACCAAATTTTTCATAATATCCCAAGTATTCTTTGCCTCTATCCGTGATGAAAAAGTGGGTTTTTAAATCATTCCTATTCGGATCGGAATCAGCCATCATTGAGCGGATTCCTTTGTCTGTATGTCGTCCAATAAAATTTAATGACAACAACCGTCTAAGTTCATCTGCAAAAGTATCACGGGGTTTATAACCAAATCTACCTTCAGAATTGAGTTTTTTGAGATGATTACGTTCATGTACTCCAACAAGACCGAAAAGGAGGAATTTTGTTAAATCAATCAGTTTGTTTTGTAGTTCTTGCTGTCTTTTTAATTCATGTTGCTGCTTTTCTAGTTCATCTTGTCGTCCCTTTAATTCTCCAAAGTTGAATTCAAAATCTTTCCATTTGATTCCTTTAATAAAACCAGAAAATATCAAGCCAGCAATTGATATTAAAATTAGTAATAGTATTGCTGGGGTATCAATTTTGATTTGACCAATTACATGTAGTATGAAAAGCGAGAGAAACGTCACCACCATAAATTACGCTAATTATTTTGACCATTTGACCAAACGATTTGGTTGATGGTTTTTTCCTGAATTTCTGTTGACATCTGAATTTTTTCCTTTAGTTAGTGCTTAGATGGGTTTCGCTGCGCTCTACCCATTTTACATTCAGTTTATTTCGGGATAGAAATCGACTCTAAAAGTGAAATTTTTTCTTCTTTTTAACTCTTTATTTTCTTTCTATTTTTTGGGCAAACAATTCTTGAAAATCTTTAACAGTAACTTTTAAGGAAAAATAACTTAAGATTCTGTGGTTTGGGGAGGGGAGATAAGGAAAGGAATGGCGTGTTACGTTTTGCTAACGCACTCTATCTCGCTGGCCTTTTCAATAAATTGTTGAATAGCGGCTCTTTTATGAACAGTGGCATTATCCATAACTCACGGTGTTAACTACTTTAATTGATAACACGCCATAATTTAAAGCATTAAATTTTTTGGATAGTTACCGGTTCCTAAAGTAACTAAATCCACCAAAGGTTTAAAAGAGGGACATTTTTGCCGAATTTTATTTAAATTAAGATATTGCGCTACTCTGGCATTATGAATCGCATGACTATAGCGTGGTTTTCCCTTCGCATCACGACTTAACTTTTCTAAATATTCCTTTGGATGGTCAATAGACTCAGGATTAGAAACCGGTTTGGGTTGCCAATTTCTAAAAATTTGAGTAACCACTTCAATATTCGCTAAGATCCAAGCTTCTATTTCTTGAACGGGAATAACAATGCCAATAGCGGCTTCCTTTTTTAAATCTGATGGTGTAACAATCTGGTTAACCACTTTTTCATAACGTTTTTCTAACTTTTCACCATCGGCATCGTAACAAATAATAAAACGACAACAGCCTAAATTCTTGAATAAATTAAGTTGTTGCTTGCCCTGTTTCATCATTTCGCCGCCACCGCTATAACCTTTAGTTTTAATCGTAATCTTTTCGTTTGCTGCTAATTTTCTAATAAGCACTTTAAGGATTTCAACATCAGATTTGTCTTCACCTAAAACGCCGTACACCAACTAACCCTCCGCTATCGTTTCGATAAAATCTGCTAACGTACCTTCTTCACGGATAAATTGATGAGCAGCCGCTATTTCAGTCTCATTGAGGGTACGTAAATAAGTGATACCCTCTACCATTGTTACCAAGCGAATTTCCTGTGGTTCTAGGCGATTAAAGATTTCTGGAGAATGACTTGCCAAAATAAATTGTCCGCGATCCGAATAGGATTTGAATAGCGAAATCAATTTATGCAGTAACCCAACATGAATGCCATCTTCTGGATGTTCTAGCAACAGGACGGTACTTTGATCATGAATGATTGAAATGAGCAAGCGAAGTAGTCT
The DNA here is from genome assembly GCA_012032555.1 of Thioploca sp. Lineage (GTDB taxonomy): Bacteria > Pseudomonadota > Gammaproteobacteria > Beggiatoales > Beggiatoaceae > Thioploca. The sequence continues at coordinate 2,537 of JAAUSR010000176.1, forward strand.
TCTCGTACCCAGCGATAAGCCATTGTAACTAAAAGAATGGGAGGTTGAGGTACCACGATTGGCACTCGGGAAAAATTAATGATGTAAACTGGGTAATCAGGAGCTAGAAGGAGTTCAATATCGGTAATGAGTTCTAAGCCATTATCACCTAATAAGGTTTTAAGTTCTTCATAATCTTGTTTTTTATCAAAAAATAAATGCAACAATCGCATAATGACGGAAGTATTTGGATCCGGATGACTACGATATTTACTAAGCCATTCCTCATAATCCACCGGTCTAACCAACCCAGTATTGCCAATTTCTGTATTTGATTGATTGGGTTCATCAAGCGGATAATAACGTACTGCTTTGAAAAAGTTGATAATTTTTGAAATGAGTTTAACCACTGGGTTTTGAGGGATAAGCGCAATTAAGGCGGGTAAACTCGGTGTAGCAACACCAGTTTGTATTTCCGTATCATATCCTAATACTTTGATTTTATCCTTTTGGCGGCAAACGATATTTTCCCATGTTCCAGTTGGTTTTTGTATATATAATTCTTCTCCAAGGACAGTCTGAAGAGAATCGTCAGCACTTGATCCAATAAATGCAACTGTCAATTGATAACGAAAATATTCTTTATCCAAAAGAATATCAAAACCAATAAAAGGCGGAGGGTATTGAAATGTATATTTAATCGGTTGAATGGAAGTAATGATGTTTACTGCCCATTGAATCGCCTGAAGAATATTAGTTTTACCACTACCGTTGCGTCCAATCAGTGCAATCACTCCCGTCAGGTTGTCAAGCAAAATATCTCGGCAAGATAAAAAATTTTCTATACGAATACGTTTAAACATGATTTTTAGATTCGGTAGATAAGTCTTTTGGTGCTTTTTTTACACAGCCAGGGTAATCTTTCATTAACTCTAAACCGGAAATTAGTTGAGTTGTGGTTGTCGTTTGATTTTGAACGGGTTATTGAGTTTTCATTTGGTACAAAACCACGAAGATGTCATCAATATTAGCTGTATCCGGTAATTGTGAAATCGCAGTAATTATAGCAGAAGCATAATAAAATGATTCTAATCGTTTAGAATACCGGAATCAGTTTCCCGGTAAAGAGTAAAAAAATGACCGATTCAATCGATTTGAGACGCCAAGTCCTCTTGATAAAAGAACAAGA
>JAAUSR010000177.1 GCA_012032555.1 Thioploca sp.
AGCCATTGCAAATCATAATAACAGGCTTTTGTAGTTTATCATTAGCAACCTTAACTGGAACAGTAAATGCTACTTTACCAGAGTCTAAGGAGACTCCACAGATAATAGTATTTTCATCATTACCAGTAACAACTACTTGGTGACTTGCAAAACCCATTGACTGCAGTTCGCGAGAGATATGATTCTTAGCAGCTCCTACTTTTTCTGCACCAAATCTCCAAGAGGCTAAGCCTTGTGGAGTAGTAAACTTTCTTCAAAAGAAACAAACATCATCAGATTTTGGAAGGGCTACATCTGGCTTAGCGGCGGCTTCAACCTTGAGTCCAACAACTTGACCTTCAAAAAATTCAGACTGGTTTTGACGAGCAGCATTCATACGAATAACAGCCATCTCAGCGGCAGTAACTTCACGCTTATCACTTGCAGCATGAGTCAAAGCAGTTAAAATATCAGTAGCACCAATCTTAGTTTTTGAACCAGCTTGTTGTGTTAAATAAGCTTTAATGGACTTATGATTAAGGTCTTCTGGACCAGTGTTACCCATAAATACTTGTGGTTCAACTACATCGTTCTTGGTAACTTCTACTGGTACATAGAAACTAGTAACTCCCTTTGGAGTATCATAGTCGGCTTTAATAACGATAAATTTATCATTACCATCGCTAACAGCTAAGCTAGATGGTCTTAGATTCCAGGCATCTAGAGTAGAGCCAACTGATTTCATAGCTTTGTCAGCTACTGGCTGTGAATATAGCTTCAATGGAAGGTGCTTATCAAAAGCGCTTGCCAAGGCGTTAGCCATAACCTGATCACCAAATTGGTACGGATTAATTTCTGAAACCGCTTCATCACGATGATAAGTAGTAATTTCTGGCTCAGACTGTTCGCCAAGCTCATCTGATAGCAACTCGGCAACCTTAGTGCCGTGCTGATATAGTTTGCCGTAAAGCGACTTAAGCTCTGCTTTACGAATAAAATTCGTATTGTTGTCAACCATCTTATCGATAATTCTGGACATAGATCCAAGAGTTTTATCTTGAGGATAGACTTCAACATAACGCGCTAGCTTGGCAGCTAAAATCGGAGTTGGAATCCTCTGATTTTCGTCTACTGCCTTTGCTAAGGAACCGACTAGTTGATGTATTTTATCAATGCTCATTGAATACCTATTCCGTTAAACCAGTTCTGGGTATCGCTTGGATACTTCTAATCTAGCTGTCTCACTTAGCTGACTCAAAAGAGCTTTGACGAGCTTCTTATTGGTAGCAAGTTTTTCTGGTAGGTACTGCTCAGCTTTATGTAACTCAGAGCTTGGGATTCCAAGTTTAGCAGATGCCATTCTTACAAGGGGGTCACCCTTGTAAGAAATTTGCAGATCATGACCGTTCTTGGTTACAAACACGTCCCAAGGATTTTTGGCGGAAGCAGTCTTCTCATTTTCTTCATCAGCATCATACAATGCAACGATGTAATCGCCATCATCTGCGCTTTGGATTTGCCACAGATCAGCACCCTTGTCGCCGTCTTTGAACCTAACTACATCAAAAGCCACAGTTTCTAACTGATCTTTAACATCAGAAAGACGATATGCCTTTTTTTGAATTTGGGCTAAACCTGAGTAATCTACATTGAATTTCGGCATCATGTCTCCCGGTGAACAGAACGTACCCTACCTTAAATAGAGTAATATTGATAATATCCTACACTTTATTGGCAGGCAATCCTACTACGTAGATTTCAGAATATTACCTGCTTGTTGGGGCAATATCCGAGATATCACCATAAATATCACCATAAATTTCACGATATTTCTTCAATTCTCGCAACCACCGTGCTAATTGAATATGATTTTGAGAACATAACTGATCCTCTATACTGCATTGAGAAGAAACTTCCTCTGCATGTTCAATAGCTTCGTCTAGTGTCATTTTATTCTTCATTTGCGTCGTCTTTCTCGTCGGTATTCATTAAAACATCTCTTACAATAAGTATCTAATCTAGATATAGTCTTTTTATTTGGATGAAATTCAGAAAAATTTTTGATTTGATGACAACGCCCACATTCCTTAGTGTTAGCAATAGGATCATAGAATAGTTCTTGCCTTTTAGGCGGATGAGGTCGTTTCACATTATATTTTTCGTCTTGCTGTTCCGTGATAGACTTACGACGATGACAAAGGGCGCATAGGACTTGGCATTTGATAAGTTCAGCAAATAATATTTTCTACTTTGTAGTTTTTAGATCGCACACATCGTATAATTTAGTCGCTGGGTCAATATGATCAATTTGCATATTAAAATGCTCATATTGCTGACCACACATAGTACATGGTCGGCTCTTAAAATCATTTATCAAATTGATATTGCGTTGTTGATGGGGTTTGTATTTCCTTTCTTCTCCCAACTTCTCGAAGAAACGGGCTTGTGTACGTCTGTTATGACAGAACAAGCAGATCAAATCACACTTAACAATTTCAGATAAAATCACCTCTTTGGGCGTATTATCTATCACCATTCTTGAAACAGATTTAGTTTTCTCGCCCCTTTCTGGGATGTGATCATAGTCCATACAATATGGTTCGTAAATTTGACCACAATCGACACATGGAGTATTGGATTTTAATTCTTGAAACCAAGAAATGCGGGCGGCACGTTTACCATTGGTATATTGTCGAGCGCTCTCGATATTATCTTCACGTTTTTCTTTACGATATTTACGGCGGCAATCATCACACCATGGAAAAAGACCATCGGCTGCTTTCGCTTGTTTAACGAAGCAGCCGATGTCTTTAGGCTCATTACATAGGGAACACATTTTCATACTGATACATATATCAGATTATTGCGTGCTCTTGAAAGATTTTCTTACCATTTTCATCACGACATTCCGCCATCTTTTGAAGGATGTCCTTGATTTTATCGTCGTTCTCTATGATTTTCCTTATCTTTTTCCTGGCCCCGCCATAAATTTTTTGCCATTCTTATAATCTACGTTCCCGTTAAGGCTTTTTGTTATTGAACTTTGGTTCACATTTAGCATCTTAGCTATCTCCATTTGAGTATAGCCATCAGCATAAAGCCTAATTACTTCCCTTTGTCTTGGGGTCAATAGCGTATCTACGACTCTCCAAAATTCTTTCTTGAGCTGCTCTTCCAGCTCGATTAAATCTTCATTATAATCAAATGGATTAAGCCTTGCAGAAATACTATCTTCATTGCAAAAAGCTTCCATCATATCATTTGAGCAAACGGTTTCAAGTAAAACCCATTGATACTTATCAGATCTGTTTTTTCTACGTTCACGTTCCATCTTTAACCCCTAGATACTAAAAGACACAATCACAATATATCAATAGAGGAAAGATGAAAATTTCTAAGAAATTTCAATCCTTGACGACAAAAGACAAGTCCACATGATCACTAATTCCACCCTTAGTGATGTACTCATCTATGTCTTTGAAGTCGTCTGGCAAGTAAAAATTACGAATATTGGCCATATGGCCATACTTACTAATGATCTGTTTCCTCCCTTTTTGGCCAGGCTCATCGTTATCCAATAACAAAAACAGGTTATTGGAGTATCTGCTAATGACTGAAAATTGATAGGCAGTCATAGAATTATTTCCTAAAGCTACAATATTTCTTAAACCAACTTCAGAAGCTTTAATTACATCAATTTGACCTTCTACAATATTAAACAAACC
>JAAUSR010000178.1 GCA_012032555.1 Thioploca sp.
GGCGTAGTCAGGGCAATGGCTGGGGCGATGGCAATGGCTCTGGCAATGGCAAGGGCAAGGGCTATTGGCGATGGTAGAGGAAATAGATAAATGTTAAAGATATTGCAAGAAGAGTGCTGAAGTGCGAACCAGGCGAGCAAATCATTAAATATTGTAAAAAAACTAGTAATAGTTAAACATTGGATTGGAGGATTTATTTTTATGTCAAAAGCACATGAAGCAGCAACCAAGGCAGCCAAATTAGCGGCACAAATTGCATATGAGGAAGTTATGAAGAAATTTGCTCAAGCAGAACGTATTAGAATTAAGCGTGCTGCGGCAATGCCAAAAACAAGTCCGAGATTGGCTAAAGTTGCAAGTAAACTTGTAAAGAAATACAGAATTTAATAAAACTCTAAAAATTAAAGAATTTACTAACCCGGCTAAAATAGGCTGGGTTTTTTATTTATTCTCCCTCTCCTTTCAAAGCTTGTTGAAGAAGAAATATATGTTGTTCTGCATCATTATAATGACTCATGATCATATCATCTAGTCCCATTGTCATATCTTTGATTTTTTAGTGTTTTATATTACCTTTATCTAGAAAAATTTAAAAAAGCTTTTGTTGCTTCTATAGATGATTTTAATCTTTTCTGCTTTTCTGTTCCCTCATATTTCGAAGCATCAAACTGACTGGTTGATTAGATGAGATTTTATCTTGCTTGGTAATTTTTCCGAATAAACCAACAATTTTTTCTGCTGCTTCATCAACCATTTCCTTGACTGATTCATAGATACGCTGAAATAAGAGATGGTGACCATAATCTTCTGCCTCCCAATGATTATTTTGATGCAAATTATATAATGCTCTCAAAAATACTAAATATAAACTAAGTAAATCCAAACCAGTTCTTTCTTGTGCACTTTTCCTCATATTGATATATATAAAATTTAGTAATAAATAGGAAAAATATGTATAAAGTAATAAACGTACCAAAAAATACCAAGTTGATGATTGTTGGTGATATACACGAACAAATAGATCAATTTGAAGAACTAGTAAGGAAGTATAAGCCTTCCAAAAATAATATTTTTGTATCTGTTGGAGATATTTTTGATAAAGGTAGCGGAGAGGAAACTGCTTATAAAATAATAAATCGCATTAAAAATTGGCGAGAAAAGTCAATTGGATATATGGTTCGTGGCAATCATGAACAAAAACATATTAATAGGAATAAAAATAAACTTGATGAAACTCCGCTTTTAAAATGGGTTTCTAATCAGCCTAGAGTAATTTCTTTTATATTTCCAAATCAGGTTAAAATAACAATTTTACATGCAGGCGTTATCCCTAAACATACAGAAAATGATTTATACTATAATTCAGAAGTAATGTATGTTCGTTGGATAGATGAATATGGAGATTTTATTCCTTTAAAATGGATAAAATCTGGAGAATCAAAAATATTAGTTCCAGCAAAACCTGGAGGAATTCCATGGCATGATAAATATGATGGTAGATTTGGATATATCGTTTCTGGTCATGAAGCACAAGCTGATGGGAAGGTAAAATTCTACAAACATTCTTGTAATATAGATACTAAATGTTATGAAACAGGCATTTTATCTGCCGTTATATTTAGCGAAAACAAAAGAGAAGAAATTATTCAAATAAAACAATAATTCTACATAATATAGATGTTACATAATTTTTTTAAGTCTTCTGGAATTGATGATTTTGCGAAATTTTTCGAATTCGATGATGAAGAAGATATTCCAAAAAAAGAAATAAAAGAAACGGAGCCAGAAAGTATTTCTGAAATTCCAGGTATAGTTCCAGAGCCCTTGAAGGATGAAAATGTAGGTGGCTCAGCATTTGAACCAATTACCCTTGATCTTTTTTTACAAGAAGATTTAAAGAAGCCTGTAATTAAAGAGTATAAAGATATTCCAAAAGGATATTCGGCTGGAGAGGAGGTTGAGGAGGAAGCGGAAGAGGAAGAGGAAGAGGAGATTTTATCCAGTCCAAGTTCTATGGATGAAGATTTTAACAAATTAACACCAGAATTATCTCAAAGTTTGATAGGAATAGAGAATTTAATAAAAGAATACCCTCCTGCTGACAAAACAAAAGTAGAAAGTTTAATAAATACATTTAAAAACGTATTTAGATATTTTGAAAAAAGACCTGAAGTAGCTTACCGAAGCTCAGCTAACTATTTACATAGATTAAAAGATTTAAGTAATATGGTTAGTGAGATTGCTGAATTTACAGAAGATGAATTACAGAAATTATTTGAACCGATTACTGATTTTGTAAAAGAAAAACATGAAATACTAAAAGTAACTGGTATCCCAGAAGATATTCGTAATACATTAAATGAATTAAAATTTAATGGAGAGAATTTAATTAAAACTCTTCAAAATCCTAAAGATATAGATTTAAATGATATTATTAACAAATATGATCAATTATTAAAATTAAGACAATCATTTTTAATTCAGGCAAGTGATGAGTTAACTGTTAGTGATTTTGAAAAAATCAAAGAGGAAGTTAATAAAAATTTAATTAATATAATATCATCTGGCCCACGTGTAATAAAATTATTACATCGTGCTGTTAAGAGCAAACCAAATACAAAAGTTAGAAATAAAATTTTATTACAAATTTCAAAAATTCTTCTTGGTGGCCAGGGATATGGAGCAGGTGAATTAAGATTACTAACCAGTAATAAAATTCCAGAAGAAATTAAAAGAGAAAGGGAGCGAGATCTTTTTGGAGAAGAGCTTAATAAAGAAGAGATAAAACCAACTGATTTAAATATAAAAAAATTTGAAGATGATATTGAAGCTGATGAATTATTTGAGAAGGCAGTATCTGCTTTTTCAGATGATGATTCATATTTATATGAAGATTTAGAAGAAGCTTTAGATCAAAATAAAGATTTAAAAATTGCTTTGAATAATATAGGTTCTGCTGCAAAACAGATTTATATGAAAAAGGATAATCTTAATCCTGATGATATTCAAGATTTTATAGAATATTTTGTAAAAACAACTGCAGATATTAGAAATTATTTAAATTACTTTTATAGTGATAAAAAATTAGATTATGATCCGCGTATTGATGTATATGATGAATTTTCAAATATTATTTCTTCATTAATACACTGGTCTTCTGATATTGCAAACCTCTTCCAATCCGTTGCCGGAATAACCGATTTTAAAAAATCAACCGGAGTTGGTATAACTGGTAAAACCAGATCAAATATGACACCGGAAGAGAGGGCACAGGCTAGAAAGATAAATACTCAATTTGTTTCAAATTGGGCATTTGGAAAAACAAAAGTTGAAAAAATAGATCCTACAACTGGTGATTTTGTTAGAGATGAACGAGGAAGAATTGTTCGTGAATATATAACAGATCCTAATAAAGCAAAAGAGCGTCATAGTAGAGTTTCAAGACATGTTATGAGACATAAAGTCTTGTCTGATGATAAATTTGAAAAATTATCAAGTCAATTAGCAAAAATAATTACAGAAGAAAGAAGATGGAGAATTCAGAATCAAATTAAAAAATTTGAAAAAATTAAACAAAAAAGATTACAGTTTATAAAAAATATTTTAAATGATGATGAAATATCAAAAGATATAAAGAATATTTTATTAAAAAGAAATAAAGCTTTTGAGGAAGAAATTAGAACTGGAATTTAAG
>JAAUSR010000080.1 GCA_012032555.1 Thioploca sp.
TTGCGCTCAGTTGTGAGTTCTGTCAATTGCATTTTCATACCCGGTTTCCTAAGTTTTCAAAACTTGTTCTTTCTTATATTCTCCTTTTAGCAAAATAGCATTTTAAATTTCGTGATACAACTCTAATTTAGTTGCAAAAGAGTTGGAAAAAGCGCTTTTTTCGACAAATAGTGTACAAAATGGCGGTAAGCGATTCAAAAATTCTTTACCTATCCCAAGGGATACGGAAAAAGGTTTTCCATTATTGGAAATACAGCAGTTTGATAAAAGTATTGATAGTCTTATTGTGGTAAATGAGATAAAAGTTCAATTAGAACAAGTTGTCATGGAATTTAAAGATTCTGATATTTTGGCAACTTATAATCTGCAAAATAAGAAAAAAATTCTTCTGTGTGGTAAGCCAGGAACAGGAAAAACCTTTTCTGCACAAATTATTAGTTCTGTTTTAAGTATTCCTCTAGTATATGTTCGCTTTGATGCCATTATTTCTTCCTATTTAGGTGAAACAGCAACTAATCTGCGAAAAGTATTTGATTATATTGAAAGTAACACTTGGATAGTTCTATTTGATGAATTTGATGTGATTGGGAAAAACCGAGACGATAGTCATGAACATGGCGAAATAAAACGAGTTGTTAATAATTTTTTACAAATGCTAGATAACCTTAAGGGCGACAGTATTATATTAGCGGCAACAAATCATCAGAATATGCTAGACCCGGCAATATGGCGACGTTTTGATGAGGTGATTTATTATGAACTTCCCGACGAAAATACCCGCCAGCAATTGTTCGATCTTTACTTAAAACCGATTAAAAGGGATGCCGACATTGACACCACTAAAGCCGCCAGTATGACCGCTGGCTTTTCGCCTGCTGATATTAAAATGCTGACAGAAGAAGCGATGAAAACGGCAATTATTAATTCCAAAAGTCATCTAGGACAAAACGAACTTATTTGTGCTATTGAGAAATTTATTCGTAGGGAAAAGGTAAGAAATAATCTGATGGGGGATAAATAATGCAGCAATACGCGCATCTTAAACTTCTCCTTTTTGCAGAAAATGTAGAGAGACAGAAAAAAGGTGGTGGAGGTGGTTATAAATTACCAAAAGGTAGAAATAAACTTGAATTTTCTCAACAAGCGATACAAGATGCTAATAATATCAAAAGTAATTTTACCATCCTAAAAAATAAATTTTCTGGCAACCTAAACCCTACTTTAATATTTGAAATTGAAATAAATCAATCCGTTTCGCCTGATAACTTTGAAAAAGAATTAACGGGAATGGATATTCATGTTTTATCGGTAGCAGAGAATAAACGAGGATATTGGGTCATTTTTGCTGATGATATTGAATTAACTAAATTTAAAAATAAACTAGAAATTTATGGACAACCAGATGGTCATAACGGCGAATGACCGACAAGACTTGAAGAAATTTGAAATAGATTTATTCCCAGGTGCAAATACTAGAAAAGCCGGGTGTCATCAAAAAGCATGGAAAACTTATGAAAAAGAACCCCAAAATAGACCAACCTCTCCCGTGTCCCTAGTTCTTTTAAACTACAATAGGTGGATGTCTCCTGATTTAAACAGAATACAGGATTATTATTGTATATCAGTGACTTTTGAGCATGAAAAAGTAATTGAATTATACAACCAAATAAAGGTAAAGAATCAAGTTAGAGTAAAAGTGTAACATTATATTTACAAATGTGGTTGTAAGACGCAGGTATTTTGTGTAAAAATTAATTATGGATTCATTAAATAATTTTACCTAAGATAAGAAAAGTGACTTTTTCACTTTCAAGAATAGTTATTCAGTCTTAACTGGCTTAAAACTTTTGGGTAATCACGCTTTAAAGTATTGCTAGAAAAATTTGATAGTCCCTTATTTGTTTTATGGAGAAATAATCATGTCTAAATATAGCCATTATGGAAGTTTCTTAATAAGTATTATACTGGCGTTGATTAACTATTCAGTGATGGCAGCTAGTTTTGATTGTAACCGAGCCACTACTGAAACTGAAAAGATCATTTGTGATGAAAATAATTATCTCAGTGAAGATGATGAACGCCTAAATAATCTTTTTTTACAGTTAGTTACTTTGGTTTCCTCTCAAGCAGAACAATTAAAACAACAACAACAAGACTGGTTAAGTAAACGCGATTTATGTCTTCAAGATAAAGTGAGTTCCATTGGGTGCTTGGCACAAAAATATGAAGAACGTTTAGCAAATTTGTTTGTCGTTTACTTGCAAACGTTAGTGACTCACGGAGAAAGGGAAAGGTTAGCACGTCTTATTACTTTTCCGTTTGAAGTTCAATTGGATGGTAACAAATTGACCCTCAAAAATGAACAAGAATTTTTAGCGAATTACTCCAAAATAATTACCGAACCAATCATAATCGCTTTATTAAATCAAGATCCCAACCACCTCATCATTACCGCGATGGGAACGCAAATCGGGCAAGGTGAAATAAAATTTAAAAGTAATCAGATTATTGCTATTAATAATCCCGCCACTACACCAACCAACCCGAATACCCTTTCTCTCAATAATACAGCCCATCCACTTGATAAGAGCACAACGGCTTGTATTAATAAAAACTACTCCACCACCGGGATGATAGAGTGTTTTAATCAAGCCTATGATCAATGGGATCAAGAATTAAATACAATTTATTCATTACTCATTAATAACTTAAAAGAAAAAGAACAACAAATTCTCCAACAGGCTCAAAATGCTTGGATTAAGTATAAAAATACCCAATTAGAATCCTTTAATCAAATTTATGATTCTTTAACCGGAACGATGTGGATACCAATTAAACTAGAAGCAACGGTCAATTTGATTAAAAATAGAGCATTAGAACTACAAACTTATTTAGATAATTTACGTCAAAGTGGCAAAATAGCTAATATCACCATGTCAGTTACCAAGCCGAATAATCGGTGTGATGTTTGGGCATTTGTCATCGATACTGATCCAATGGGTCTTAATGTCAGAAGTGCACCCAAAAGAGAAATCATTTCCCGTATTCCTTATAATGATTATGAAGGTTTTACTTCTGTTCATATTATAGATGCCAAAGCCGGTTGGCTAAGAATTGATCAATGGGAAGATTTTTATACCACTGTCAAAGTGAATAAAGAAGCCTGGATTTATGGTAAATTAATGGGCACCTTTGTGAAAGGTTATCAGCAAGGTTGGGCTTATGCCTATGCTGATCCTTCTAAAACGGCTCAAACACAAGGTCGATTCCTTGGCGAACGGGGGGTCAGTATTTTAGGTTGTAAAGATGAATGGCTATTGGTAGAAGGTGATTCGACTGAAAATCAAAAAATCGAAGGGTGGTTACCGCCAGAAGAACAATGCCCTAATGCGATAACCACTTGTCCATAACGACAGTATGGATGTTCGCACAAAAAGATTGGGTAACTACCTACTCAAACAACCACGACGGAATGGCGAGAAAGCGAATCACGTAGCATAGTGAACACATTTCTACCCGGTTGGCGGAAAGTTGGGATTAGCGCTTGCAAACGAACATACCGGACCACCACGTTTTTCATGTACCAACTGGTGGAGGTAAGTTTCCGTGGAAGTGCGAAGGCACCTCAACCACTGTTAACCCTTCGGCAAGCAGCTCGTTGGTTTGCCCAGTTGGGTGCTGGTTGAGGCGCCAACCGGAAGGGTGAACCTAGCCTCACGGTAAGGTAGTAGGAGCTACAACGTTTAGTGGCCGATCTTTGACCATACTAATAACATGGTCAAATGAAGAGAAAGAAAAGTTTTCAAAGGGGAGATTTTTTGGCAAAATACCATTTTATTTGTGCTGGTGTAGCAGTAGAATACGTTCACAATGGTAGTGAACTTTGTTCAGGAGCGGGATCAAAATTGAATTGAATGGCAATTTCAATAGGCAATTGACTACGTAATAAAATAACAACTGGTTTATTATATTGAATAATAAAGGATTTATGCCACCATAGTTTTGTTGGTAATTGAGTAACGCCAGCACACATCATAAATAAAATAATAACGAGATTACCCTTTATTACGCCAAATAACATACCGATAAATTGGTCTGGTAAAGATAATTGACTGGGTTTCATGGAATTAATAACCAAGTAACCTAGCCATTCTAACAAGATTAGATTTAACAAAAACAAGGTGATTAAGGCAACACCTAAACGTAGATCAGCAAAAGGAATTATTATTTCAAGTAACCGCGCTAAATCATCCAAAAAAAATAAAGCCATGGCAAAAGAACCTAACCACACTAAAAGGGATAGTAACTCTTTAACGAAACCCTGAAAAAAGCTCGTTATACCCAGTATTAATAAAATAACAATAATACCTATATCAGCCCAATTCATTGTTGTTTAGTATAAAATACTTGTTTTTTTAGCAATTAATTAATGAGTAGAAATAACCGGGTAATTCTAGCAACTAACACGTTCTACAAAATAAATTATAGCATTTTAAATAAATAAACTGGAAGCCTTGTTAATTTATCAATTTATCAGCAGATTTTCATTTAGTTAGGACGTGTCATCAATTAAGCTCCTTGACTTTTTAGTCATTATAGTCATAGTCTGTTTATCCTCTTAATATGCTCACTCAGGAGACCGAAACTCATCGCCGTTATACGAGATAATCGCCGGTTCGTAAAAGTGCTCTGATATCGCTACTGAAGTGGCATGGAGAAATTTGCCAGAACGAATGATTGGGGAATTATCGCCTTGTTCATACTCGGTTTACCCGCTGTTCAACAATTAGGGAATAGAAAAATTTTTACTGGACAGATTTAACCTGATCCAAGCTATAATTAAAAAATTCTGAACAATTGTTTGGTCTGGATTAAGCTTAAATAAGTGGTTGCTGTAAAATGACTTAATAACCCTCCTTGTAGCTATACTGTTACCGCTTTAAATTGTTGATTGACTGGTTTTCAAGCAATGAGTATTTATAGAAAATTGATTATATTGGATAATAACTTATTTTAAAAAATAAGTTCTATTGAGACAGATATGAATAATCGAGAGGTGGTGTTATTTTGAAATGTTACCGCCTGCTTTACTAGCTAATTTTTCACATTTAACATACTGATGGATAAAATTATTTTTACTGGACCAATGGGTGCTGGTAAAACCACAGCGATAAGTACGATTAGTGAAATACCGCCCATTGCAACTGAAGTGCCCTGTACTGATGAAACTAAATTACGCAAAGAAACAACAACGGTTGCCTTAGATTATGGGTATCTTACTTTAGAAGATAATAATCGTGTGCATTTATACGGTACTCCTGGACAAGAACGTTTTAATTACATGTGGACTATTCTGTGTCGAGGTGGAATTGGTTTAGTCCTTTTAGTTGATAATGCGAAACCTGACCCACTAGCTGATTTAGTGTTTTATTTAGATGCATTTAATGATTTTATTCAACAAACTAGCGCTGTTATTGGGGTAACGCGAATGGATATCTCTCGTCAGATAACATTGGAAGATTATTCCAACAAACTGTTAGAAAGAAAACAAATTTTGCCAGTTTTTGAAGTTGATGCTAGACAACCTAATGATATTAAAATACTTATCCAGGCATTGCTCGTTTCATTGCAAATGGATTAATTAACCTGATTAATAATTGAAATGCTTATATTATTTTCATTATATCGCTTAAGCAAAATTTAAATAAAATTTTAGGGAGCATATTATTTATGCTGTTTTTGTTTTTTAAACGTATCTTGATATTAAATATCATTTAATAGTATAGTAGAAAAGGTTAATCCTATTAAAAAATAGAATCATTTAGCTTTAACCTAAGTATTATTCAGCAGTTAGTTTATTGCTGTCAGTTGGTTTCAACTGAGAAACTCCAACTATTTTAAATACTAAAACAGATTTAATTCCCATCGTAAGGTAAAATGACTTGGCCTTTTGCTTGCTGTCTATCTTAGTGTATACAAGATACTTGTCTAGATGAACGTTTATACTATTTCCACGCAGGCGCTTGAAAAAATTGATATCGTCTTGTTTCGATCGATGTTGCAGTTAGTGCAAAAACAGTTGAATGCGATGTGGAGTGTTGAGAGTTCTGCAAAAATTGTGTTAGTTGATATTGAACAACCCGAAGGTAAAGCTTTTTGGGACTCTCAATTGACTCGTCCTGAAATACTGATGATCGCTTACGCGAAAAAAAATTTCAAGGATACACGTTGGTTCTTACCTAAACCTATTCGAGTGCAACCATTGGTTAATTTACTCAATGCTATTGCAACTCAAATTACCAGCCAAAATTTACGGACGACGTCATTACCCCGAGAAAATAATACATCTCCTTTATCCCATAACTTAATCGATCTGAATTCGACAGAAAAATCAAGCCGTCCAGTATCTCATGATTATCTATTTGACCCATCTAAATATTTACTGGGTCTAGTACAAACAGCGGTACAAACTGGGCAAGCTAAACGATTTAGCTGTGCTGGGTTACCTCCCCTTTATGTTTTACCCAACGAACAACGTTGTTTTACTTCACTCATTCATATGGGGCAAATTGATTCTTCTCAACGGATACTGTATGGTGCTTTTGCCGAACATATTGAAAGCGCGGATTTACCTTTAGAAATACTCCATCAAGAAGTTGAACAACAAAAATTGCAATCTTATCCTTTAGAAACGATACTTTGGCTAACAACGCTTTATGCTTCTCATGGGCGTCTTATCCATGAACAAGCTCAGGATAACTTTGTTCAACTTAAACAATGGCCTAACTTTATTAATCTACCTCATCATCCGGTACATATCAATTTAGCTGCTTTTATGTTAAGGCATACAACTGATTTAAAGACAATTTCTGCTAAAACACATGTATTGCTGCCTAGTGTGATTGATTTTGTTAATGCTTGTCAGATAATCGGATTAATCATTGAAGAGAAACATTCGAAACGAATAGAAGATAAACACTTACCCGAACAAAAACGTCAATTATTTAAAAGTATTTTAAAACGCCTACGTCAATAGAAAAGTTAAGACTGATCGTTCTGGGTGAGATTCAGTCACTTTTCACTTGGAACTAATCTTATGAGCGAAATAAAACTTGTTTTTACTGGTAGTGTGGGAGCAGGAAAAACCACGGCCATTGCAACTATCAGTGAAATTCCCGTTATTAATACTGACGTTCATACAACGGATATTGTTAAATCACACCGTAAAGATAAAACGACAGTTGCTATGGATTATGGTGAATTGACTTTAGAAGATGGACAGAAATTACGTCTTTATGGTACCCCGGGACAGCATCGTTTTGATTATATGTGGAAAATTCTTATTAAAGGGGCGTTAGGACTTATTATTTTAATAGACAATGCTGGCTCCGATCCTATCGGTGATCTCGCCCGCTATATCGATTACTTTCGAGAATTTATTAACGAAACGAGTGCCGTGATTGGTATTACTCATCTTGATGTTGCTGGTGAACCTCATTTACAACTCTATTATGATTATTTATATCAACAAGGAATACAATTACCTATACTTCAGGTTGATGCACGTTCGCGTCAGAGTGTGGTGATGCTCATACAAGCACTAATCGCTATGTTAGAATTTGGTCAATAAAGGATCTTAATTCATTATGCTTTCTCAATTCACCATTAAACAACTTGAACAACGTTTAACTCAACTACTCGAAACTTGTCAGGTTATTAATGCTGCTGTCGTCGCTACCTTAGATGGACATCTTTGTACGATGAAACAGCGTCAACAACAATATCCTTTAGAACGTCTAGCTACCATGGGAGTACCCTCATGGCGCTCGGTGATACCATTACTGCTGAATTACATATGGGTAACTGTGATAACCTGATTTCTGAGAATAAAAATGGCATTATTGCTTTTATGCATATTAATGAAAACTTCGTGTTAGTCACTTTAACTGTACAAAAGAATGCTTTAGGTATGTTATTAAGTCATTCGCGTAAGTGTGCTGAAGAGATGGTCAGCATGGTGAGTAATTAAAAGCAAGCCAATATGATTTACTTGTTCAATTGAGCTAATTCACGTGCAGCAGCGAGTAACGCTAAACGAGCAATCACCCCATAAGCATAGAAACGATTGGGGCACGCATCTGGTGCTTTATTTTGGTCCGGGGTAATACAAGAATCAACGAAGGCTAGCGGTTCAAAATGCATTCCTGGCGCATTAAGGTTTTCATTAATGCCTCGTGCTTTATGAACACGATAAAAACCACCCACGACGAAATGGTCTATCATATAAACGACGGGTTCGGCAACCGCTTCTTGAGGACCAATGGTTTCAAAAGTATATATCCCCTCTTGCAAAATGACTTGACGGATTTTTTGACCTTCTTTAGTGGCTGACATTTTAGTACGTTGTTTGCGATTGAGGGTAAAAATATCATCAGGACTGTGTACTGTCATTACCCCCATACCATAACTACCCGCATCAGCCTTAACGACTACAAAGGGACGGTAGGGTACGTGATATTCGATATATTTCTGTTGTATCGCTTTTAACAGGATTTGAACATTGTCAGCGAGACATTGTTCGCCGGTTTTCTTCATAAAATCGATCTCGCCACAATTTTTAAATAATGGGTCGATTAACCAAGGATCAATCGCAATTTTGTTAGAAAATTCTTGTGCAACTTGGCTATAATAAGCAAAGTGAGTTGATTTTAGACGATTAGACCACCCTAATTGGAGTGGTGGTACCACTTCCTGGTGACTATTTTCTAAAATAACTGGACGTCCAGCAGAGAGATCATTATTAAGCAAGATCAAACAAGGAACAAAATCTTTAACACTCACACAATACCCCTCTCTTATGAGCGGTTCAAGTAATAAAGTTTTTTCTGAAGGTAGGAATAAAGTTTGTGGTGCTAGTAACTCTGGGAGGAGTGAACCGATACGAACTTCATAGCCAGCTTTTTGCAAAATATCACTTAAAGTTGCTACACTTTCTAAATAGTAAAAATTGCGGGTATGATTTTCTGGTACTAATAACACCCGAGATGCTGTAATATTGAGGCGCTCAATAGCTGACTGCATTGCTTGTACACATAGTGGTAAAAAGCCGGATTCAGATTGTTAAACCCGGCCGGAAACAAATTAGTATCGACGGGTGCCAATTTAAATCCGGCATTTCGTAGATCAACGGAAGCATAAAAAGGTGCTGTGGTATATTGCCACTGTTGGCGAAACCAATGTTCAATTTCAGGTAATTTAGCTAATAAATGTGTTTCTAGATATTTTAATGGCCCCAACAGAGCCGTCGTTAAATGTGGAACGGTGTGATATAACGTTAAATCAGCACTATTTGTTAACATAGAATACCGTATTTTGATTTAATTTAATCGCAGTCAAATGAATGAACGGGGGTTACCCAATTGTCAATTGAATCGTTATGATAAATTGAATAGTCGGATTGGTTTGTTTTCTGCACAAAACAAGAGATAATGTCTAAGAGACCAAACCCAATTTTATTCAGTCTCTTTGGAGAGAAAATCAGAAAATCTGTCTTCAAAGAAATAGATTAATAAGATAATTGAATTCGTTGTTAAATTGCGTATCATGTCATTCTAGCAAAAGAAAGTAAATTAATGATCAGCAGATTGGTAATCGTTAAAACGGAAAAATTATAAAATGACGTTTAATAAATTTTACCAAATAGAGTAAGTAAAAAGTATTGTTTATAATAAAAAGTAAATAATATTATAGCTAATCATTCTATTCCATCAAGTATAGGTATCAAAGTTGCAGTTACTCCTAAATTGTCTAGTGGTCTATCATTCGGTTGAAATACCCTAATGAGAAGCAAACTCATTACCCTAACCGGAAATTTTAAATCGGGGTCTAGAATAATAAAGCGTCAACTGATGATTCTCTTGAAAGAATAGTTTGTCGCATCTTGACAGTGAGTAGATAGACACTTTGCTTAGGTGTAATCCTAATTTTAACAAAGCTCCTATCATAATGTTATTATTAAATACAGAGAATTATTTTATCTATACCAAACTAAATCGTCAGTACTTGAAAAATAGGATACATTCCTACCATTTACATTTAAAGAATTACTGAATACTATTAAAATTTATGTCATGGATACAATAAATTCATATTCCGCCAACCAGAGCGATATGATTGATGAAGAGAAATAAAACCGGGCTGCCCATAATATAATACAATGGGCGAATTGAGGTATTTTTTTATGTTTGAGAGTAAAGTAAAACCGTGAGTAATGAAAATAGTTTTGAAGGCATTAAAGTTGTTGTTATTGATGATAGTAAAACCATCCGTCGTACGGCTGAAACTTTATTAAAAAAGGCTGGATGCGAAGTGATTACGGCGACAGATGGCTTTGAATCTTTATCTAGAGTGATGGAGCATCAACCTAATATTATCTTTGTAGATATTATGATGCCACGTCTCGATGGTTATCAAACTTGTGCATTGATTAAGAATAATCAAGCCTTTAAGAAAATTCCTGTAGTAATGTTATCAAGCAAAGATGGCTTATTTGAACGGGCCCGTAGTCGAATTGTCGGTGCTGAACATTATATGACTAAGCCATTTACAAGGGAAGAATTACTCAATACTATTAAAACCTATGTCGTGGACATCAAAGGCTCACGTTAGGTTAATAATTGAATCATTATTTTTGAAGAGAACTTAAACTATGGCTGCCCATATATTGATAGTAGATGATTCACCAACAGATGCCCGTTTGGTAAAAAATATTTTAGAAGGACAAGGCTACCAGACTTCGGAAGCGTCTAATGGTGAAGAAGGTATACAGAAAGCTAAAGAAATTAAGCCCAATCTCATTATTATGGATGTTGTTATGCCAGGTTTAAATGGGTTTCAAGCCACACGTAAAATAACCAAAAGTCCAGAAACGAGTTCTATTCCCGTTGTCATTGTTTCTTCAAAAAATATGGAAAGTGATCGTGCTTGGGGATTAATGCAAGGTGCTAAAGAATTTCTGGTTAAACCGGTTAAACGCGAACAACTACTTGAAATAATCAAAAAATTACTAAGTTAACTCAGTTACCAATTGCTCATCAGTCAACGGTGAAAAGAAGGTCACCAGGGTATGGAAAAGATTAACGATGTTTTTATACAATAAATTAAGAGAGCTATTGAATCTATATGGTTCCTTGCGGCGAATTACCGGTTCTATTCATCAAAGTCGGTATAACGGATTATCCGGGGAGTAGCATGGCTAATCCATTGATTCAATCCCCCTTTCAGTGGCTACAGGATTTGGAACGGCGGGCTAGACAACGGGCTAAAGGATTGCCGCGTCGTGAAAAAGTTGAACCCGTGTGGCGGGGAATTGGTTTTCGCTTAGGGGAAAGCCATCTGATAACACCGCTTAATGAGATCCGTGAAATACTCCCTTATACCACTCAACTCGCCAAGGTTCCCGGAGCAAAATCATGGGTTAAAGGTTTAGCGAATATTCGTGGAATGCTGTTACCCATAATTGATCTCAGAGCCTGTTTAGAAGGTAAAGCTATTACGATAGAAAATCGTTCGCGAATGCTAATTATTAATCAAGCCGGTATTTTAGCCGGTCTGGTGGTGGATGAAGTCATGGGTATTAAACATTTCCCTGAACATATCAGAGATTTAGATACCCCTTGTAAGGAGACATGGATAAGCCCTTTTGCACGAGGATTATTCTCTTATGAAGGCATGACGTGGACGGTATTTAATATGCATGCACTCGCTGAAAGTGAGCTATTTAGAAAGGTTGCTCTCTAAATTGAAGTTATCACTGATAACGGCTAACCGCTAACGAAGAATAATTGACAACGGATATTTGGTAACTATATGAAATTATCATTTAAATCACCGGGGACAACTAACACCAGGCTATTAATAGCTTTTATTTTTATACTTTTGTTGTCATTTGTGCTGATGATTACCACTTTTACCCTTGTTGCTATTGATAATCAGCATGATGAAGAATATTTAGGTTATGTGACTAAATTACGTTTACTGTCACAACAAATTACTCAACATGCCTCTCTAGCTGCAAAAGGGAATGTGGTTGGTTTCGACAATCTCGCTAAGGCACAAAATGAATATAAGAATATAATAGAAAAACTGACTGAGGGTAATCCAGCCTCAGGAATGCACGGGACTCCACCGGATGCGGCTACTGCATTAAGCAATTTGAGTACCTTATGGGTCAATGCGGAAACCAATATGAATACCAGCATCCAGAATTTACTTAATACTCAAGAAGCCGTTACTCGTCTCTATAGTGAATTTACTGAATTAAGAGAGGTGACCACTGAGATTGTGGCTCGAACTGAAGAAATGATCAATGCGATGATTTCAGGTGGAGCAACACCAACACAAATGTCTATAGCGAGCCGTCAATTAATGTTGTTAGAACGAATTACTAATCGAATCCGCATGTCATTTACCAGTGATTCAGAAGAAGCGGTGAGTGCCGAAGGTCAACTGGACGATTCTATTAGTGAATTTGGTGATGCATTAACCACATTAATGGATGGTAGCGAAGATGCACCAATTAATGTGCCACCGGTTGCTGATCCCACTGCTCAACAAATTATCCAAGATTTATCGACTTTATTTAATAAACGTATTGAGCAAATTGATTATTTTTTAGATAAATCTGAGGAACTGTTTAAAGCGAAAGATGCCTTGCAAACGATTATTGAATTAAATCCCAAAATACTAGATAGCATAGAAAATCTTCAAAATGTTTATATTAAAGTTTCTAAAGATCGCTTTATTTCACCTTTCCTAGGTAATTTATTAGCGGTAGTCGTATTAGTGTTATTACTCATGTTGGGTTATATCATTATTCGTACTAATCAAGCGCGTGCTCGAGAAACCAAGCAACGTTTAAAAGAAATTCAAGAAACTAACCAAAAGAATCAAGAAGCGATTCTGCGTTTATTAAGCGAAATATCTGAATTAGCCGATGGTGATTTAAGTATCAATGCGACAGTAACAGAAGATTTCACCGGCGCTATTGCTGATGCTATTAATTTCTCAATTGAAGCTTTACGAGAACTCGTTATTAGTATTAATCAGACAGCTGTCCAAGTCACTACTTCAGCACAAAAAACCCGAATCACGGCAGCACAATTAACGCATGCGGGTGAACGGCAAGCTCAACAAATTGCTAAAGCGGGGCAAGCTATCATTGGGATGGCTAATTCGGTGAAGAAAGTTTCTGCTAATGCGGTTGAATCAACTGAAGTGGCTAAAAAATCTGTTGATATTGCGTCTAAGGGGGCTAAAGCCGTTAGAGATACGATTACCGGTATGGATACCATTCGCGAGCAAATTCAAGAAACTTCTAAACGCATTAAACGCTTAGGAGAAAGTTCGCAAGAAATTGGTGAAATTGTTGGACTGATTGATGACATTGCTGATCAGACCAATATTTTGGCACTGAATGCGGCTATTCAAGCCGCTATGGCTGGAGAGGCTGGTAGGGGGTTTGCTGTCGTTGCGGATGAAATTCAACGTCTAGCTGAACGCTCCGGTAATGCGACCAAGCAAATCGACGCTTTAGTCAAGACCATTCAAGGTGATACCAATGAAGCCGTGAGTTCCATGGAACAAAGTACGGC
Organism: Thioploca sp.; assembly: GCA_012032555.1. Taxonomy (GTDB): domain Bacteria; phylum Pseudomonadota; class Gammaproteobacteria; order Beggiatoales; family Beggiatoaceae; genus Thioploca. The sequence goes on from JAAUSR010000080.1 coordinate 13,653, forward strand.
TGGTGTGGTTTCTGGTGCTAAAATTGCTGAACGTGCTGGTGAAGCCTTAGCTGAAATTGAGAAAGTTTCGGTACAATTAGCCGGACAAATCGAAAATATTTCTCAAACCTCCCGCACCCAGGCGGCAGTTGCTTCCAATATTTCTGGAACAATGACCATCATTCAAGAAATTACGACTCAAGCTTCTAATGGAATTAATGAAACAGCCGCTTCCATTGAACGGTTAGGCACTTTAGCTAATGAGTTGAAAACTTCGGTAACTCGCTTTAAGTTACCAGAAGAAGCACAAAAAATGATTGAAACCTTAAGTAATTCTATTCAATGATAAATCTATTTTCACCTTTGAAAAAGGATAACTGAATAGACTAATGAACGAACTTAACATAAACTGTTAACGGATAACTGATAAGTGATATGAAGCATTCAGCCCTGACTTGGGTGAAGCCAACCATTGATGAAAGTCTTAAGCAAACACGTCAGGCATTGGAACAGTTTGTAGAAAATCCGAGTGATACTGCACCGTTGCAACAATGTGTTGTGTGGCTACATGAAATCTACGGAGCACTCAATGTCTTGGAACTACAAACCGCGGGCTTGTTAGTCCAGGATGTCGAATTGACGATTAAATCGTTGTTGGCCGGTAAAATTGATAACAATGAATCAACCTATGACATATTAATGCGTTCTTTAATTCAATTACCCAATTATTTGGATCATCTAGCGATTGTTCAACGTGATATGCCGTTAGCTTTATTGCCACTGTTGAACGAATTGCGCACCCTCAGAAAGCAAACGCCGCTCGTAGCGAATAGTTTGTTTACACCCGATTTAGCCGTCGATGTCCCGCATTTAAAAAGTGTTAATTTACCAGATGATAAACTGAAAGAATATCTGCATAAAATGCGGGTTGCTTACCAAAAGGGGTTGGTCACGTTGATCAAAAATCCTAAGCAACCGATTGAAGGCTTGAAATTTATTTATACAGTCATGCAACGGTTACAACAAGCGACCGGTACGGCACCAGTCAGTAAAGTATGGTGGATAACCGAAGGCATTCTAGAAGCCTTATTACAAAAAGGTCTCGACATAAACAATGCCGTTCTTAACTTATTAAAACAACTTGATGTCGTGATAAAACAAATTGTTGAACACGGTAATACGGCTTTACGTGCTGCACCGCCTAAAGCGTTATTAACTAACTTACTGTATTTTGCAGCCCATGCTCATTCTAAAGGTAAACAAATCACTGAAGTTAAAAAAGCTTTCAAACTCGAAGATTATTTTCCACCAGAAAGTACATTAGCAACAGCTAGATTAGTATTTTCTGGACCGGATATCGAACTAATGAAAATTGTCGTTACTTTACTAAAAGACGACTTTGCTCGCGTTGAAGAAACGCTTGATATTTTTAATCGAGCCGATAATCCTAACGTAACTGAACTGAGTCCTTTAGTCTCGCTATTACGCGATATGGCTAATACCTTGGGTTTATTAGGATTAATGGCTCAACGTCAATCCATGCTAGTACAATCATCACTGATTCTGGAAATTAGTGAAGGTCGAAAATCACCTGAATTAGCTACTTTACTGGAATTAGCCAATGCGCTACTCAAGATCAATTCAGCATTAGACATTTTAGCGGTACAGGGTGTTCATGCTCGGCAACGGTTACAACAAAGCCCGGATACCGAGTTTTCTGATACCCCTCAATTTAAAATTATATTAGGGGTCGTCGTTGATGAAGCAAAAACCGAATTAGCTCAAGTTATTCAACCGCTGGTTACTTTTATTGATACCAACAACAAAGACGAGGCGTTATTAGAAGTTCCTAGTCGTCTCAAACAAGTCGAAGGTTGTTTGTCAATTTTATCTCATCATCGTGCCGCAAAATTATTATCCATTTGTAATAAATACATTGATAAGACGTTTATCAGAGAAGCGATTGTTCCAGCAGAAGAAAAACTAAAAGCACTAGCAGATGTGTTGATTAGCTTAGAACTTTATCTTGACACTTTAGCGGGTAATCCAATGGATGGGAAAAATATTCTCGACATCACTGAAAAACGACTCAGTGTGGTGTTAGCTAATCGTTGATTTCAACTTGGCGTTTATTTATCAGTCATTCGGTTGTTAGTGGACTGATAAACTCACTCATGGGTTACCTTAATCAGTTGTCAGTTATCTAGTATCAGATTAAGCGGTGTTCGAGCTAAAGTGAGTGGTAAGCATGGGTTACTAATAACTTCTTTATCAACACGGTGTTAACAACTGTCGATAAACTTGATATGCAATTAATTCAAATTCCAGATCAAACCCCGAATTCAGCCGTTGACGAAGAAATTCTAGAAATCTTTGTCGAAGAAGTTGGTGAAGTCCTTGAAGAAATTATAAAAAATTACAAAATTTGGAAAAGCGATCCAACGGCTGCCGAAGCACTGAAAATTCTACGGCGTTGTTTTCATACCTTAAAGGGGAGTGGTCGGTTAATTGGCGCTACGGTTATTGGTGAACTGGGCTGGCGTTTTGAAACGATGCTTAACCGAATTATTGATAGCACCCTGTCAAGAAATGATAATATGTTATTCCTTCTTGATCAGGTGGAAAAAGTATTACCCAGTATGGTTGAACAATTTCAAAATAACCAACCGCCTCCTTATCCAATTCTGTTACTGATTTCTCAAGCTGATTATTTTACTCGAACCAAAGGACAAAGTTTAGGCGAATTTGAACCCACGGTTGAGGCGACTCCAGCGGCAATATCAACTACACCGCCTCAGGAAGTGATTCCAACCCCGTCGGTTAGTGCACCCAGTCAGTCACCGCCAACTGTTCAACCCACCTCAACAGAAGAAACGACTCAAATCGACCGAGTTGAAGAAGAGGAAATCAGTGAAAATTTATTGACAACCACTGACCTCGATCTCATCACTGATGAGGTAAGAGAAATAGAAGAACTCGAGGAATTCGAATTAAATTCTTTAATAGCAAATCAATTGGAATTGGAAACAGACCAATTTTCTCAAGATGAATTTGATTTAGATATCAATAATTTAGATTCAGAATCCATTCAACTCGATGATTTAACAACGTCAGCAGAATTGGAATCACTGGTTGAATTCTCAACAGAAATAGCGGTTGAATCGCTTGAAACTGAAACCAGTTTGACTGAACCAGAAGAATTAACACTGGCTGCTCCGGCAGCAACCGCCTATTCAACTGAGAGTAATGAAGCTGATTTAGTGGATCCCGGGTTGTTTTGAAGTTTTTCAGGGTGATGCTAATCATAATTTGTTAATATTGAAAGAAAGCTTAACTCACTTGGAAAAAAATCCGCCGGTTCAAATTAACCAGGAAATTGTTCGTGTCTTTCATTCCTTGAATGGTAGTGCACGAGCGGTTAATTTGAAAGCGATTTTTGAAATAGCGGCTCCCCTGGAAACTTATACGCGCGCGTTACACGACCGCCAAACGGAATTAGCGCCTAATATGTTGGATTTAATAAAAACGAGTGCACAACTGATTGAATATGCCCTGAATGGGAGACCCATTGAGGAAGAACAACAAATTTTGCTAGACAAAGTGCAATTGTCACTGGAATCTTTACCAACCCTCCTGTCTAAAACGACGAAAGTATCTGAAGGTGATGATTCAGCCACGACAACTACCGAAACGGTACTCGATGCCACTGATGAATTTATGGCTATTTTTCTGGATGAGGCTGAAGAAATTCTTGAAAACACTCAAATGTTAATCGAACGTTGGAAAACGTCACCGCATAATATGCAACTCATGAAAGAATTGCAGCGTGAATTACATACACTTAAAGGTGGAGCACGGATGGTTGGTATCGCACCGATGGGTGATTTAAGTCACCATTTAGAATCGGTATTAACTCAAATTGTTGAAGGAACAGCGCATTCTAATACGAGATTACAAGATATTGTGCAAAATAGTGCGGATGAACTCGCTGCTATGCTAGAAGCGGTGCGTTCCGGGGTATCTTTAGAAAGACCAATGGATTTGATTGAACAAATTAATTCTGCGCTAACTGAAGGTGAAGAAAATTACAATACCATTATTAAGAAATTATCACCGGCGACACCTACTACAGCGACCGAACTAACTCAGGCTGATCAAAAAGAGGAAGTTTCTGCTAAATTACTTTCAGAAGAATCGGTTGATGTCAATAACTTATTACCCGAAAAAGAACAAGAATTAGCCGGCGACGGTGCTGAAGATCGTATTCGTGTCAAAGTCACCTTAATCGATAAATTAACTAATCTTGCCGGAGAGTTATCCATTTCTCGCGCTCACATGGAACAGCAACAAGGTGCAGTTAAGAATAACTTAGTTGAAATGGAACAAACCGTGATTCGCTTACGTGATCAACTACGACGCCTAGAAATTGAGACAGAGGCTCAAATTTTAGCTCACTTTAGCACGGTTGGACCGGATAATAATGAGGAATTTGATCCACTCGAACTGGACCGTTTTTCAGTGATTCAGCAGTTGTCACGTAGTTTAATGGAAAGTGTGAGTGATTTACTGAATATTCAAGATTTTCTCAAGATGTTAACTCGACAAACCGATAGCTTATTAATTCAACAAACTCGCATGGGAGCAGAGTTACAAGAAGGTATTATGCGTACTCGGATGATCCCTTTTGCGAGAATTTCACCGCGATTGCAAAGAATTGCACGGCTTACCGCTAGAGAGTTACATAAACAAATTGATTTTTTCATTAATGGCGAGAATCTCGAATTTGAGAGAACGGTTCTTAATCGCATTGTAGCACCACTTGAACATATGCTGAGAAATGCGATTGGTCATGGGATTGAAGATGCACCAACCCGTCAACAAGCTGGTAAGCCAACCGTCGCTAAAATTACGATCGATTTGTTTAAAGAAGGTTCAGAACTCATTGTTAAGTTAAGTGACGATGGTGGTGGTCTCAATCTGCATGCTATTCGGCAAAAAGCTGAAGAACGTCTGTTGCTTAAAGCAGATGCGGTCATTAGTGATAAAGAATTGATGCAATTTATTCTGGAACCGGGTTTCAGTACGGCTAAAATGATTAATCAGGTTGCCGGACGGGGTGTCGGGATGGATGTGGTTAACACTGAAATTAAACAATTAAGTGGTAGTTTACAAATTCATTCGAAACTCGGTGAGGGAACCACTTTTGAAATTCGTTTGCCGCTATCCCTCACCATGAATCAAGCCTTAATGGTTTATGTTGGTGACGAAACTATCGCTATTCCGATGAATAATATTGAAGCGGTCTTGCGTGCTCCTCGTGAACAAGTTGAAGGTGAAGTGGATCAAATTCGTTACTATAATTATATAGAACATAATTATCGAGTGTTTCATTTGGGTGAACTGTTAGGGTTTGGTAAAATTGCTTCATTAGACACGGCTTTGATTCCGATGTTATTGGTGCGCGCTAATGACCGACGCATCGCCTTGTTAGTCGATGGTATTGAGGGTAGTAAAGAAATTGTTGTTAAATCAGTTGGTCCGCAAATTAGTACGGTTCGTTGGATAGCCGGTGCCACTATCCTGGGTGATGGTCGAGTGGTATTAATTCTGGATATCCCCACTTTAACTTTAGTTGATACCACTGTTGAAGTGACTGTTCAACCCGAAGTTGAAATAGTCGAAGAAAAACCATTAGTCAAAACCATTATGGTGGTTGATGATTCTATCACAGTGCGTAAAGTTACCGCTCGGCTACTCAAACGACAAGGGATGGAAGTTTTAACCGCTAAAGATGGGGTAGATGCCGTAGCACAATTGCAAGAAGCGATACCAGACTTAATGTTACTCGATGTAGAAATGCCACGAATGGATGGCTATGAATTAGCTACTCAAGTACGCAATAATCCCGATTGGAAACATATTCCTATTATTATGATTACTTCACGTACCGGTACTAAACATCGTGATAGAGCTGAAAAGATTGGTATCAATCGCTATTTAGGTAAGCCATTTAACGAAACTGAATTGTTAGAAAATATTAATGCGTTGCTTACTGACTCTTCAAATCAGTTTCATTAGGAACAACTGAAAATCTAATATGTCAAACAATATAGCTTTACGTTGTCTTCTCGTGCCAATGAGTTTAGAGCAACAACTTCTCTTACCGAGCACCGTGGTAGCAGAAATTTTTCCTTACCAGAGACCCGAACCGGTGGTTGGCAGTCACCCCAGTTGGCTATTAGGTAGTATTGATTGGCGTGGACAACCAGTACTGGTCATCTCCATGGAAAAAGTGTTATCTTTACCCTCATCTTCATCAAAACCCTATCGCACTATGATTTTATATGGTTTAGAATCGAATCAAACCTTACCTTTCTATGCTTTTCTAGTGACTGATATTCCACGTACTTTAAATCTCGCTGAAGCCGGTTTAACCCATTTTGTGCCCGGTGAACGTAACGGCATTATTTTTCAGGTAGAAATCGATCAACAAGGAACTGCTTGGATACCCGATTTAACTTATTTAGAAAATTTATTGCGGAAATATCAGTCACATTTATGATTTTTTTTAGTTGGTTAAGTTCACTACCATTAAGTTAATCGGAGTTCGATCTAAACGGACTGTATCACAATGGCTAAATTCTACCAAACATAAAACAAATGCAGCCTTATTTTTATCAAGCACCACCTAATAATCCGTGCCACTGCTATTTCTCAAATGAAAAGAAGATTTTTGAAACGGATGAATAAGCAATAAGAGCGCAACCCACCTAAAGTTAGCGAAATGACGGTGGCGGGTGTGTTCCATCCCCCTCTCATCAATGCTCTAGTGCAACTGAAATTCCTAACACCAATTGACATAAAACCAAAGTTAACCATTTGCCTCTTCCAAAAAAATATTAAATATTGTTTAATAATCATAATTATTATCTACCCTTACTATTCCAGAAAATTTATTTATAGATCTAATCACCCTTAATATGGAAGGTCTGGCATGGCAACTAAAGAATATATTGTGATCGACGTTGGTAAGGAATATGGCTCTTTCAAAGTTGAAGTTGAACCTATTGAAAAAGATTTTAGTGGTACTGAGGAATTAGGTCTTAGAGAAACCGTTCAGGAAACGACTCAAGCGGTGAAAAGACTTAACTTCAATGAGATTTCAAATACTATTTGTGCAATTGTAGGTGGTATAAAAGCGGTTATGAGAGAAACACAACCGGATCAGGTATCGGTTGAATTTAGTATAGCTATTAAAGCTGATACCAGTGTAGTCGTGGCTCAGGCTGGTGCAGAAGCACAGTTTAGTATAACTTTAACTTGGGGAACTAAACTACAATAAGAAAGGAAGGAAAGAGGATGTCAGTAGTAGAGCAACTTCGTAAAAATATTGTCCAGGTCGACGGAAAATTGGTTGTGGGGACCGGTTTTTTCATTAGTGAAAAAGGTCATGTATTAACATGTTATCATCTGGTTAAGAATCAATGTATTGGTGATTCAGTTACTCTATGGTTTGAGGATAAAAGTTATGAGTCTGAATTAATCTTTAAGGTAGAGATTCCAGACGTAGCTATCCTTCTTTTAAAAGATAAAAAGCTTCCTGATAATGCTGTTATCCTCCTGTTAGGAAAGTGGAAAGATGATAAAGAGAATTCATTTGTTACTTTGAGATTTCAAAATCAAGTTGAGGATAAAACCAAGAAAATTCTCGTTAAAGTTGAAGGTGAGATTCTTAATAGAGAAAATAAAAACGGGATTACATTACTACAACTTTCTTTGCAGCAACAAGGAGAAATGGAAATTCGAGGTGGAATGAGCGGTGCACCTATTTATCACCAAGGCATGCAACGGATCGTAGGTATAATTAAAGAATATACCTGGTTAGAAAAAGAAACAGAAAAAAAAGAAATAGAAAAACAAGAGTGTATTCCCTATGCAGTAGCAATAGAAGAAATTGCTAAGCTAGATTCTCCCATTAAGGAGCACTTACATCAACAACTTCTATTGACTCAACTTTATCAGGTTAACTGGTCACTGTGGTTTACTGAAAGCTTATTCAAGTCTTTTTGTGAAAAGCTACCTATCAAAATCCTTAAACCTTATGGAGAACTTGGGAACAATATCAGTGAGAACTTCTCAGAGTTACTTGACCAACTGCAACAACAACTGAGTGATATAAATGAATTTATTTCTTGCTTAACAGAGTATTGCCCGCTTATACCACTGCGTAAATTAATTGAGGAGTTATCACCTTTTGATAATCTTATTGATAGAAAAAATGAGAAGGAAACCGCTCTTCGGCGCGCGCGATTTTTTGAAGCACCGGTCGGATATGGTAAAAAAACACTATTACAAGCTATTAAGCAGCAAAGCCATAGAGAAAAATGGTTACCTCTATATGTAGAAATACCACAAAAAGGAATGAAGGCACTTGAGTTAGCTCGTCAAGTGGCAACGGTAGTAGGAATAGCGGCTTCAGATTTTTCTATGGAAACCCTTGCGGCTAAATTGAGTGGTGCACTTGAGCAACAACTGAAGAATCGCATCGGTATTTTCTTATTAATAGATAATGCTGATAACTTATTGAAAGAGGAAATAAGTAATTTCTCCACATTTTTAGAAAATTTAAAAAATTATTTAGCTAAAGAGTATAGATTTGAATTAACTCTTGCGGGTCGTAGTTCGGGTTTAGAATGGCAAAAATCCTTTGAAAAAATGAAATTACCTCCTATTGAGGTAGAATCCTTAAAACCTTTCCATTTTGAGATTCTTAGTCAAGAAATTATCCAATATTTTCCCTATCCTCCATCATCTGAACAAATTGCCCAGTTAATGTATGAAACCGGCGGTCACCCAGGTTGTGTTATCCAGCGGCTAAAAGATTTTACCAGTGGGAGTTCTGGTTCTATTTCCCCATGTCTTGAAGAGAAGATAAAAGAAGTAAACGATTCTATCCCTAAGTCTTTACAAAATGTTTTGGTTAACCTTTGTGTTTTAAGGCGTTATGATTATTTTCTGCTGAATAAAATTCAAACAGAAAAAATTATCGAATATCAAGAGAGTTGTATCACGAAATTTAAAATGCTATTTTGCTAAAAGGAGAATATAAGAAAGAACAAGTTTTGAAAACTTAGGAAACCGGGTATGAAAATGCAATTGACAGAACTCACAACTGAGCGCAAATG
>JAAUSR010000021.1 GCA_012032555.1 Thioploca sp.
ATTTAGTGTTTGTCAACTATAAAAGTTGAACTGGAATTAAATTAGCCATTCTAAACTTACATTTACTCTTCGTAAACTCCAAGCTCAGGTATTAGTAATAACTAATTTAGTGTTTGTCAACTATAAAAGTTGAACTGGAATTAAATTAGATTCTAAATAACATTTACTCTCGTAAACCAAGCTCAGCATTATAAATAACTAATTTAGTGTTTGTCAACTATAAAAGTTATAGTTATTTGAGGATCTAGGATATTTCAATAAAATATTTTTCAACCGGGTTATCATTGGAAATTCCAACGATATCATTGGTGTCTATGAAACCAAGAGCTAGCTTTTTTAACTTAAGAACTCAAGTTGATTGAAAAACGTTTAGCGGCTGGTAAACCTACTCTAGGCATTTGCCTCGGCGGCCAGATGATTGCTAAAGCGCCGGAAGCCGAAGTTCACCACCCAGCAACAACTGAAGAATTGGGTTAGGGAATAATACAATTGACTCTGCATCGGGCCAAAATTCCTGCCCAGCGGCATTGGGTGAAAATGAACCGGTATTGCATTGGCATTGCTCTACATAAAAACAAGACCCGATAACTATCATTACAAATTCGCCACGAATTTTCATCTTGGTAAACTTCATATTGCGCCCAATTGGCAAATTCTTCACGCGTACAACTCTCAGTCTGACGACGTTTTTGACCAATAATAACCTTATAAATTATCATTGCTTTATTCAACTCATTGGCGTGATTTTCTGCAATAACTTGGCGAATTGACCAATGGTTGCCATATTGACCATTACTGTAATAGCAACCTAATTTAATGGTGTGTGGTGATTGTAAAGACATTTTCATAGCGTGTTGGGTAGCGAGAGTATAAATTTTAGCCAATTCATATTCGGTTATATCAATAAAAGAATCAATTTGTTTGAGTGCATATTCTAAATCTTGATAAGAAAAATCTAACTGAGTAGCTAATGAACTGGGTGATGTGGGGTGTGGTTGCATAAAATTGATCGGATAGCGTCGCCAGGAAAAAAAATAATTCACGATGATCGCAACGAATAATAGAACAACCGCATTCAATAACACGGGAGTTATCACGTATTGGTATCCTAATGACTCAATTCCATTACCACCCATGACCGCCGATAATGCAGTGGCACCGCCTGGTGGATGGAGACAACGAAGGTAATACATAGCTGCAATCGCTAACGATACAGCGAGAGTAGCAGCGAGAAAAGAATAAGGAACGAGTTTGAAACAAGTGACACCTATGAGAGCAGAAATAACATGCCCCCCGATGAGTGGCCACGGTTGAGATAAACTACCATGTGGTACTGCAAAAACCAGAACAGCAGACGCACCTATCGACGCGACAAGTAGCGGCGCATCATGACCAATGAAAAAATAACTTATCGCAATGACGAGCCAAATCCCAATAAAACCGCCTATTGCTGAAATAATTTTCTCCAAATGACTGACCCAGTTAAATTCAGCCCCTAAAAAATCACTCATCGATTTTATCAATCTACTCACATCAACACCTCAAATTTCTTTTCCAATTCGGTTATTAGTGGTTTAGTCAAATTCATTCCAATGATTAACGATTTATCGAAGTAGACCTGCGTATCTACAACAAATCGGTAGCTAAGGAATAGACCTATAACGAGCCTGTCCCAACTCGTCACCGTTGACAGAGTACTCGTAATAGTTTAAGCAATATAGCTTTAAACTCATTGCTATGGCCTTGATATAAATCAAATCCGTATCAACTGAATCTTCAATAAGTTAACGAGATCTCAACATCATAAATCATATAGATTATTAAATTTAAATAATATATTATTAAAAATAGCGTGATATCAACAGTTAAATTTCAACACCCTTTTGGGAACCCCCCAATATAATAGATCTTAGTTTTATTTAGGTTTATTTTGCGAGACGGATGCTTCAAAGTATTTTTGCCGAGATGCATACCCCAGTTAACCTAATGCTATATAAGCTAAGCTATTGAGTAAAAAAGGCGAACACGTAGCCCGCTTCGATTGAGATGATATTAGGCAGGGGCAAACTCAAGTGTTTGCCCTTAATTTAACAGCATTACTCAGCTAATTTCACTATCTGGATGATGAAGTAACACCTTGTGTTGAAATCAGTGTTGGTTGAGTAATACTCCGCTTAAAGAAATAGTAATCAACTTAATTATATAATTAATCACTACTTAATTTTTATCCATTCTACCAATGGCACAACTGACGAAAGATTTACCTTTGGCTTTAAGAGATGTTAAACCCGCTACCGAGCCCTTTTCGGGATAACCTAAAGAAAGTAAGGTATAGGCAATTTGTTCATGTTGCAGATTATCTCCTTCTACAGTAACTAACCCTTGTTCAACATCAACATTAACCGCTCGAATTTCAGATATTTTTAATAAATTACTTTCGATTGTTTTCGCACAACCTTGACATTTAATATTTTCAACCGCAATCATTTCTTGCATAGTAATATACTCCTAAAAAAAATGACAATCGTTTACTATTCCCGGTTATAGTTAATTCTTATCTGGATTAACGGGTTTAATATCTTTATGAGGGATAAATAAACCACAGCCCATTTTTCTCCCCGATCCTAAACCTTGTTGTTGTAACATCAAAGAATCAGATGGTTTTAGATCCGCGATCATGAGGCTACGAGTAAATAATTCACCTTCTGGTAATTTAAAATAGTGGGTTTTACCACACAGTGCTTTACGGCAAGGTATTCCCAGCAATTCTAGTTGCATAACAACCTGCTCTAAAAAAATTTCTTCATCCTGTTTGGGATCAGCAATAACATGTCGTGCCAATAGAACTGGCATTGGATTAAGCGGTTTTTCTACTGCTTTATTCACCGTGAGAGAATAGCCCGCAATATCTAAATTTAGGTTAGTTAAAGCCCGTGTTGCTGCTGTTATTCGATATTGCGGCAAACGTAAAGTGAGCTTAGTACGACGCGATAAGTACAACAGTTCATCTTGACCGTTAGGACGATACCAACCATTACCAGATTCAGCACCGTGAATCAGATGTAATCCAGCTTGTAGTTCTTGTTCAAACCACGGCAAACTCTGTTGAATTGTTTGCGACAACGCATAGGCATGATCAACTGGCAAACATTGACAATGGATATCAAAAACTAAATCTACTATTTCTGGAGATAACTTAATTTCTTTTGGAGAGACTTCTTCTTGCCACAACATAATATTAGTAAAAAGCAGCTTCTAAGCGATCTTCCCAATTTTCTGGAGTATCTGGAAAAGAAGGACGAACATCTATCCTGAAAAAACGTTCGCCTAATTGAGATTGTTGCTTAATCATTTCAACCAATTCTTCAAAATTTTGCAATTCATGATGTTGAATTAGAATTTCACTGAGATACAACATAGTTTAATTTTCCTAACATCAAAATCAAATTTAACATAAAAACGAATAATTTAAAAAATTAATTATAAACAATGATTCGTACCATTTTTGAACTCAATTAACTCGGCACAGTAGTAACCGTTTGATTTTACTAAGACCCATTAAATCAGACAGACACATTGATCTCAATTATATTTAATGAGGTAAGCTAAAAACAAGGCCGCAACCACGGCTTTAGTTTATACCTTAACAAACGGTATGAACCATTGTTATAAAGAAAGTAAGTAAAAAAATAGATTTGAATGAGTTTCATTAGCTGAGTACAATAAACCTTTGTTATCAATGTGCCCAGTATAATGCGCTAACCAAATGATTAACTCGATATCAAGAAAATTATTTTTTTGATTGGCACTTCATAAAAATCGCTAGATTATTCCTAGTTTAACGCATGCTTTTTACCTATCATGGGTATGATAACGAAAAAATCAATGTAATTGAGAATATCAAAAAACTATACTATTATCAACAGATAAGGAGCTTTCATGAGTGAAACAGTTATAGAAAATAAACCTTATAAAAGTCCCATCCAACCGACAAAATTATCTTTAAATGATACGCTGCAATTTCGGTGTCATAAAGATATAACTTGCTTTAACGAATGTTGTAAAAAGATTGATATTTCACTGACTCCTTATGATATTTTACGTTTGAAAAAACGTTTAAGTCTCACTTCTGATATGTTTTTAACACAATATACTGTTCCTTATGAAATGGACGCTCAAGGCATGCCAGGGGTCAAAATTCGGACAGCTGATGATAATCTTATTTGTCCATTCCTTCGAGAGGTGGGTTGTAGTGTCTACGAAGATCGTCCTTCAGCCTGCCGGTATTATCCATTAGGCTTACTCTCCATGCGTCAACAAGATTCTACTACTGATGAAAATGCCTATTTTTTAGTTAAAGAGGACCATTGTCTTGGACATAATGAACCCCGTACACTACCCATAAAAGATTATCGTCATGAACAAGAAGTTGATATTTACGATGAAATTAATCGTGAATGGCGACAAATCATTCTGAAGAAACGTTCTGCTGGACCAACTATCGGTAAACCAACTTTAAGAAGTTATCAATTTTTCTTTTTAGGTAGCTACAATTTAGATAGATTGCGAAGCTTTGTACTAAGCCAAGGTTTTTCAGAAATTTATGATTTAGATGATGAAACCTTGGAACAACTTATCCAGGATGATGTTACCTTGTTGAGATTTGGCTTTAAACTACTTAGACAAGTTTTATTTGGAGAAATGACTATTCCGCTCAAAGAGGATGCTATGCAAACCCGGGTACAGCGGCGACGCGAGACAAATCAGGTTGATCATGATAATCCTAATAGTGATTATCAAGGGCCATTAGTCGTTTAATCACTTCTCCCAAAATAGGTTCGTTCAGAAAAAACGAAACTTAATCAATCCTTACAGCATAGCTGTAAGGTGGTATAAGTAGTTAGTTACCTGACACCAGTTTTGGGTAACCTGAGCGGATGAAAAACAGCAAACTTCTTGACTGGTACAGCGATTATCTGATTAAGGTTTTCAGAGAGATAAAGTATTTTGTTTTTAGCATCTTAACTAAAAATCAATAAGTTAAAAGCAACCGCTTAATGATAAAGTTCAGTCGGTGAACTGAGTAATATCAAAGCAGCAGAACAAGCTTCAATGGGTGTTTTACTGTTTATTAAGGCCAATAAGAGTTGCTCAATGATATTTTTGTCAATATTGCGAGTAATAAACACAATCTGGGAACACCGCTGTTCAGTTGGCCAAGCTTTGAGTGTCACTGGTGATTGAAAGATATGTTGAACACCTTGAATAATAATGGGTAAATCGCTTTCAATTGTGTAAACGATACCTTTTGTTCTCAGTAAATCTTTACCACGCAAGCGAGTTAGTTGTTGTATCCAACGTTCCAAAGTTAACCAAGATAAAGGTTTATCGTATTCAATACAAAAAGTTTTTATATAAATATCATGTCGATGTGAATAGGATTGGTGAGTAGGGGATAGTGGCACTTGAGTTGGCGAAATAGCAGAAATAAATTGTTGATGTCCAAGGTAAACATCCGCTTGTAACCACTTTGCCATATCTAGTTGTTGAGTTTGATTATTATAACTGTTGGTATTCAATAAAATACTGACATCAAATTGATCTTGATGAAGATTAATTTCATGGATAACCGCTGTTGGATTGAGGCAACGTAAACGTTGTTGCAAAATTGTTTGGGTAGTAGCATCAACTTGATCAATTTTGGTCAGAATAAGATGATTAGCAAGTGCTGATTGTTTAACCGCTTCATCATAATTATCTAATTGTTGACTACCATACCTCGCATCGACTGTTGTTAATACTGCTTCTAAACGATAATGTGTGGCAATAAAACGATCATGGATTAAAGTCCGTAAAATTGGCGCTGGATCAGCCAAACCGGTAGTTTCTACTAGTATTCTTACAAATTCAGGGATTTCTTTACTTTCACATTGAGCAAATAACTTTTCTAAGGTTTTAATTAAATCAGTACGAACATAACAACATAAACAACCTCCCTCTAATAGAATAATATCTTCAGTGTTAGTTTCTACAAGTAAGTGATCAATACCAATTTCTCCCAACTCATTGACAATGACCAGCGTTTGTTGCATTCCAGGCTGGCGTAATAGCTGATTGAGTAAAGTCGTCTTACCACTACCGAGGAAACCCGTAATCACATAGATAGGCAAGCGAAATAAAGAATTTTCTTGAGGTAATAGCTTATTCATTAGGGATGAATTTTTTACCCTACTGCTTTATTCGGGATAAGTATGCGAATCGCCAGTTTTTAATATGCCATAAAACATATTATCAGGTACTTCTGGATAACTATCATAATGATAAAGAAAACATTTTTTCTGAGTTTCTTTATCCATATTTTTAATTAAATCAGTTATATGAGGATGAACCCCCGAAGGAAATTGCGCGGTTTCGCAATCCATATAAATTCGATTAGCGCGTCGATAATGTGATTCGAGTTGTGGTGGCATGATGGATTGGATATCGGTTGGCATTAAAATATTATAACCACTTGAATGTTGAAGACTAATACCATAACTGGGCATTTCCTCTGAACTCGAGATAACATGCATTGCAAAAATGGGGGTTAAAGTCCATTGTCCATCCCCATCTTGAAAGAGATGAGATTTGGTTTGCCCATTGTCCTGTTTACCTAATACCTTGATATCAAAATAAGTTTCTAGGCTCACATTGGGTACCCCTTGTAATGTGTCTAAACCCGGCCCAACTGCTCTTTTTAAGGGACTTAGAACTTTTCTATGAATAAATAAATCCGGTTTGGTATTACCAGGTGGTACCGGCCACCATTCATGTTCAAGAAAAAGTTTATCGGCAATAAATTGATTTTTAAGCCATTCCTGCTTAGGTGGTGTATAAAATGGATTAAAAAATGTGGTGAGCGCCAAGTATTCCATGCCGCCGATATGATCATTATGCGGATGAGAAATATAAACACCATCAATATCAGATGAAGTTAATCCTAAGCCGTTTAACGCATGTCTAACATCACCACCGGCATCCAGGAGTAAGCGGTAAGGTCGTTTACCGCGTTTACTAGGCATATCAAATTCAATTAAAAAATTAGATTGCCATTTGGGTAAATAAAAACGTTGAGTTAGTTTGTTTATCTCAGCAGCAATAGCCTCTTCTGAGGTCTGGTGCAATTGTGGTGATTTAGCGATTTTTAAAGCCAATTCATAAGCTTGTTTGGCAGTGATAACCTCTTCATAGGCGCCAATGCCAAATGCAGAATGAACGCCTATTGCTGTTACTTTCATATTCTTTTCCTCTTAATTTAAAAAAAATAACGATCCAATTCACCTTAATCCGTTACCAGTTACCTATCAAAGAAATTAGGTCAGTGAGCCGTGACTTGCAAGGTACTTGCCGTGAGTGATATTCAACCAACCTAACCAAGAGAATAGGCGTTTTACCATGAGACTAGAAAAATCCTGTCATATTACAGGCATACGTTGGTTTTGAGTCAACATTAAGAAAAACTTGTATTTTTTGTTTGAATATCATTTATCAAAAAGGATAATAAAGAAAAAATAAGTTGTATCAGGTGAATTTTAATTAATCAAATTATTTTAATTAAGAGCATTTTGGTAAATTAATGCTAAATTTGCTAGGAATCTGGTAATCCTCTAGAGGGGGTGATATATTATTAGCTTTAAATGATTAGTTGGGTATTTACTGGGGTTTGGGATAGCTATTTTCACCCCACTTTCCTTAAATAAAAGCAAAAAAAGATGACTCATTAGATCAACAATAATACCTTTATAATTAATTTTTCTTGTCAGAAACCGGTGCTACACTATTGAATACCACTTAAAGAACTCATTTTGGGGTTGAATTATTATTTACAATATCATTTTATTATAGCATATGTCAGTTATTAGTTATCAGCATCTATGAGTTATCAAGTTTTAAGCGAGAATTATCAACAATCAATCGGTTAAGCTATCATTGATAACTGATATTAAAACCATCTTGCAGTAAAACCACACCTAAAATCAACTTACCCAATCAATCATGGATATTATTTACTTAAGCGATTTAAAAATAGAAACAGTTATTGGAATCTATGGTTGGGAACGTCAAATCAAACAAACCATTGTACTTGATTTAGCAATGGCTACTGACATTCGCCAGGCTGCCATCACCGACCGTATTGAAGATACACTTAATTATAAGGCAGTCGCTAAACGTCTTATCGAGTTTGTTAGCCATAGTGATTTTCAACTGATTGAGACCTTAGCAGAAAGTGTTGCTGAAGTGGTGATGACTGAATTTTCAATATCCTGGATACGAGTAAAATTAAACAAACCGGGAGCAATACGTGGCGCTCATGATGTGGGTGTCATCATTGAACGCGGTAAAAAATTTTAATATGGCACGAGTATATATTAGCATCGGTAGTAATATTGAACCACTATACCACATCCGCAAGGGTTTAACTCACCTCCAACATCAATTTGGGTCACTCATTTTATCATCGGTATATGAAAGTCAAGCTGTTGGTTTTAAAGGGGATAATTTTTATAATTTAGCTGCTGGTTTTGATACTTCGATGACACTTCATCAAGTGCTTGATATTTTGCGACATATTGAGCAAATTAATGGACGTCAGCAACAAAGTAAGCGTTTTAGTGCACGCACTTTAGATTTAGATTTGTTACTTTATAACGATTTAATCCTCAAAGCAGATAACCTGGAAATCCCTCGCCAGGAGATTAGCCAATACGCCTTTGTTTTATTACCATTAGCTGAAATTGCGCCGACAGCTAGACATCCTCTCACTGGACAATGTTATATTGACATGCTCAAACAGTTTGACCACCCCGAACAATCACTCTGGCGCATCAATGTGGATGTAAATCCCTAAACGAGTAATATTGATAGTACTAAACCAGTAGTGGTATAAACCTGACCGGTTATTGAAACCGGCCAATTTTTTTAAGAACATAACCTATTGATTTAAGGTACGTCCACCATCAACTGTAATCACTTGTCCAGTAATATATTCAGCATCATAGACCAAAAATAACACCGTTTTAGCAATCGCATTGGGTTCTCCATGACATTTTAACGGAATTCTCGAAATAATACGCTGTTTAGTGACTTCATCCATTTCATGGGTTGGCCATAAAATAGCACCTGGCGCAATCGCATTAACTCTCACCTTCGGACCCAATTCACGAGCAAGAGACTTAGTCAACATGACCAAACCGGCTTTAGCAATACTATAAACCGGATGTAATTTAAGTGGTCGTTCAGCATGGATATCTACTAGATTGATAATGCAACCTTGCGTTGCGCTTAAATGAGGAGCAGCGGCTTGGGAGAGGAAAAATGGGGCTTTGAGATTAGTTCCTAACAAATCTTCCCACTCGGGTTGCTCTACTTCTCCTAGCGGAGTGGGATAGAAACTGGAAGCATTGTTTACTAACACATCTAAACGTCCATAATGATCTATAATTTGTTGCACCATACGGGTTAATTTAGCAGTATGAAGTAAATCGGCTTGTAATAATAGCACTGATTCTGAACGTTGATTATGCAATTCAGCTTGGATGGCATGAGCAGCCGTCTCTGAATGACGGTAGTGCAACACGAGATTCATACCACTAGCATGTAAGTGGCGTGCAATTGCAGCACCCAAGCGTTTGACTCCACCCGTAATAAAAGCAACTTTACGAGTTAAACCGTTATTTTGCATTATCTTAATTCCTTATATGGTATAAAATTGATTGTGGCTAATTCTTAAATTTATTTTACTATGTCTTATTCACCTTTACCTTCTCCCAGTCAAGCAGCGCTTGCTCATAGCCAATGTTTAGTTGCGCAAATAATGCAAGCCATTAAAAAATCAGGTGGTGCGTTACCCTTTACAGAATTTATGACACAAGCATTGTATACGCCAGGTTTAGGGTATTATAGTGCTGGATTACGTAAATTTGGAACCAAGGGAGATTTTGTTACAGCTCCAGAAATTTCACCGCTGTTTTCACATTGTATTGCTAAACAATGTCAACCTTTTTTAGCAGCTTTTGATCAGAGTGTGATTTTAGAATTTGGTGCCGGTTCCGGTGTCATGGCAACCGAAATATTAAAAGCATTAGAGCGTTTAAATTGTTTACCTTATCAATATCTTATCTTAGAAGTCAGTGCTGAGTTACGTCAGCGGCAGCAAACAACTTTACAAACACAGATCCCTAAATTGTTTAATCGGATCCACTGGTTAGATCGCTTACCTTCTCAACCTTTATCCGGGGTTATTTTAGCCAATGAAGTGCTAGATGCTATGCCCATTTATCGCTTTCGACTAGACGAAAAAGTCGTGACCGAATTTTATGTTAGTTATCAAGATAGTCAATTTGTTTGGCAATACTTACCCACAACGAATCAGTCTTTACAAATCGCAGTAGAGTCACTTCGCCATCAACTGCCGGTCGGTTATATTTCTGAAATCAATTTAGCCCTACCGGCTTGGCTACAATCAGTAGCCGATAGCCTATTAGCTGGGTTAATCTTATTGATTGATTATGGTTTTCCCCAGCGGGAATATTACCATCCACAACGCCACCAAGGCACCTTAATGTGTCACTATCAACATTACGCACATGATGATCCACTTATTTTGATTGGTTTGCAAGATATAACTGCTCATGTTAATTTTACGGCTGTAGCTGAAGCGGCTATAGCAGCCGGTTTATCTGTAGCCGGTTATACCAATCAAGCCAATTTTTTATTGGCTTGTGGTTTAATTGAATTATTATCTGCACTGGATTCAAACAATACGCCCGCTTATCTCCAACAGGCTCAAGCTACTAAGACCCTTATTTTACCGAGTGAAATGGGCGAACTGTTTAAAGTAATCGCACTCACACGTCATTGGGATAAACCGCTCTTAGGTTTTAGCCGTGATGAACGGATAAAACTATGAATTTCATAAAATATATTGAACTTTAGTAAAACTAGATCTTCTGTCATTAAGTTAAGTCGGATTCTCCCCCTCCTTGCCAAGGAGGGGAGAAAGAAATGCTTAACTTAATGGCAGTGAAGCGTAACGCACCCCGCTTAATAACAGATAAGACTCTGAATTTCATAAAATATATTGAACTTTAGTAAAACGAGGTCTTCTGTCATTAAGTTAAGCCGGATTCTCCCCCGCCTTGCCAAGGAGGGGGCCGGGGGGTGGTAGTTAACATTTTGAATAAATTAAACTTTCTCAACCACCCCCTCCCCTCCTTGGTAAGGAGGGGAGAAAGAAATGCTTAACTTAATGGCAGTAAAGCGTAACGCACTCATCTTAATAGCAGCAACGTTACCTAGTAACGAGAAATTAAGCTGATTCAAATTAAATAACCCAACTCTCTCAATAAAACTTCTCCAATTTTCAAAGGCGGTTCTAATTGCTCAGCCGCTAACGTTTGCCATTTACCGATTTTGTCAGCATGAACCGTTGTTAATAACCATTGTTGAGTAGCGGCTTTAAAATTAATTCCAATAAAATCAAATATTTGACAGAATGCCGCTATCGGATCTGCACAAATATCTTCATATTTAACTTCCAAATAACGATCTGGATAAGCACGACCTTGTAATCCATAACGAACTGCGGTAACCCAATGTAACATTTCCAATTCATTTCGATGTGCGGCGATAGTCGTTGGTGTTAACGGTTGTCCGGCAAAACTATCAACATTGATATCCCCAAAAACGACTAATTTATTTACGGGATCAGCGAGATTCAAACCACCTAATCGTGCTTCCAAACGAGATAACATCACATCCCGTCCATCCCGAATCAAGTGAATCACTTTAGCGGCAGGAAAGGCATCTAATACAACTAGCATGGTAAATAAGGTTATACCCATTTTCCAGCCAAACGGACCGGCTGGCGGTATTTCACGCTGCTGATATTCCTCAACACAACGTCTCATTAAATCCTGATAATAAACTTGTTGTTCAGTGGTAGCTTGGAGGTATTGATAGGCATTGAGGATAATTTCATGGATACGGGGATTAGTGATAGCAAAAAAATCAGTATCTTTACGCTCAGTATTCACTTGTCCCATAGCGATGCCATTACGAATAAAGGCTTCGCAAACTAAACGCCCACCCGAATGTCCTCGACCTAAAAGCGGATAGGGACCTTTAACCATATGGTTTTATAAAAAAACTAAGGGCGACTGGTTACAGCCACCCTTGGGTTTTTAGCGGATTAATAACCGTTAGTTAATTGAAGCAGGATACGCCGTGTGCGCCGGTGCTGAGATTGGTAAGTGGGTTGGTATTAGGAACACTACAACCACCCGGTACGTTATTAAAACAAGGGGGGGATTTCAAACGTAGCATCGCCAATACTTCCATCTTTGCTAAGGTTGAGGTAATTAGCATTGTGCCCCGACCACTTGTCAATGGACCCATTTTATCAATTATATCATCGGAGGTGAGATATAGGGTGGCATTTGGTCCAGGACATCCTAGTGCTGCTGTGCCTACTTGTATTCCAGTCATATCATACAACGTTCCTTTTACGCAATCATCTCCTGGTGGAACAATTGTTGAGTCATTAATGATGCGCAAGTTAAGCTGATCTATTGCATTTGAAGATGGCACATTGTATACCCAGCAGGAAATGCCGTCTTGGCGGTATCTGCTCAAGCGTTGTTCTGGATCATCTGCCCCAGGAAACAAAATTTCGTCTTTACTTTCTGGCTTTTTATAAGAGAGATTAAACACGGCTTTTGGGCCACCCTCAGAAGGTACATTAATTATGTTTGTACCATCAGCTTTGATAACGATAGGAATGCACTTAGTCGTTTTAGCACGAAGAGCACATTCACCCACTAGCGTCTTTAACTCACTATCGTTTAATTCCCAAACTGCTGTCGTTTCCTGAACTGACTCTGCTTTTATTTGATCAGTCATGTTATTAGTCCAGAGATAAACACTCCCGTTACTACCGGTCTGAGAAGCGGCAAATTGACCTTCTTCATCGATAGTTAAGGTAGTCTTGATTGTGTCATCCACGAGAGAAGTAGGAACACTAGTCTCACCTAAAGTCCAATCCGTGTAACCATCATCGATTTTTACACCTTCCTCCTTTACAATTGACATATAACCAAACACCGCATCACTAGCACTAGGGAGTTCTTCATCTGGAAGTGAAGCCGTTGGCTTTTGTGTAACGAAGCCTTTACTTTCAGTTGCTACCGCTATTTTGATATAGGGATTTCCAGTTTCCTCAAAAAAGACTTTGAAGGGTTCTTGGCTGCTAGCCACCGTAATGGTTTTAGTACCCATGATCTCTGAATTGCCCACGACACCCAAATCTACCTTCATAGTTACTTGGCCACCCGCTGTTTCCAACTTTGCCTTGGCTTTGGTAAGTTTATAAATAATATAGAACTCATCCTTATTTGTAAGCTTAGTAGTGGTGTCATCACCAAATTGCCACTGACACTGTGTTTTACTACTAGTACAACTAGCATTAAGATCAGACTGAGGTCCAGTAAGAGGATTAGTTCCTGTCCCCTTAAATCTTAAGAATGGGGGTGCTGCTTCATTAGGAGTAACACCATTACCAACAACAAATTGAGCACCATCAAGCGTAGCTCTAATTTGAAGCCGCTTAGATGGTGTCCCTTCAATCGTTAATAGGACAACAGCATAATTATCAGTTCCAGAGGGTAATTGGACATTATCACCTAGGCTACCACCAAATAAATGAGTTCCATAAACAACACCTTGGCTGAGTTGGGGTATGGGAACAATACCCGCAATAGACGCACCAATAATATCAGTATTGCCTGTAAACAGAGCGTTACAAGGAATAGATGCAGCAACTACAGTGCTACACGGGGGATAATTTGCTACTTCCGCATAAGAAGCACTCATAGACCCTATAAGGGTTGCGGTTATTGCTGCCGCTAATAAAACATTATTTTTACGCATTGGTAGATTCTCCTCTAAACTAATCGCATCCATTACCCGTAGCACCAACACTCATATTAGTGAGCGGGCCACCTGCCTTATTACGCACCATACCATAGATCTCTAGTGAACTTACATCACTATTAATGGTTAAAACAGCTCTGCCCTGCCAACTCGCGGTGCCGTGGGCAGTTGTCCAGGTTTCATCTTTTTCAATTCCATCTAGTTGGAGACCATTAGTTATATTTGGATCAGTGGTTATATATACCGTTTGGTTAGGTGCTATTGTCTCTACCAACATTCGATTAGTAAAAATAGGCTCACCATTTTTATCTCGAAGAGTACCACCTATCGTGCCGTCTTTGCCAGAAGTATTAGTAATTCTAATATTACCAGAGTCCATTGCATCAGGTGCAGGCACGTTGTAAATGCTACACACCACACCATTACGCTTAATATGAATCAAATCACGACTAAATGGATCTTCCTTTCCTCCACCATAATTAACAGTTAAGAGAGCTTTAGCGGCTTCACTTTGTTCCTCAATCGCATTCGCGCCATCAACCTCAAGTATAATATAGGCCTTACCAGCATCATAAATTGCTCCTAACTGAGTTGTAGTCAAAACCCACTCTGCTGAGGTTTTATCTGCTTTGATCGTACCCAACAGATCAGTTGCATTGTCATATACTTGATTATTATTGAGATCAATGAAAATTTTTCCCGGCTCTGAGGACGCAGATAAAGGCGCATCTGTTATAGTTAATGTTCCGGTAGCACCGGTAGCATGCGTTTTAAAATTCCATGGCGTTCCATCTACATTAAGAACTGAGCCACTGCTTGAAATAGCGAGTGAACCTAATTTGACTTTAGTTGTGCTCAGGAAAGCCGTGCCACTTCCCGCAAAGGCCTTATTGGCTTGAGCTACATCAATTTGAACTGTACCACTTGCTGCGTCAAGTTCGACCTTAGTGGCTCGAGCAGATTTCGCTACGGTTGCTGATGGTGCTTCAAGATCAAATTGACGACCACCACCCAAATCACCATAAACCTTGGCAGTCATTTTTATTTCTGTATCAGGAGAGGCTAAGACACCCAAGTTTTTCATACTGAACCGTAGCAATAAAGTATCTGTACCTGTCCTAAAATTATTACCCGCACCAGCAGCCGGTGTAATATAAAAGGTAACAAGGCTATCTCCCATCGCTCCACCACTATTCTTAACTACGCCACTGTGAGAACCACTAGGATGAGCAACAAAATCTAAATCGCTTCCACTGGCTAAAGAAATGTCTTCTCCAAATTTAGCGCCGTTAGTTAACGTGAAATCAGCTAAAAATGCAACGGTATCGAACGTATCATTGTTAAATTTATATTCCGCATAAAAATAGCCATCATCATAAGTGCCTAATGCAGGACCATTAACTCCTGAATTATCAAGATTATCTGCTCCTGGTGTTGTACTACCGCAGGTAAATGTTGAGAATACAACCGGATCACCTGAATAAAAAATTTCACTTGCTAAGACAGCCTCTCCCGTTTTAATGGGATTACAACTCGAAGTATCCGGTCTACTCACATGTTTTATTGTTAACTCACCACTAAAGGACGAATTTGCGCCTAGAGCCAAGGCACTGGCGATTGCCAGACCGAGAACTTTGTTATGTCGCATTGTTAATACTCCTAAATCCTAAATATTGTGAATTGCTTTGTTGAATAAACAACAAAGTTTCGTGTTTGCTTAAAGTCAAGATAGATTGTTCCACCCATGTTCGTCATTCTAACATTAGTAAAGCGGTTGTCAAATAATCCCAGCCCTTACTTTTAACTATCTTGCCTCTAAAACATTGACACGCTTACCATATTGTTGAGCGTAGTTTAGTGTTGAAAACAATGTTGCCTATTTTGTGATGAGCGGTGTTTTTTATAGGATAATCGGTAAATTAGAGTTTATTTTATTTTTTTTATTTAAATCAATGAATTATTCAGGATTTTTCTGATTAGCACGTCTTTAAAATTCTTATCTGTTTGGAAGGAATAATATTATCTATATAAAAGGTATTCACTTTTAATGTTAAACATGGTGGCATTAACGGCAGTTAAACTCATCCGCATCGTCAAGTAAATTATTGCTTAATATATAAATTTTCTTGAAAATTAAGGAGCCATAGCGAGATTCGTATCCTTTTAATCTAGTTCATATAGGAGTGGTTAAAATTGTTCTCGGTGTTAGGTGAGATTCTAAAATATCACCGATTAAGATGGGTTCCTCTCTTGGTTACGGTATAGTAAACCTTCGTAGGGTGGGCATTGCCCACCCTACCAAAACTACCAAAACTAATATCATAAAGGAACAATGATGACAATTTTTTACAACCCATCAAAATATTTTGATTTTAGTGTAAAATAATTAGTTCATGCTTTCATCCAAGGAAAAAATAATGACACTCCATATTACGCTCGAATATTTACTGGCTATTATCGCTGGTGTTGCTATCTTAGTCCAACCTAAGTTATTAAATTTGATTGTGGCTATTTATTTAATTGCTATTGGTGTAATAGGAATTACGGGGATTCACTTTTAAATAAAATTAATTGGAAGGCATTATCTGGGTAGATATAAAGAAGATAATGCCTAACTTATTGATAAAA
Source organism: Thioploca sp. (assembly GCA_012032555.1). GTDB lineage: Bacteria > Pseudomonadota > Gammaproteobacteria > Beggiatoales > Beggiatoaceae > Thioploca. Next base: position 16,597 of record JAAUSR010000021.1, read on the forward strand.
CGATTGTCGTGTTGAATTGTTATCCTAACTTACTCAATAATCCTGCTATTTTAAAATCAACTGATACCACCCCATTATTATCGATAGTGATTCCTATCTATAATGAAGCTAGCAATATCGCTCCACTAATCCGTGAAATCCAGGGTGTTTTAGAAGACCAAGTCACTTATGAAGTCATTGGTATTGATGATGGTAGTTGTGATACCACTTGGCAAAATCTACAAGAAGTCGCTCGAAATTTTAATAAATTACGTATTTTCCGACACCGCTGTTCTTATGGGCAAAGTGTAGCTATCTTAACCGGCGTCAAAGCAGCTCGTGCGGAATGGATTGTGACCTTAGATGGTGATGGACAAAATGATCCTGCTGATATTTTGCATCTGGTGGCTATTTTACAAGATCCGGCTAGTCCACCCCGGTTACAAATGGTGGCCGGTTATAGAAAACATCGCGAAGATCAATGGATTAAGCGATTATCTTCGCAAATTGCCAATCGGATTCGTTGTTACTTGCTGCATGACGATACCCTGGATACCGGTTGTGGTCTAAAATTATTTTCCCGGCAGGCTTTTTTAGCGCTGCCTCACTTTAACCATATGCACCGTTTTTTACATGCCCTGTTTTTACGTAATGGTGGCCAGATTATTTCATTGCCAGTCAATCACCGTCCCCGAATGCATGGTCAATCCAAATATGGTTTATTTAATCGCCTTGGCGTTGGTATTATTGATCTATTCGGGGTGATGTGGTTACAACGTCGGGTTTGTTTAGCAGAATTAATTGAGGATAATCATGAATAGTGAAAACTGGTGGTTAATTATTGGCTTTTCCGGCCAGGTTTTTTTTACTTTACGATTTCTAGTGCAATGGTGGCAAAGCGAGCGGCAACAGCGAAGTATTATCCCCATTGAATTTTGGTATTTTAGTATTGCTGGTGCAACGCTATTATTAGTTTATGCCATTCATCGCCTGGATCCGGTCTTTATTGTGGGACAGCTAACTGGCGTGTTTATTTATTTACGCAACTTACATTTAATTAGAATGGCCCAGCAAATGACTACATCTATAGAATTAAATAATCATTAACAAGAGCTATTGTGCAAAAAAATTGGCAAATTGACTGGTTATTATGGGGTAGTATTTGGTTACTATTGGTCATCATTCCGCTTTGGAGTCGTCCCCTGTTACCTATTGACGAAACACGTTATGTCAGTGTTGCTTGGGAAATGTGGAATCGGGGAAATTGGCTAGTTCCTTTTCTTAATGGTGAAGTTTATTATCACAAACCACCGCTACTATTTTGGCTAATACACTGGGGATGGGGCATTTTTGGTGTCAATGAATGGTGGCCTCGATTGCTGCCGGGGTTATTTTCCCTAGGCAGTTTATTACTCACTCGCCAATTGGCCAGCCAATTATGGCCGAAAAATCCCTTGATTAGTCAATATGCTACTTGGATTTTGTTAAGTTGCTGCTGGTGGAGCATATTTACAAGTGCAGTGATGTTTGACATGTTGTTAACCTTTTTTACCTTGCTTGGCTTGGTAGCGTTACTTAAGATTGGGCAAAAGTGTTCGCTAAGCGGTTGGGGGTTATTTGGTTTAGCTTTGGGTTTAGGAATCCTAACAAAAGGGCCGGTCATGTTATTACATTTGTTACCGGTGGCGGTATTAGCACCAATGTGGCAATCTCATCGTGCTTATTCATGGCGTTTTTGGTATGGGGGGTTGCTGGGTAGTGTCGTTCTAGGGAGCTTAATCGCTTTAAGTTGGGCAATTCCGGCTAGTGTGGCGGGCGGTGAAGAATTTCGACAAGCCATTTTTTGGGGACAAACTGCGCATCGGTTAGTTAACTCTTTTGCTCATAATCATCCCGTATGGTGGTATTTCCCGTTGTTACCCTTATTATTTTTTCCTTGGCTATTTTGGTTACCCTGGTGGCGAGCGTGGTTACAATTGCCGCAGCATTTTCATCATGAAGGAGTACGTTTTTGTTTAGCTTGGTTACTGCCGGTATTAACCCTCTTGTGTTTGATTAGTGGGAAACAACCGCACTATTTGTTGCCCTTATTTCCAGCCTTTGCTTTGCTAAGTGCTTATCTGTTAATTCAATTATCCCTAGAACAACAACATCGTCATGGGGACACCCTTCTACTGAGCTTGATAATTATACTGATAGCGCTACTATTATTAGTTTTGCACCATTGGTTTGTTAAATACCTCGCGCAAGGAATGACATCGATTAATCTCATCACAGAGATCAGTTTGTTGCTACTAGCGAGTGTGTTGCTCAAGTGGCCAATCGCTTATTTCCGGCAGCGACTGATATTATTAATTAGTAGCGTAGGAATTTTAGTTAGCCTCATTGTGCCAATTAGCTTGGTTCGCTCGGCTGGATTAGCTTATGATTTACGTGAATTAAGTAATAATATCAGTATTATACAAAATAATACGCCAACTATAGCTATTGCGAATTTTGGTGATTACCAAGGTCAATACCAATTTTTAGGTCGTTTGACTCGTCCGCTAGCAGTTGTGGATGAATACTCAATTTGCGCTTGGTTGATTCAGCATCAGGATGGTAAACTCATTGTTTATTTTGATTCTGCTTATCAAACATTAAGCGGCTATAGCCGTTATCTACAACCCTATCGTTCTAAATCGGTAGGTATTTTAGATGCGCCCTTTTTAAGTAGTGCTTGTGTAAAAATAATGCCATTGCCTTAATAGAATCAAAGGATTGGTTGCCGAGCAACATTTATTCTTGAACGCAATTGAGTATCAATAGCCTGAGTTCGACGTAAGCCAATCATCTCGCTAAAATTTACCTTGTGCCAAACATCAAATCAGGGTGGTTACACATTCCCACGCTGGAGCGTGGGAACGAGAGAATTTCGTAGGGTGGGCAATGCCCACCCTACTACCAAAACTAACTAAGAATTACACCATTTCTTCAGCACCTCTTTTGTAAATGGTTTTTCACCCCGTTGCAGCGCCTCAACCCAACCTTGCCTTTGCTTTTTAAATTCGTTATCATCAGATTTTTCAATTGCAAACTGAAAATCTGCAATCGCACCTGGAATATTACCCGTCAACGCTCTTGCTAAGGCACGGTTATCTCGAACATTCCATTCTTGCGGTGCAAGTGCTACGGCTTTCTCGCAAACCACCATCACTTTAGCAGCTTGCCCATAAATACTCCCATACCGACAAAGTCTAGCCCACTGAGCAACAGAATCTTTCAAATCCACGTTTAATTGCTGGGCGGTTTGAAACTCAGTTAAAGCGGCGTCGATTTCTCCTTTCCGAGCAAGTTTTTCCACTGTCGGTATGAATGTCAGAAACGCTAGTTGCTGGGCATAATGTTCTGGGTTATCTAGTTTGAAACGGGAATCTATAGCTAAGGCTTGTTGGAATTCAGCCACCGCAACGGAAATTTTACCTTCTTTAGCCCAAGTCTTACCTTGGTCTATTCTCGCTTGGGCGGCGAGTTGTTTGGCTTGAGCTTCTGGATTAAATTTAAAGCAGAGTGCAAGTGCTTTGGCTTGTTTAAATTGCGCGATAGCGGCGGGAATCTCCCCATCTTTCGCTAGTTTTTTGCCTTGTTCCAGCAAATTATCAGCCTTAGAGGGTGGTAAGAAAAACTCTTGGCGTTGTGTTGGTGTTAAACAACGGGGTACGAGGCTATTAGCATGATCAATGAGTTCCGGCGTTGTCGTATTGAATGACCACCATAGCCGCACGGTCTTATCCCAACTGGCTGTGGCCAGCGTTTGGCCGTCGGGACTAAAAACCACGTCACGGACATCGTCCTTATGCCCCGTTAAGGTATGTAACAGTTGGCCGTTGTTTACTGCCCACAGTCGCACGGTATTATCCCCACTACCCGTAGCCAGCGTCTGGCCGTCAGGGCTGAAAACCACGCTCCAAACTATATTCTCATGCCCCGTTAAAGTATGTAACAGTTGGCCGCTGTTTACCGCCCATAACCGGGCGGTCTTATCCAAACTCGCTGTAGCCAGTGTTTTTCCGTCGGAACTAAACACTGCATTCCAAACGACATCCTCATGCTCCTTTAAGATATGTAATAGTTGGCCACTATTCACTGCCCACAATCGTACGGTTTTATCATCTGAAGTCGTGGCCAGTGTTTGGCCATCGGGACTAAAAACCACGTTATAGACGCCATCTTCATGCCCAGTTAGTGTTCGTAACAGTTGGCCGCTGTTTACCGCCCATAGTCGCACGATACTATCCGTTGAAGCCGTGGCCAGCGTCTGACCGTCGGGGCTGAAAGCCGCGTCATAGACACTGCCATCATGCCCCGTTAAGACCTGTAACTGTTGGCCACTGTTCACCGCCCACAGTCGTGCAGTTCTATCATCTGAAGTCGTAGCTAGCGTCAGGCCATCTGGACTGAAAACTGCGCTATGAATCCCATCTTTATGCCCAGTGAGGATATGAAGCAGTTTACCACTATTCACCGCCCACAGCCGCGCGGTTCTGTCGTTTGAAGCCGTGGCTAGTGTCTGATTATCGGGACTAAAGTGTACACCCACCACACCACTATTATGCCCCGTTAAAATATGTAACAGTTGACCGCTGTTTACCGCCCACAGCCTAGCAGTGTTATCATCTGAAGCGGTGGCTAGCATTTGGCCGTCGAAACTGAAAACTGCATTATGGACATATCCTTTATGCCCCATTAAAATATGTGACCGTTGGCTGTTGTTCACCGTCCACAGCCGCACGGTCTTATCCACCGAAGCCGTAGTTAATGTTTGGCCGTCGAGACTGAAAGCCACGCTCAAAACTCTATCCTCATGTCCCATTAAGGTCTGTAATACTTGGCCGCTGTTCACTGCCCATAGCCGGGCGGTCTTATCCCAACTGGCTGTGGCCAGCTTCTGGCCGTCGGGACTAAAAACCACACTTAAAACGCTATTATTATGCGCAGCTAAGGTCTGTAATACTCGGCCATTTTTCACCGCCCACAGCCGCACAGTCCGGTCCTTACTCGCTGTGGCTAGCGTCAAGCCGTCGGGACTAAACACCGCGTCATAGATGTATCCTTCATGCCCAGTTAATATCTGTAACGACTGTCCATTGTTCACTGCCCACAGCCGGGCGGTCTTATCCCAACTCGCCGTGGCTAGTGTTTGGCCGTCTGGACTAAAAACCACGCTCACTACTTTATCCTGATGCCCGGTTAAGATCTGTAGTGGTTGGCCGCTGTTCACCGACCACAGTCTGGCGGTCTTATCATTGAAGCTGTAGCCAGCATCTGACTGTCTGGACTGAAAACCACGCTGACTACTTTACCCTGATGCCCAGTTAAGGTATGTAACACTTGGCCGCTGCTCACTGCCCACAGTCGCGCGGTTTTATCATCTGAAGTCGTAGCTAGCGTCTGGCCGTCAGGACTGAAAACCGCGTTATTAACCCCACCTTCATGTCCAGCGAGAGTATGAAGCAGTTTGCCACTGTTCACCGCCCACAATCGCACGGTTTTATCATCTGAAGTCGTGGCCAGCATTTGACCGTCAGGACTGAAGTGTACATTCAAAACGTTATCTTCATGCCCAATTAAGGCGTGCAGTAATTGACCATGACTATCCCATAAATATACATATTCTCCCTCAGTATCAATCGTCGCTAAAGTTTTACCATTAGGACTCCACACCACCTTATTTCCTATCAGAATTTGGCTTTCTGACATCTTCTCCGTATAATTTAATACCGCTTTATAGAGTTTATCGTCCGCTTGCATGACGTAAGGTCTATCATGATCTTTAGGCAAACCTTCTAATGCCATTAAAATACCGTTAGTTGCACTCCCTTGATCGGTTTCTTGGTTAGATAAAATGGATAAAAATAGCGATTGCGTTTTTAGCACTTCTTTAGTCTTATCTTTAGCCTCTCTCATCTTAAACCAAGAAAAAATTGACAAAATAATCGCGATAATCAACCCGGCCGTAACTGAAGTTAAAATAATATTACGTCGTCTATGTTCAGCCTTTCTTGCCGCTGCAAGGGCATTGCGGCTCGCTTGGATAAATTCTTGTTGTAACGGCGTCGGTGCCGGTTGCTTAGTTTTCGCCCAGGCCGTTGCTTGCCAACGCTCAGCATTCTCACAAGCGGTATTGTTTAATAAAAAATCCTTACTCCGATCATTGTCTACCCAATCGCTAGCTCGTTGCTGCAATACGGTATGTTGGTGGGCATGTTCTCTGTCCAGATCAATAGTCTGAATGAGCTCAGGGAATACCTTCTCAAAAGGCGTATTTTGAAAATCAATCCAGTTAATCGCTTGGAGTGCCGGCGGCATCGTCGTCGGTGCAGTGGTTCGCCACAACAAAGAGATAAACCGTTTACATTGGCCACTGGCATAATTGACTTCCCGTTCACAATAAGGTGATCCCACAGCATCGGGTGAAATAATAAATATAAAATTATCGGCACCGTCAATGCCTTTAAAAATCTCCCGCTCAAAATCGACTCCAGAACTGATACTTTCTTGGTCAAACCAAGTGGGTTTTCCCGCTGCTTGTAAAGCGAGATTTAACTGTCTGGCAAAATCGCCATCTTTCCGCGAATAAGAAATAAACACTTCGGTGCCTAATTGCCCTTTAGCGGCTTCACTGGTCGTAATTAAAGCATGATGGTGTTCGGTCGGAGGATGTTCTAAACGGTCTTGGTTGAGACGTAGCCAGATAAGGGCACTGCTGAGATTATAACCACGCAATAGAAAGGCCGGTTTGTGGTTTTCCTGTTGCCACTTCAGGGCCCGGACGAGAAGAACTTTGTGCTGTTCATAATATGCTTGGTCATGAAGCATAATTTTCAGCAAGGCATCAATATCAATCCCTTGGGTAAAATCAAGATACTGTAACGCACGAATAGGTTCAGAAATCTCCTGCTCTGGTGTTGGCACAATCAGCAACGGAATAATGCGCTTGTGGTATTGTAGCGCGTGTTCAAGTTCCTTCCGACAATAATCTGAGTGAGTGATATCCGGTGAAAGGAAATACAGAAAATTATCTGCCGTTTCAATCCCATATTCAATCGCCCGCGCAAAATCAGAGCCTTCTTGAATATCATAGTCATGTCGCCAAGTCGTTATCGCATGACGTGCTAACAGCCGCACCACTTCGTTCCGAATCGCTTTATCGGCTACATCGTAGCAAATGAAAGCGTGAGTCATCATGTTGAAACTGTTTTTGTGGGATTCGCAGATAAATTCACATTGTAAATCAGTTGGTTGACAAGGAGGTTGCTCGCCGGCGACGAAGTCGGTTAGTAACCAATCTTCTGCTTGTAAGCGTTCTTTGCCTACTAATAAGTAGCGTGTCAGCCGTTGGTGGCGTTCCCAGGTTAAGGTTTCTAGCAAAATGTTGGTGTGTTGCTGTACATACTGTTTGTGCCGCTCTAATACGATTTGCATCCGTTCGATGATACTGGCTAATGAATCGATATTTTTGCCAAAAACCGGAAACTCAAAGGTTTTTAAGTATTCTAAATTATCGTGTTTATGCCAATGATTTTCATAACCTTGTGCCCACGTGGCTAGTTCAATGCAGTCTTCAGTTGACAGGTATTCTTTGGCATCTAACCAGTCAGTTCGGCCAATTAAAGCGAGGGAACGATTTAGTACTGCTTGCGTGGTGTTTAAATCTGGGTCGGAAACGCCATGAAGCATATAGAAATGGTGTAAAGCAGCTTGGTCACCAGCGGATAATTCACACGAATCTGTTTGGAAAATCACCATTTGATTTAACGGAATCACCCGTTTACCCAACAGGCGGGCATATTCTAATTCCATCAAACAATAAGGCGAAATCAAACAACGTGGTGCCATTACGTAGGCAAAATTATGCGCGGTTTCAATCCCGTGATGAATTCGTTCGGCGTAGTCTTCACCGTCAGGAATATTAACTTTATCAAACCAAACTTCGTAACCGGCGAATCTAAGTTGTTGATGTAAGCGTCCCACAAAACCAAGGCTTTCGCGACGACCGTAGGAGATAAATAAGTCTTTGGTAAGCAACATAGTTATCGTTCTTGATTAACAGGTGAAAAGGACTTAAATAGAATATCCTATTCTGGAAATTTTATCATGGGGAAGATATGGTATTGGGCTGGTACTATTCCAAAATTTTTAAAATAGACTTAAATGCCAATTAAGGGCTAACATATTTAACTCATTGAAAAATAAGTTTCCTCGTTCCCACGCTCCAGCGTGGGAACGAGAGAAAGGACTGATTGCCGAGCGCCATTTATTTTTGAACGTAGGTGAGGGTATTGCAGGCAAGTTTAGAATTTCGTAGGGTGGGCATTGCCCACCCTACCAAAACTATTGATGACCAATTTGCTGAAGCGGAAACTTATTTTGATTTGAATAAACTTTATAAAGACCTGGCTTCTGCTAAAGGCAAACGCTTGACTCCAACCGAAAAAGCTCATTTGCGTGGACTATTATGCGGTCATAGTCCGGCTGAAATTGCTGACAAGTTAAATAAAGCCAAAAATAGTGTCGAAGTGGATTTAAGCAGCACGGTTTACCAATATATTAAAAGTTTACTTAATAAAGAAAGTCAAGACGTTGGTAATTGGCGTGATATTTGTGAATGGTTAAGAGAAGCCGGTTATGAACAGCCTTTTAAAGAAAGGCAAATAACAGCTACCTTACCTGCTCAAGCAGTTGTTAATATAGAAATGGTTAAGAGAAATAAAATATTAATTGACATTAATCTTCGTGTAGTTGCACCTCTCCCCACCCTGCCAGAAAATTCCCAACCTACCAATACCATAGATAACGACGAATAAAGCACTCACTAAGTAAAATCAAATCTCTACTTGCCTAGGAAATACTTTCATCACATTGGACCGTTCTATCACACCTTCATGGGTGTAAATTTTAATATTTCCTGATTCATCAACAATCCAGACCTCTTTTGCTCCTTTTGCTAAATATAAATCAATCTTGTCTGTTATCGTTGCTTTAAAATTAGCTAACCAGTAAGGTGCGTTACGCTTCGTTAACGCACCTTACTGGGCGACGTGGGTTATGATGAAGAGTTAGCGATTAAGCAAACACCTTAGTAAAATCCACTTTTATTCCTTCACTTTCCACAATATCTTCATGAAATAATTTTTTTCCTTCTTTATTAATCACAAAAATACTTCTCCCATAGGGTTCTACAGTCCAAACTGTCTTAACTCCAGAATTGACTAGTAGTTTAGACTTTTCTAATATTGACTGAATACTTTGACTTGAAGAAATGACTTCGATAGCCAAAATGGGTAGGTCTTTCACTTTTAATATATCTTCAAAAAAATTAGGTTGTATTTTTTCTTTTTTGAATACAGATATGTCAGGTGTAAGCCCGTTGTCTATATCTAAAGTCAACTCTGGCAATGGTTGTATGGAGTCATCTTGCAAAAGTTGCCGCATGACTTGGGCACAAATATAACTGTGATTTAGTGAAGGCATTTCTTCCACCGGCTCTGCTATAACCTGAGTATTTTCAAGCATAAAGCTCACCATAAGTTGTATGTGACATTGTTTTTCGGATTTTTAAAAAATTGGCACTGCAACTCCATTCACTAAAATGAATTGAACCCGTATAGCAAGTAGAGTGCGTTAGACGTCAGCCGTAACGCACCAACCATTTGAATGGTAATCGATTGGAGAGATCATTTTATCGTGCTGTTGCTATATCTAAGTACCCCCTCCAGAATTTTCAGTATTTTTTAAGTAAACTATTTTTTTATTCATCTTATCTTCTAAAAATTTCTGGAAGGGTGCTCATATTCCATCTGTTGTTCAGCTATATCATCTTTGATGATAGCAACGCACTCAGTGCAGGCACTATAATAATCATACCCGTAATTGTTGTATACTACCCCTTCGCCGTCAACATAATCATCATCAAATTCGTTGGAAAAATCCTCCATTTCCCATTCAAAAAAGAATTTTCCACATTTTTCACATTCAAATGTCTCTGCCGTGTAACGGCATGTATAGCATGTATTTATGTCATCCTGAATCACGAAAGAATAATTCTGGCAATTCGGACATTCGTATACTAATTCACTATCAATCCCTTCATCAGTGATTCGTTGCTTGGCTTTTTCTGCAAGTTCTTTAATAGCTTTTTCAATGGCAAGAAGTTCATCCAGGGTACTTTCTGGAATGATCGCTTCAACCTCAATTTTGAGATGTTGAGCCTGAAAATAAACTACAATGGCGAATAACTCGAAGAATTTTGCAGTGGCGTACTCAGGTCGCAGTATAAATTCAGAGTGAGTCATCTGATTTCGAAGCTCTATAGCCTTCTGGATACGCTGCCATTCTACTTTAGAAGATACCACATTTCCTATAGTAGGATTGTTCAGACGATCAAGAGCCTGAAGTGGACCCACCGTGTGTTTTGGACTATCTATATTTTCAAAGATTAGAATTGGATGAATATTGAAAAGCAACGACTTGAGGCTTAATTCGAGAGATTGTACTAAATTGAGAATGGCGAATTGCCACTTCTTCCGAGCATCGTCTTTAGCCGAGATGGCATACGCAACTGCCTCACGCATGAAAGCGTGACTGTTGTCGAGAAGACTCAGTTTTATTTCAGTGGAACCATTCATAAGATGAACCCCGATTGCGGTGTACCTGGTTGAGTATATTACAAAATATTAGATAATTTGAATTTCCGGATTTCGCTACACCACATCCGGGCTACATTTTAGCACAATCGCTAATTCCATAAAATTAAAGAATTTCGGTCAAATTAACCACCGAGTTTATAAAAATGATAGAATAACATTATTTTAACTTTCTGGGTGAAGCTATGACGGGAACAACCTATGATTCTAGTAATATTAAGGTTCTGAAAGGACTGGATGCCGTTAGAAAACGACCGGGCATGTATATTGGTGATACCGATGATGGTACTGGTTTACATCATATGGTATTTGAAGTGGTTGATAATGCCATTGATGAAGCGTTGGCAGGTCATTGTAGCAAAATCACGGTACAACTTCATCGTGATCAATCGGTTACGGTTATTGACGATGGTCGAGGTATTCCGGTCGATATTCATCAAGAGGAAGGTCGTTCTGCCGCTGAAGTCATTATGACGGTATTACATGCCGGTGGTAAATTTGATGATAATTCTTATAAAGTGTCTGGTGGTTTGCATGGCGTCGGGGTTTCGGTGGTGAATGCACTGTCGGAGGAATTGCATCTGACTATCCATCGAGAGGGTAAAACCCACCAACAAAGTTATCATTTAGGGGTTCCGTTAGCACCGCTAGCGGTTACTGGGGAAACAGCTAAAACTGGTACCGAAATTCGCTTTAAGCCCAGTACTACTATTTTCGGTGATACTGAATTTCATTATGACATTATTGCTAATCGGTTACGCGAACTGTCTTTTTTAAATGCCGGGGTGCGGATTCATTTACTCGATGAACGCACCGGTAAAGAAAATTATTTTGAAGATGAAGGTGGAATCCGTTCTTTTATCAAATTACTCAATCTTCATAAAACACCTTTGCATAACACGATTTTTTATACTAATTCCCAAAAAGAGGGAATCGCGTTGGAAGTCGCCATGCAATGGAATGATTCTTATCATGAAGCGGTGTTTTGTTTTACTAATAATATTCCTCAACGCGATGGTGGTACTCATTTGGCAGGATTTCGTGGCGCTTTGACCCGTACTTTTAATAATTATTTAGAAAAAGAAGGTTTTATTAAGAAAGCCAAAGTGATTACCAGCGGAGATGATATCCGGGAAGGTTTGACTGCAGTTTTATCGGTGAAAATGTCTGATCCAAAATTTTCTTCGCAATCGAAACATAAATTAGTATCAAGTGAAGTAAAAACGGTAGTTGAAGCGGTATTAGCCGATAAATTAGATGAGTTCTTATTAGAAAATCCCAATGATGCCAAAAATATCGCTGGCAAAATTATTGAAGCGGCGCGTGCTCGGGAAGCGGCGCGGAAAGCGCGGGAAATGACGCGACGGAAAACCGCGCTCGATATTGCGGGATTGCCAGGTAAATTAGCAGATTGTCAAGAAAAAGATCCGAGTTTATCGGAATTATTTATTGTTGAAGGTGATAGTGCTGGGGGGTCAGCCAAACAGGGGCGGGATAGAAAATATCAAGCTATTTTGCCGTTGAAAGGTAAAATCCTTAATGTCGAAAGAGCACGTTTTGATCGGATGTTAGCTTCAGTGGAAGTAGGAACTTTGATTACGGCGTTAGGTTGCGGAATTGGTAAAGATGAATATGATCCCAACAAATTACGTTATCATCGCATTATTATTGCCACTGATGCCGATGTAGATGGCAGTCATATTCGTTCGTTATTATTAACTTTTTTTTATCGGCAAATGCCGGAACTCATTGAAAGAGGACATATTTATATTGCGCAACCACCGTTGTATAAAGTCACTAAAAGTAAACAAGCACGATATGTTAAAGATGAGATTGCACTCAATGAATATTTAATGACCTTGGCTTTGCAAAATGCGCAATTATTTAATGACCCACAAACCGTACCATTAAGTGAATCAGAATTAGCAAGCTTATTCAGACATTATCTTAAAATTCAAGAAATTATCAACCGTTTATCCCGCCAATGGCCGGCGGAAGTTTTAACAACGATGATGGAATTACCCGTTTTAGAGCCGGCACATTGGCAAAATCAGACTGAGATTCAAGCTTGGGTAGATCATTTAGTTGACCAATTAGAGAAAGCACCTCATCATTATTATCAGATTAGGGTTGAATCATTTGAAGAAGATAATCAATTTATTATTCAAATTACCCAATTCTCTTACGGCATTGAAACGATTTATAATTTAAGTAACCGTTTTTTTAGAACCGCAGAATATCAAGCGATAATGACTTTAGCTAACCAACTGAAAAATTTGTTAAAACCGGGCGCCTATATTCAACGCGGTGAAAAGCAACAGCCCATACAGTATTTTAAAGAAGCGGTTAATTGGTTAATAGCTGAGGCACAACGAGGCATACATATTCAACGCTATAAGGGTTTAGGTGAAATGAATCCAGAACAGTTATGGGAAACCACGATGAATGCTGAAACTCGTCATTTGTTGCAAGTTCGGATTGAGGATGCTATCACCAGCGATGATATTTTTACGACTTTAATGGGAGATCAAGTGGAACCGCGCCGAGAATTTATTGAGAAAAATGCGCTGGCTGTTGTTAATTTAGATGCTTGAAAAGTATTCATGCGGTGTAGGTGCGTCCGACACGCTAATCTAAATGAACATTTTGGTCAGATCCACTTCCAAAAATTTGAGAAAAACGACATGATAAACCGACTCAACTGGCCAGAAATCGAGACTGTTTTGCTTGATATGGATGGTACGCTGTTGGACCTACATTACGATAACCATTTTTGGTTGGAACATGTACCACGCCGCTATGCCGAATACCAAAATTTACCTATCGAAGTGGCTAAAGAAAAAGTATTGGATCGGTATCGTCAAGTCGAAGGGAGTCTCAACTGGTATTGTTTCGATTATTGGACAGAAACTTTAGGTTTAGATATCATACAATTAAGCAAAGAGGTTGCTTATCTCATCGCTGAACATCCCCATGTTCAGGAGTTTCTCCAAACCCTGCGTAGTTGGGGTAAGCGAGTTATCTTAGCTACCAATTCCCACCACAAAGGGATAGAACTTAAGATGCAGCATACTCGTCTCGCCGGCTGGTTTGATCAAGTTATTTCTTCACATAGCCTTGGATTTCCTAAGGAGCACCCCGATTTTTGGCAAGCTCTCCAAGAAGTAGAAAGCTACCAACCCGCTCATACGTTACTGATAGACGACAGTTTACCGGTGTTGCGTGCCGCAAGGAATTACGGTATTAATTGGTTAATTGCTATTCAACAACCCGATACTCGTCAACCACCGAGAAATATATCAGAATTTTTCTCAATTCCGGGATTCCAACAGTTGCTTCGACTCATTTGAAATCTCACTAGCATGGTACATGATGCATTCGCTAATGCACCCGCCTTAACTTACTCCATCTGTTAAGTTTTCTCTTGACTAGAAGCACATTATTCTTAAGCGGTATGGGATTAACTGTCTTGGTTTCCTCATCTTCCGGAGCAAACTTTTCTTGGATTAAATTACCTGGAACTAGTTTCTGTTCAACAATTTTCATTTCGTCATCAATCACTTCTCCTCTTTCTAATAAAGTAACAATGGTAAATTCTCCAAAATTATTTAGCTCTTCAAAAATATTATCCTCTTCAGAAACTTCCCAAAAAACTTGATATAATTCTTGGCGAACTAATATTAACTTACCCGCCATAAATTGATAATAATTAACACCATGAATACCGGTGTCTTCATCCAGGTCATCGCCAGTTCGCCAAACAAATCGAAGCTGTTGTAAATCATCATCTAAATCTGGAATACCATAAGTCCGTTCAAGTTGTTCAAGTGCTTTGTTTCTGATAAAAAGTTGCTGTTGCGGATCAAATAACCAATAGAATGAGGCAGAATCCGTGCTAGCAATACGAAGATCCCGATAACCATCGAAATTCATATCTGCTGTATCAAATCCATCGTCTTCTAGCCTTATCATGTTAGGTTCTTGAATCGTTTGGAAAGGATAAATGTCATTGTTCTGATAGATTTCAATCTTTTCAATTGGCTCATTCTCTTCGGTTGTCGCAGTTGGCTTTTTAACCGTGCGGTTAAACAACTGAAAAGTTAAGGTTGGTGGTTGTATATAAAGTGGGCTTTGATAAGTCCACTGGGGAGAGCGATGAGCGTGTTTTACGGTAAAATGAGTATCATAAGTCATCATGAGTAATTTAAGACCAGCGAAAAATTCGTCAGCAGTACCATCTATCATACGTCTGATCCAAAAAGCCACAGCAATAGCAATTTCTCTTTCTGGATAGGCTTTAGCTTTTAAATCCTTAAAATTTTTATATTTTAGAAAATAATGCGCTGGTAATTGATGAGTACGAATCAGTTCTAAATAAGTCGCTTGTTCTTGTTTTAAATACGCTAAATCGTCAAATAATAATTCATGGACCAGATAAAAAGTTCTGGCTATCGATTTAACATTATTATCAAAAATAACTTGGGTTGCTTTTCTAAAAATCTGATCAGACGCCGCCGGAATAAAATTATCTTTTAACCAAGTAACAAAGGCCTTATTGTAATAACCAAATTGATATTCATTTTCCAGATTAAGTTGTTTATCTGAATGTGGTCCTTTAATGAAAATAGGTATATCCGCTAATTGTTGCAGTCGATCATAGTCAAAAAAATGTTTTTTAATCTGACAAAAGAAATGACGAATAGCACTATTCGTGGGTAAAGTTTCTTCTATACAATTACCTTTAGTTTTATCCAGATTTTGCCACATTTTCTTAATTGGGGAAGCTACATCGATGGCATTGTTAGTTTCATTTTTTGCTGGTACTTGTTGTTGTTCAACGAGTTTCATTTCATTGCCAATCCGTTCTAAAACCGTTAGTTGATAGCTACTATCTTCTTCGGCTGAATATTCGGTTATTTCTTGGCGAATCAGCGTTAATTGGCCAGCAATAAATTGATAATAATTGGTTCCTTGACGGAGAGCATTGGTTTTCCAATAAGAGATAATCCGTTTATGATTAGAGTCGACTTCGAGTGAAGTTAAAGCACTTAATTCCTCATTTTTTACCAATAGACCGGTTTGGGGATCAAATAACCAGCATCGGTAAGGAATCGGTCCAGCGACAACATCAGCCATTAAACGCAAGTCTTGATAACCATCGAAATTCATATCTTCAAATTTTAAATTTAACTGATCGCCATCAAACCAAGTTTTGGTGTCAAGTACTTGAATAATTTGAATCGGGTTAACTTCATTGGCCTTATAAAGCTCAATTTTATTGATGTTAGCAATATCTTCTTCTCTGGTTGAACCAATAAACCTAATTATCCTTTTCAAATGAGGATGGATAGTTTGTTGATAAGTCCAAGTTGTTTGGTTAGCAACTGTAGTAATTTTTTCCGGGTTATCAATTGACTGGGGGACTACCTTATCGGTTGATTGAACTTGAGATTGAGCGTTTTTGGTGGTATCGGCATTTGCTAATAAGAAGTAACCCCAGAGCAACAATATTGATGGGAGTAAAACCATTTTATTACTGGACTGAATTATAACCATCCTAAGTAACCCGACAAAAATAATTTTGAGTAAAAGTAAGTTAGCGATCTTTTGCCAACTCATTAGAAATTCTATCTGACTTAAAAAAAACGGATTAAAAGAGTTTCTTTAAGGATAAAAAAGTTCCTGCTGATAAAAAGCAGTTATCATGATGAATTCCCTCAGCAGTTTGACAAGTAATAATCTCTAAAGTAGCTTGGTTAATTGGTGGTAGTGGAGTAACATTCGATCTAAATGTTGCTATTACCGTGTCGGGCAAGGAAGACAAACTACTTACTGTAGTATTGGGATAATCTGTTAATCCCAATAACGCTTGCCAGCGTTGCTCAGCATTATCTAAAAAGGCTAAAGCAAAAGTGTCAAGGGTATTTCTAACTATCACAAATTGATTGGGTAATTCCGGCGAGATCCAAACCCCATCATAAGCACCACTAATTGGCAAAGGAACTTGTTGTTTTATAAAATCTAACTGTTCAAATACTCGGGTTGCAACACCATAAGCATTTGGACCACCACATCGTGGACCATGTTGTTTGCCACCATAACTAATGATGCCCACTTGTTGCCATTGACCTTCTTCAAATAAGATTAATGGCCCACCACTATCTCCAAGACAAGAATCCTTGTGGCCATCAGCAAAACCAACACAGAGCATAGTTGAGGTAATTTCACGTTCGCCTAAATAAGCGCTTTGACAAGTTGTATTAGAAATAACAGGAAGTTCAACAGATTGAAGTACATCTGCTACCGAATTATCATCATTAACGTCGGTTAAACCCCAACCTAAAGCGACAACGGATTGCGCTGGTGTCAGTGAATGAGGTATTTTAAGTGGAATTTTAACTGGAGATTGCCTTGACGGTTTAGCTAATTGGAGTAACGCAATATCAAAAGGCCAACTCGGATGGAGTCGGTTCCAGTAGGGATGTTGGATAACTCGAGTGATTTGCCGTTGTTCACCCTCTTCTTCTAAGTGACTTTGTTGATGTAAACCAATTACCACAAACATTTCTTCGGCTTTTAAGGGGGGATCAGTTAATTGTAAACCCTCTACACAATGTGCAGCCGTTAAAACCCAATAAGGATGAATAAGAGAGCCACCACAAAAGCTGCTCTTATCAACGGACAAGTGTATCGATACCATCCATGGCCATTTACCCACCAGCGTATCTTGACCACCAATAATTCTAGGCATACGGCGAATAGGTGAAGAAATGTTCTCGTCACTAGCCCATAAGCCAATTGTAATAAGTAAAAGTAACCCAATTATAAATATTTTTATAGTATTAAACATATCGTTATTAACTTACGGTTGTTAATTAAAATTTAGATCGTATAGCCAATAATCTAATCGGCTTGTAGTAAGCGCTTTTCCCCACGGCTCGGCTTGTCAACAGACGGAATAGTTTAGATGTCGGGTACTATCATGGATTAAATAACTAGATAATAAGGATAATGAACTTAATTTAGCTATTTTTTTTAATTTTTACAAGTCTCATTGGGTTGAACATAGCAAAATTCAAACTACCAGTAGTATAGCAAAACTAGTATAAAACGATTCAAAATGAGAAATGGTAAAAAGTTAAGCTCGGTTTTTTTAATACCTTTCCTGATTTTAGTAGAATCATTTTATACCGGCTTTGCTATAACAGCAGATTGCAACTTTGGATGACATAACAGTTATTAACTGAACTTAAATTCTCCAGCATATTCCAAATACTTTCTACTTGACGAAAACAACTGTCCAGCATTTTAAAAAAAGTAGAATCGGATTAAGCGAAGTCTGACAGAAATCGGAAGGAGGTTGGATACACATACAACACCGAAATTGGAAATTGAAGTAGGGTAGGCAGTGAAGTATTGCCTACCCGAGGTTGCTTGATGGGACAAAGACTTAGCTGATATTAGTTATCTTTTATAGAGCAACTATTCCCTAAACCTGATCATAGTTGCTCTATATAATGGACTTGTTGCTAGAAGCAATGCTCTGGTGTCATTATGTTTAGGTTATCTACATCCATCATGCTATAACAATAACCATTTTGAGGAGTAAATTGAGTCGTGAAAGTCTTCTGACCCTCGCCACGTTCGACGGTGAATGGACCTTGTACTGCGGTTAAACTTACGCCATCTTCAGATCTTTCCATGATAGATACTGCCCCTTCGCCAACTACAGTGAAGTTAAGAGTGCCATTTTCATAAGAATTGAGGAGCACTTCTTGAACGGGTAAGCAATCGGTATCGGCAAAGAAAGTAAAGGCCGGAAGTTTTCCTAATCCTACAATTCCGTTTGGATCATTGAAATTGATTGTTAGAGTACCGTAAAGGTCATGTGGATCATCCATAACGTTTGTAGGCGGATTATGCCCAGATATTAACACTGGCTCACTATAAATTGCTGTAAAAATTTCTCCACCGGTGGGCCTAATTTGATCAATTGGTCGACCCTTAGCAGAACCTGGCGTATGTCCTGGTGGAAATGGTTTTGGACCACGTATATCAAAAACACCTTTGGGTGATCCAACCTTCTGTAAAGGCTCAAGTATAATCTGTGTTATAGGTACAGTTGTATATAATTTCCATTGGTTAGTCCAGGTATCACCAGTTTCAACCAAGAACCAACCCTTTCCTACGGCTTTACCACCATTAATATTAAACAATTGCCATGGAACTGTCACAGGAGGAGGGGGATTAACACCACCAAAAGTCACCGTCACCGGAAATTCAGCCATTTCACCACCAGTCATGAAAAATGGGGGGTGATTAGGACATAAACCGGGCTTGTTCACTGGGTGTGTGTCATCTACTGTGATATAACTGGGTAGTGGGGCAAGCTGGTCTGATCCCTGAGGTTCGCTTGTCGAATTATCAACTTCATCTTCTGCAATCACGGGTTCATCTACTTCGAGAGTGGGGTCAACTTGGGCAAGGATATCCATGATCTCTTTATCTGACATCCCGGGATAGATATTAAATTCTTCTTCAGCGAGGACATAAGTGCTTGAAGCACTATATAACAATATGGCTATTGTAAACAGTATACTGGTTTGTTTCATCACATTCTCCTTTTACCATGATCGACTGAATGGTCATTCAATTCACAGTTAAGAAAGAAGAAGTAAGAATGTATCTGCTTTTTGGCAAATCCCTACCTTTTCTTTTAGACACTTAACCATTTGGTCTTGGTTAAGTGAGTTTCTGTATATTAAAACAAATATACATCACTTTATAATTGCAATAAATTAAATTATTAGTTAGATAAAATAAGATAAACGGTATAAAATAACTTTCAAACGGTAATTAATTGTTAGCTCTGGTAGGGTGGGCATTGCCCACCCTACGAAATTTTAGACTGCAGTTTAAATAACCTTTTTAATGCGGCGGCCCCGCACGTTGACCTAAACTAAGTAACTCATCTTAGGTAGATAGGGATAATTTCAGTTCCCCATCCAGAGAGAGGAAAAATCAATTAATCTAATACTTTCACCCCGGTATCACTGCCTAATAATAAGATATCTGCTGGTCTTTTAGCAAATAAACCATTGGTAACCACACCCACAATTTGATTAATTTCACTTTCTAATTTGACCGGTTCGGCGATTTCTAAATGATGGACATCTAAAATAACATTGCCATTATCTGTCGTCACCCCTTCACGCCACACCGGCTTACCACCGAGTTTGACCAATTGGCGAGCGACATAACTTCTCGCCATCGGGATGACTTCAACCGGTAATGGAAATTTGCCAAGAACATCAACTAATTTACTATCGTCAGCAATACAAACAAAGCGGTTACTGACTGCTGCCACGATTTTTTCTCGCGTTAGTGCACCACCACCGCCTTTAATCAGATGTAAATAGCGATTAGATTCATCTGCACCATCAATGTAAACTGAGATTTCATCTACACTATTCAGTTCAAATACCGGAATACCATATGATTTAAGGCGTTCAGCTGTGGCATTGGAGCTCGCTACTGTCCCTTCAATTTTATTCTTAATATGGGCTAGTGCATCAACGAAGTAATTTGCGGTACTACCGGTGCCGATACCAATTATTGTCCCCGGAACGACATATTCTAAAGCCGCTCTGGCTACTTGTTGTTTTTTCTCATCAGGTGTCAAGGTCGAATTCTCCTCTAAGTGATTGGTTAATAAAAATTGATTAAGAGGTACCCATAGCAGTAATGTGAAAGCCACAATCAACGTAAATAATTTCCCCAGTAATCGCCGACGCTAAATCAGAACAAAGAAAAGCGGCGGTATTACCCACTTCTTCAATAGTAACATTGCGTCGCAAAGGTGCATTTCTTTCAACATAATCTAACATATTGCGAAAATCTGCAATGCCAGCCGCCGCTAAAGTACGAATCGGTCCGGCAGAAATCGCATTCACTCGAATACCTTCTGCACCTAGACTGTACGCCATGTAGCGAACATTGGCTTCTAGACTCGCCTTAGCTAAACCCATGACGTTATAATGAGGAATAGCTCGTTCAGCGCCAAGATATGTGAGTGTTAATAAAGCTGATTGACGACCTGCCATCATACGCCGTCCCGCCATTGCTAAAGCAGCAAAGCTATAAGAGCTAATATCATGTGCTATCCGAAAACCTTCACGGGTCGCATTAGCTAAAAAAGTACCTTCTAATTCGGTTTTAGGTGCAAAAGCGACGGAGTGAATGATAACATCTAAACCATCCCAAGATTTTTGTAATTCAGTAAAGACTGCTTCGATTTGTTCGTCACTCCCAACATCGCAAGGTAAAGTTATGTTGGAATCACACTCAGCAGCCATTTTTTCGACTCGCTCTTTTAGTTTATCATTTTGATAAGTAAAAGCGAGTTGTGCACCTTCACGGTGCATTGCTTGCGCAATTCCCCAAGCAATGGAACGATTACTTGCTAATCCAACAATTAAAGCGTGTTTTCCCGCTAATAATCCCATTAGTTTTCCCTATCAGTGTTAATCTTATAACGCGTTGTATTTAAAAATTTTGCTGCTAATTAAGCTAGCATGATTTAGTCATTAAATGTTAGTGATTTAAATCAAAAAATTTTAACTTTATTTTAAGATTAAACCCGTCTTTAAATGGAGATAAAATAATTTTTGTTAATTAACTAATAAACTTATAAACTATATTATAAATAATCAATAGAAATCATAAAAGAGATACTAAACTAGATAAATAATTACTTTCAATAAATTGCCTACTCAAAACTAAGCAAAATAAGCCTTAAATTAAAAAAATGCTTATCAGTGGTAAAAACTAATCTAGAAATTAATAATAGGACTATCAAACTACCTATAATAGCCAATAATATATTAATTATTACTATTGTGGTACTGCTATGATGTTCGGAGAAATGCTATGAAATATAAATTAGTTAAGTCAATGAGTTAAAAAATTTCACCGCTATTTTGGAACGGGTTCAAGATATTTTGGCAATCAATAGGGCTATAATTTGGGTTTTTCGAAACAAATGAGTTAATCTATACAGGTAGTCAACAAATTGGTACTATTATACAAATAGCAGAGATAAATTGAAATTGCGAATAAATTAAATTAGGAAACAGAATCCTTTGCACCGAAACTAATATTAAGTGTAGTAACCTCAGTTGACAACTTCTTCGTTGATAAATTGGCTAATGTTGTTACAGCCTTTTTTAAAGTAAATTTGGCTTATATGCTCGGTAACCACAAACTTTTATTAAAAATAACTATCAAGAAGTTTCTATCTGCTGAGTTATTTTATTTTGGAAATAAGGAAATAAATTTATGATTATGCATGAAGGTAGAAAATATGTTAGACACCCAACTTCTGTACCCATTGAAGTGTGGGAATTTAGCCAAACTGAGCATAATATTCAACAATTAAATAATGTTGGCTTAGGTGGTTTAGCATTCGATTCTGAAGTTGCTTGGGAAATCGATTCATTAATTGCTATCCGTGTCCTGATGGAACCCCTTATTATCTTACGAGGAAAAGTCGTGTGGTGCCATAACAAAGGCGATCACTTTGAAGTTGGAGTGCAATTTTTAGAATTGCAAAATGAAGTGGTAGAAGAAGTCTGTCAGATTGAAATCTATCAAAAACTGATCCGTGAAATAGTTTCTTCAGAATGGAATGACGATGACGACGATTTTTTATGAAGATTATAAATAATTGTTCTAAAATGATTTAAAATCTTTAAGGTTTTAGGATTGTATTTTAGAAAAGAATAATGTACTTTTATTCGGTTGGTAGAATTTTTGCTGTTTTTTTAATTAATCTTCTGAATGGAAACATTCTAATCAAACCACTTCACTTAAGGAGATCAGGAGATGAACACTCATGACGCTTTTGCAGCACGAATGCTTGAACAAATTTGGCAGATTATTAATTATCAAAATAGACTTGAACAAGAAGGGCGGGTATTAAGTATTGAAGAAGCGGCTTTGGAATGGATAGATCACTATGCGGCTCACTTTCCACCACTCCAATCAACAATCATTTAGGGTTTAATGGGATCGCCATGTGCGAGGATAGTTGCAATAACCTCCACCGATTGTTCAGTCGGGTTTTTTCATGTTCCAACAGTATTCGTACTGCCCAAGGTAGACCGCGTAATTTTTTAGCTGACCATTCTTTTAGCCATTTGGTATCGGTTTTTGTCCGTTCATCAACATAGAGATATTCAAATGACAATTTATAGCCCTCTAAAGCAGTAACCGAAATAGCCTCCTTTTCTAACCTTTCCGTAGGGTCCGTTGCAAAAGCGGGAACCGTGCGAATTTCTACCCCGGTCTCTTTTTCATTCGGTAATAATTGCCATGTCATCAGACCGGGTTGTCGTCCTGGCGAAACAGTTGATACCCAAGCGATTTTTTGTTCTTCGCCTTCAAAAAAAATACATTGGTTCTGGGCGCATCCCTCCTGCTCTTTATCAAGATAAGTGTAGGGAAAAGCACCGGCTAAAGCACGCTCAATCTGTAATAAAATGAGTATTCTATCTAAACTGTCATCGAGATAGTTGTGAGAACGAGTCCAATCATTAACCACGGTATTCATTCCCACTGCCAACATTAACATAATTAAAGTAGATAATGTCAGCGCCACAACTAACTCTAACAAAGTAAAACCAGCTTGATTATAGCGATTAGTTAACAACGGTTTCTCAAAATAAAAATAAATCATTGAAAATTGCAAATTTAAATTGCAAATTAAAAAACATTCAATTTTCTTTTAATTATTGCGGGGTATCTCTTTTGATGAGTCGTACTGTGTTTAATTCTATCCCTTTTTCCTCATCTCGCAAAGTATAAGGTTCTAAAGCTAATGGTATTAATTTTTCAGTTTGCTGTTCGGGTGCCTCCAATGGTTCACCGGTATTGATAGCTAAATTTTTCTTATACTGGCTGGGTAACTCCGGATATTCTGGTTCTTCAAGCACCTGAGCCGCATTGATAGCTGAACGTAAAAATAAGATCCGTTCAATGTCATCGGTTGCTTTAAAAGCTAACCGTTTGCTTCCCGCTAATAGACCCAGTATGGTTCCCAATGCCATACCGACGATAGCCATCGCAATGATAACTTCTAGTAAAGTAAACCCCTGTTGTTGAGTATTAATTTTTATCATCTACAATTTCCGCCTCCACTTTACCGGTTAATGGATTAACCCGAATAACCGCTTTATGCTCCAAGTAGCCTAAAATAATTTCACCTCCACTACTCCC
Organism: Thioploca sp.; assembly: GCA_012032555.1. GTDB lineage: Bacteria > Pseudomonadota > Gammaproteobacteria > Beggiatoales > Beggiatoaceae > Thioploca. Next base: position 40,536 of record JAAUSR010000021.1, read on the forward strand.
ACCTTCCGGATAGAAAGTGATTTGATAACCTTTTTCTGCTTTTTCTGGCGGTTGATCCTCACCCGTTTTCTCACCCCATTGTAAAGTGGTTCCTCGACTAACCCACTGTCCTGGATTCATTTTTTGAGGTGATTTTTCTGCAGTATTTTCTTTACCTTCATAAAATGAAGCGACTTTCTGTTTACCTTCAACAATAGCAGAACGCCGAGCATAGTTGAGTACAGCAACTACTTCACGCATTTGTGCTTTGAGTAGCGTGAGTTGACCACTGCCAATATGAGGAATAACTAAACTAGCTATCATCCCAATGATAGCCATAACGATTATTAGTTCGAGTAAAGTAAATCCAGCCTGAAAAAGAGGTCGGTTTTTAGGAGCAAAAGCTGATGTAAATTTATTTACTGTCTGATTTCCAATTAACAATGTCAGCATTATCACCTTCTCCGCCTTCTTGACCATCTGGACCAAAAGAATAGAGATCATAAACACGTCCTTCATTGCCTGGTTTCCGATATTGGTAATCATAACCCCAAGGATCCTTTGGTAACCCTTTTTTCAAATAGGGACCTTGCCATCTCGGATTACTTGAAGAATTTTTGGCGAGATCTTCTAAATTATCAGGATATTTAGACAAGTCTAACTTATAAGTATCTAACGCAACTTCAATATTAGCGATTTGGGTTTTGGCTGCACCACGCTGACTTTCACCAAACTTACCCATCAGACTGGGGCCAACAATTGCAGCCAACATACCCAGAATAGCCATAACAATTAATAATTCAATGAGAGTAAAACCTTGTTGTTTATTAATTTTATGAGTTAACATTATTTTCCCCTATGTTATTTAAAAAATTAAGATGTCCTGATTGACCACTCAGCGGGTTTATTTATTAAAGACGCTATGCTCACCGTTATTTTAGTCCATAATATAAGAACATCAAGACGGTGTGTAAACTTATATTTTTTAAGTACCGAAAGGTTCAATTTATCATTGAGGCATTACCAATAGATAATCATATGGGTGAACTCAACGCTAAGTTTGGTTCACCCGGTTTGTTAGCTTTACAATAACAACCGTCTAACATCTGCAAGAATGAAGCAGAGGTATTGAGTAAAGCGTGCGGCTAGTGCGCCATCAATGACACGGTGATCATAGGATAAGGAGAGCGGTAAGATTAAACGCGGAACTAATTCACCATGTTGATAGACCGGCTGCATTTGAGCACGTGATACCCCTAAAATGGCAACTTCAGGGGCGTTGATAATGGGGGTGAAGGCGGTACCACCAATGCCACCGAGACTGGAAATGGTAAAGCAAGCGCCTTGCATTTCGTGAGGCGATAATTTTTTATCCCGGGCTTTTTGACTGAGATCGCGTAAATGCATAGCTAATTCAAACAGTCCTTGGTTAGCAACATCTTTTATCACTGGCACTACTAAGCCATCGGGCGTATCAACGGCGACACCAATGTGATAATACTTTTTCAAAATTAAGTTTTCTTTACTGCTATCCAGCGAAGCGTTGAAGGTAGGAAATTCTTTTAACGCTGCCACGCCGGCTTTTAATAGCAAACTCAGCAGGGTTACTTTAACTTGACGTTTTTCACTCTCCGCTGCTAAATCGCGCCGAAATTGTTCTAGTTCAGTGATATCGGCTTGGTCAAATTGGGTAACGTGGGGAATGTTAAGCCAACTGCGATGTAAACTAGCGCCCGATAGTTTTTGAATCCGACTGAGTGGCCGGATTTCAATATCACCAAATTTGCTAAAATCAATCGCCGGGATTTCGGGAATGCCCATACCGCCGCCAGTCAGGGGTAGCGCTAATCCCGGAACACTACCTTCGTTCATGACTTGTTTAACAAAATCGTGGACATCCGCTTTTAAAATTCGATTGTGACGTCCACTACCTTTGACTCTGGCGAGATCAACGCCTAATTCGCGGGCTAAATGTCGAACGGCGGGACCAGCATGAGGCTTAGTAAAAGGTTGTTCAGCGACGGATTGTAGAGGGGGTGGCGGTAAGTTTTTGGGTCGCCTTAAATCCGTCATCATTGAAGGTGTAGCTGCTGGTGCGTTGCGAACGGCATCTTTACTGCTAGGCGCAAGCGGGGTTGGTAATGAAGGAATAGTAGCGGCTTTGACCGGTTCTACCATGCTGGGAGCCGCTGCTACTATCTCGGTGGTAGTATCCAAAATTAAAATAACGCTACCGGCAGAGACTTTATCACCAACAGCGACTTTAATCTCTTGCACTATGCCAACATGGGAAGAAGGGATTTCCATCGTGGCTTTATCACTTTCGAGCGTGATGATGGATTGATCAATGGTGATTGAATCACCCGATTTGACTAAAATTTCTAGGATAGGTACATCTTTGAAATCGCCAATATCAGGTACGGTAACTGCTTGCAATGCCATCGGCTTCCCTCCTAAAGTGTCATTGGGTTAGGTTTATCCGCGTCCAACTCGTACTTGCGGATGGCCTCAGTTACTTGAGTGGCGGGAATTTCGCCCATATCGGCTAAACCTTTTAAGGCAGCAACCGTGATGTAGTAACGATCAATTTCAAAGAATTTACGCAGTTGCTTGCGGGAATCACTGCGTCCAAAGCCATCGGTTCCTAAGACGTAGTAATGAGAGTGAGGAATGCAAGCGCGAATTTGATCGGCATAAAGTTTGACATAATCAGTAGCAGCGATCACCGGACCGGGTCGATTTTGCAAACAGTGGTGAACATAACAAGCACGCGGTTCCGCTTCGGGATGAAGCATGTTCCAACGTTGACTTTCTAAACCTTGGCGGCGCAATTCAGTAAAACTGGTAACGCTCCAAATATCAGCCGTGACATTGAATTCCTCAGCTAATAAACTACTAGCGGCAATGGCTTCACGAAGAATCGCACCACTGCCTAATAATTGCACCCGTGGCCCGGTTTTTTTAACGCCTTCTTTGAATAAATACATGCCTTTAAGAATTCCTTCTTGCACCCCTTCAGGCATAGCGGGATGGAGATAATTTTCATTCATGGCAGTGAGGTAATAAAAGATATTTTCTTGTTCTTTATACATTCTTCGTAAGCCATCATGAATAATAACGGCCATTTCATAAGCAAAGGTAGGATCATAAGCCACACAATTGGAAATATTCGCTGCCATCACTAAACTATGTCCATCTTGATGTTGGAGTCCTTCGCCAGATAAAGTAGTCCGTCCAGCGGTGCCGCCCACTAAAAATCCCCGCGCTTGCATATCACCGGCGGCCCAGATTAAATCACCGACTCGCTGAAATCCAAACATGGAGTAGTAAATATAAAATGGCACCATATTAATACCATGATTGCTATAAGCGGTCGCTGCTGCTATCCAAGAAGAGATTGCCCCCGCTTCACAAATGCCTTCTTCTAGAATTTGACCTTTTTTATCCTCATGATAATACATGACTTGATCAGCATCTTGGGGTTCATATAGCTGCCCTTGCGAGGAATAGATCCCTAATTGCCGAAATAACCCTTCCATGCCAAAAGTTCGTGCTTCATCGGGAACAATTGGCACGACATATTCCCCCATTTTTTTATCCCGAGTCAAAGCGGAGAGCATCCGGACAAAAGCCATAGTTGTTGATATTTCTCGATCTCCCGTACCTTTTAACATATTCTCAAAGATGCTTAAATCGGGGACTTCAATCGGCGTGGCAATCTTGCTCCGAACCGGTAAATAGCCCCCCAATGCTTGACGCCGTTCATGCAGATACTGCATTTCTGGGCTATCAGCGGGTGGTTTGTAAAAAGGAACTTCAGTTAACTGTGCATCTGAAATGGGAATATTAAACCGATCCCGAAAAGCACGAATCGCATCTTGGCCCATTTTCTTTTGTTGATGAGTAATATTTTGCCCTTCACCAGCCATGCCCATGCCATAACCTTTAACCGTTTTAGCCAAGATAACGGTGGGTTGACCTTTATGTTTAACTGCAGCGGCATAAGCGGCGTAAATTTTATGCGGATCATGGCCACCCCGATTCAACCGCCAAATATCCTCATCAGTCATTTTAGCAACTATCGCTTTGAGTTCGGGATATTTACCAAAAAAATGTTCCCGGGTATAGGCACCGCCTTTGGCTTTGTAATTTTGATATTCACCATCAACACATTCTTCCATGCGTTTGCACAATAGACCTTGTCGGTCCATGGCAAACAGTGGATCCCAATAAGAACCCCACAGCACTTTAATCACATTCCAACCCGAACCACGAAAATCCGCTTCTAACTCCTGAATGATTTTGCCATTACCCCGTACTGGTCCATCTAAACGTTGTAAATTACAATTCACCACAAAAATCAGATTATCTAGTTTTTCTCGTGCTGCCAGCGCGATGGCACCGAGTGATTCCGGTTCATCCATCTCACCATCGCCAGTAAATGCCCACACTTTTCGGCCTTCGGTATTGGCCAAACCACGGTCGTGTAAATACTTCATAAAACGAGCTTGATAAATCGCCATAATTGGTCCCAAGCCCATTGATACTGTCGGAAATTGCCAAAAATCCGGCATTAACCACGGGTGTGGATAAGAAGAAAGCCCTTTGCCATTGACTTCTTGCCGAAAATTGAGCAATTGTTCTTCGCTGATACGTCCTTCTAAAAAAGCCCGGGCATAAATACCGGGTGCCGAATGACCCTGAAAATAAACTAAATCACCGCCGTTGGTAACGGAACGCGCCTGAAAAAAGTGATTAAAACCCACATCATATAAAGTAGCTGCCGAAGCAAACGAGGCAATATGTCCACCTAATTCCGTACTCTGGCGATTCGCTTGTACCACCATCGCCATGGCATTCCAGCGGACTAACGAACGAATTTTCCATTCTAACTCTGGATTCCCTGGACTGCGTTCTTCTAAATGATGCGGAATCGTATTGACATAAGCGGTAGTCGCCCGGTGAGGCAGATAAGTACCCGAGCGGCGCGCTTTATCAATAAGAGATTCTAAAATAAAATGTGCTCGTTCTGGGCCTTCTTTCGCCAAAATACTTTCTAACGCCTCTAACCATTCCTGCGTTTCTTGAGGATCAACATCAGTGTAGTCTGTCATTATGACTCTAGTTCCTTTAAACAATAAATTAATTAGAAAAGACTATTTTTCTAATCACCACAATCGGGATTCAATAATCGGGATTCAATAGCAGCAAAAAATTGGAATTATATGCTAACTTATAGCGAGTTGTAGATTGTAAAGCCAAGAAATTTTTGGTTAAGAAAATTGTATGGTGGAACTGGTTTGCTTTACCACCGGTTAAAAAAGGAAGAGAGTAGTTCAACCCTTTCTCTCCACCTTTTCAATCAAACCAAGGTATCTATACCAGTCTGGTCAAAGAGTAGTGTATAAAATTGCAGGATGAGATTAACTTACCCTTTATTGACCAATGACTTGAGCGTCGTTATCAGCGCAGGTTAAGAAACACCTTCGCGTGAGCGAACCGCTAGCACCAGGTTAACGTTAAAAAAACCTCGCTTAATTTGAGAACGGGCATTGGTACAGACTGGGTTATACTAGATGAGGATAATACCGCACTCGCTTTAAGTTAGGCATGAAGTAAAATTTTGGGCAAGGCTTACGTCAGACTCAGGTTAGGCAGGGTGTGCAAATGTCTTCTTATTTGTCTCACTTTGGTGGGATAACAATGCAAATATTTTGGTATTTTATCAGCTTAGTGGGCAAAAAAAATTTACCCTCCTTGACTCATTCTGTATGTACTACTAACCCTATTTGGCTAATAAGCGTGTTGCATCGGTAAACACGGTCCATTGTGCTGTCGGTATCCCTTTAAAGATTGCTAGGTAATCTAGTTTATTTCCATTTTGGCGCGGTACTTCGTGGATGAAAATACGCAAGATACGTTCAGGATATTTACGGGCAATCATCGCATAAATTTCTGCATCATTTTCACCAGAATCACCCACTAAAATAAATCGCCGCTGTGGACCCCATTGTAACAGATGTTCAATTATTTCGATCTTGTGCGGTTGGGATGATTGGAACAACCTAAAAAAACTGTTGTCTTTCCAGCGAAAAAACCGTAAATGAAAACTGCCGAGTGGAAAATGATAAGTATCTAAAAATTCTATTAAAGCCGGATACAATTGCCAAGGACTTGCTGATACATAATGAAAAGTCGTCCCGGGTTCTTGATTAGCCAGTTGCTGATAAAATTGAGCCATCTGCGGCACGGGAACAAAAGGGCGGGAAAACGTGTTGGCTAATAAAGCCTTTTTGTCATGTACTTCGCTCACTTTGATAGTGTCATCTATATCAGAAATCACAGAAATTCCCTTAGCATCAAGCAGATAAATCTTTCCTGAAAACTGCCTACTATCATTTTCGCGAGTTATTGCTGTAAATGGGATAGTATGAGTTGTTTTATCCTGCCACTGTTCAACTTCTTGTGCAGTGACTGACAAGTTCCCATAAAAGTGTCCGTTACGACCGGATTGCTCGAGGACAAAAGTTTTAGCGCCAATACGAATGGGAATGCGTTTACCGCCTTCATTATCGACAAAAAACAATTTACGGCGTTCTTCAGTAATAGATTCGTACTTTTTTTCTTCTAACTGGTATTCTTCCAACCCAAACAGGGTTCTAAAAGCGATACTGAAATCACTGTTCCAATCGGGTTCATATATCCAACCATGAATACGTAAGTCCCACTGTTTACCATCTGCAAGCGGATAACCTACCTCCGGTAAGAAAATAATGACTTCGTCGTTTTTGATGGGAGAATCAACGGCATGAACTGGCAAACTCCAAAACAAAAATCCATTCACTAGCATAGTCAGGATAACGATTTTATTGAGTAATTGATTGTTCAAAATTTTTTGAATAGGCATCATAAATAAGTAACCACAACTGTTCTACCTCACTTATTGCGACTTTGAATTCCAGCTTATCATTTTAATTGATAGATCTCGCTTTATTAGATAATTCAATAATCTTATTATATTTTCGATCTCCAGGGCGATAAAGTTGAGAATAATGTCTTTCGTAAAAATCTTCTTCATCCAGGCGAGGAAAGGTATCTTGTGGTTTCCCTTCATTGATTCCTTTCAATACATACCGAATAATCGATCTTATTGGTAGAACTGCAGAAAATAGCATAAAAAGTAGCCATTGTACCCACTCGAAGTCAGTCATCGATTACTCTCTATCTCAAAACATACTTTTAATTCTAGCGAATTAGTATGAGTTACTACATTTTTGATAAATTGCATTTATTTTTATAGGTAAGTGATTACCTATTTACACCGACCGTTATTTTATTTTTTTACCACGGTTATTCAAATTAAGAGCCTTAATAAGCGACTGTTCGGTTTGATGAATTGCAACGTAGTTTCCCATTCGAAAATGATCATCCTCTAAACGATTATAAGATTTAAAAAATACCCCATTTGGATAAAGGCGTCCGATTTGGAACCCAGCGGGTTCAAGAATAGCATAAGCCTCATGCAAAAAGCGTTTTGGCGCAATCCAAGTTGTTCCATATTCAAACTGAATAACCCGAATTTGATTACGAAAAAAAGTTTGGCTAAACCCTTCTAATATGGCCATTTCATGCCCCTCAGTATCAATTTTGAGTAGGTCAATAAATCCGATATTTTGGCTGGTAACATACTCATCGCCGGTTTTTACCGGACAGATGATAGTTTTATGTTGGTGTTCAGAAAGTAATGACGCTTCTCTGGCTTGAGTATCATTTTTACCATGACAACTTATTGAAAGGAAAGTCTCCCTGTTAGAGAGTCCATAACCATTAATAACAATATTATTGCTCCCTGACAAATTGGCTACTAGGGTTGCATAGGTGTCAGGAACAATCTCAAAACAATGTATCATACTATTTTGAAAATTCGTTCGCACTAATTGGGTGTAAGTGCCTATATTTGCACCAACATCGAATACAGTAATGGGATAACTAAAGGAACGATGCCAGTAGGTAACTAATGTCTGTAATAAAAATAACTCTCCATTTTTGTTCATATTATAATGTTTTTGATTCCAATAATAGGACAAATACTTATCACAAAATTTCGCACCAACCGTTACCAAAGAATTCATATGATGATCGCGAATAACTGTACCAATGGCTTTAAGGAAATATTTGATCAATGACATAGGTGTTCTATAGCAATTTTCGTGAATTAAATTGAGTTATACTTCTGGTTCGACTAATAATTTTTCTACCATACGAATATCGGCGCGACGCATCGGTTTTCCATCAAGTGGACTGGGTGGTGACCAACGAATGTCATCGATTCCAAAAACAATTAATACAATACTTTCTTCACCCGCCATAAAGCGAAAACTTGGGAAACTCACGAGCTGTGGCAAACGAAACCGCTGCTCAGTTAAATCATAAGGAATCTTTTTATCCAATAAAAATAAAGCCACTTCTTCAAAAGAATGGGTAAATAAATGTAAAGTAATATCAGAATATTGATGTGCTGTTCCTTGAAGAACCGAACCAACTAAACGGGGTGTAAAAGCAGCAAACAATTGCATAGCTTGTAAAGCCACTTCTCGCATATGGTGTAAACGATAGGGTTGTGTATTTGCTTGAAATAATTGTTGATAGATAAGAATTTCAGCTTCAATTTCACTGTTACTGGGTAAATGGCGAGTGTGAGGTATTCCTAATTGCTCAGCCGCTTTATGTTTAGCTTGTTGGTAATCGGTTATACCCTCTTGCACCATTAAACGTGCGCTGGTTTGTGCGATACGCTGACGTAATTGTGAATCATAAGTCATAATATTAGCACACCTTATCATCAAAAATCGGAAAAGTGACCCACCCCAAATGACGCCTAACTTGACCAGGACTAAGCTATTATTATTCGCTAGGAATCAGGGGTGACTTATTTTGTCTACTTTAAGGAGACAAGTTATCCTCAAGATCTTGCTTTAATTGATTTAATTGGGGATCATCTGGCGCAATTTTTAATCCGCGGTTGACCCATATTAAACTACTGCGATAATGTTCCTCTTGCTGTTTTTGTAAAGCTTTTTGGTAATATTCCTGAATAATTTTTTGGATACCTTGTTGTGCTTCAATTTGCTGAGGTGCAATCGCCAAAATTTTTTGATAGGTATCTACGGCATTATCCTGTTTAGGTGTGGTATATTTCTCTTCAGTTAGTTGCCGATCTGCCTCAAGCAGTAATTGTTTAACTATTTTATTCCGCAACAGTTGGGTATCTTGAGGATGAGCAGCTATTTTAAGAAGTTCTTGATAAGTAGTGTAAGCATTATAGCCAGCCGGTGTTAGAAATTGTTGACGTTGAAATTGTTTCTCAAATTGCTGCTGGAGTTGCTCAATAATTCCTTGAAGTAATTGTGCTACACTGGGATGTTTAGGCGCAATCGCTTTAATTTTCTGATACATTTGATAAGCATTATTTTCTGGTGTACCGGTTAGCCGACCTCGCTGGAGATATTTTTGACCTTGTTCATAATACCACGCTATGATGTTATCTAATATAGGATCGGCTTCTGGTGGTGCAATTTTGCGCAAAATCTGGTAAGTTTCATAGGCATTGTCACCTTGGGGTGAAGTAAGCCGAGTGAGCTTAAGCTGGGATTGCGCTTGAGCTAATAACTTAGCTATCTGGGTTGATTTATCGGTTGCCAGCTTAGACATAACCGGGGATTCAACTGGAGGAATACTCTTTTCTAAGGTAACAACGGTTTCTACAGCGGGTGTGACTGGTTTTTCAACTTCATTCTCCACCGAGTTCACCTGAGGTGATGGTAAAGTAGTTTTTTCTGGTAGAGCAGCTATTTGCGCTGATTCTGGTGGAGATTCCATTCTTTTTGTGGTTACAGTAGAAGAATGAGTTAAATTAGAACTTAACCGGGGAACAACGGGCTTTTCTACAGACGAGAGTGACTGTTTATCATCAGCAATTGATTGCTTCTTAGTTTGGGTAACTGGGGGAACGACAATTAGTTTGGGTTGTTCAAATTTAACCGGATCATCTCCGTTAGCCGGTGTCCGGTTAGGGACAGCTACCGAATGTACTTCAACCGTCTGATTAACTAGAGAAATTTTAATGGCAGTGGTCTCAGCAGGCCATGGAAGATAAAAATAAGCCCAGGTAGCAAATGACACCATCATAACTACCACGCCAATTATTATTAACCACCGAATTGGATGAGGTTCACCAGTAAAAATAACTCTATTTTTCAACACGGGATCTTGAGTGCGATTGATACGCATAGTTCAAAATATCCAATAAACAAATCAGGTATAAAAAATTAATTTATTTAAATCATAAACTTGTTAAGTTAAGCTTCCCCATTTGTTAACGTCATTTGAGGGTAATCCGGGGTTGCAATCTAACTAATCCCATGATTAGTTTAACACGACTTACCAACAAGTTTGGTTCAGTTTTATTTTTAAGGAGTTATTCATGTCGCTTATTCGTCCTTTTGCTGGCTTACGTCCCATTCCAACGCAGGCTGCTGAGGTGATTGCACCACCTTATGATGTCCTTAATAGTGAAGAAGCACGCCAACGTGTTCAAGGACGCCCTTGGAGCTTTTTGCATATTTCCAAACCAGAAATTGACTTACCACCTGACACTGATCCTTACAGTGAATTGGTTTATGCCAAAGGTGCAGAAAACTTACAACGGCTAATCAATACTGGTATCCTCAAACAGGATATTCAACCTTATTATTATCTTTATGGTTTGACAATGGGCAACCATAAGCAAATTGGTCTGGTAGCGGTTGCTAATGTCAATGATTATGATAGCAATCGAATTCGTAAACATGAATGGACACGTCTAGAAAAAGAAGACGATCGCGTTCGTCAAATTGATGCGCTTAATGCACAAACAGGACCAGTTTTTCTCACGTATCAACATCATCCCCTTATCGATAATTTGGTTGAACAATGGATTCTCCACCAACCACCGATTATCAATGTAACCGCCGATGATGGCATAGTACATACTTTGTGGTTAGTAGATGACTCTAATATGATGAATCTCATCACCACGACCTTTGATAACATGGCTTGTCTCTATATTGCTGATGGTCATCATCGTTCCGCTGCAGCCTCGCGAGTAGCTGCATTACGACGTGCTAATCCTCCCTATCCACAATCAAAGCCAACCAGTGAAGAAACTTATAACTACTTTTTAGCGGTTATTTTCCCAGATAATCAAATGCAGATTTTAGATTATAACCGAGTTGTCCAAGATTTAAATGGGTTAACCAATGAGGAATTTTTATCACAAGTTAATCAAGCCTTTGAAATCAGTCTGAGTAACCAAGCAATCAAACCACAACAAAGTGGTGAATTCGGTCTGTTTTTGAATGGACAATGGTATCGATTAACTATTCGAGCAGATAAAATTCCTGTTCATGACCCGGTAGCTCGTTTAGATGTGAGTTTATTAACCGAGCATTTATTAACTCCTATTTTAGGGATTACTGACTTGCGTCGTGATAAGCGTATTGATTTTGTGGGTGGCATTCGAGGGTTATCTGAATTAGAAAAACGAGTTAATTGTGGTGAAATGGCGGTGGCTTTTTCTCTTTATCCAACTAGTTTACAAGCCCTCATGGCTGTTGCCGACGCGGGACAAGTGATGCCACCTAAATCCACTTGGTTTGAACCCAAACTTGCCGATGGACTGGTGTCCCATTTATTTTAATAATGAGATAGTTATACATCCTCGTTTACTAATCAGAATGAAATGAAATATCGTGTTACTCACCAAACTATATACAACTATAATGAACTAGCTTCTTTATGTCATAATGAAGCCCATTTAATACCCCGTGATGATACAACGCAAAAATGTCTTTCACATCATTTACGAATTGAACCCTTACCGGCAATACAGCAAAATTACCAGGATTTTTTTGGTAATTGGGTTACTTATTTCTCAATTCAAATACCTCATCAAGTATTGACGGTAACAGCATCCAGTGAAGTCGAAATTCAACATAGTGGACTCATTCCCTTCTTGACTGACTCGCCTGCTTGGGAACAAGTACGAGATCAATTGCAAAATAGCTTGGAACCGGAGGTGCTGGCAGCTCGAGAATTTGTGCTGGATTCGCCCTTTATTACGACGAATAATTTATTACAGGCTTACGCAGTTCCTTCTTTTACCCCGCAACGACCTATACTTGATGCGGCGTACCATTTAATGAACCGTATTTATGCAGAATTTACTTATGATCCTCATTTCACAACAATTGTTACACCACTAACTGAAGTATTAGAACATCGACGAGGAGTATGTCAAGATTTTGCCCATTTGATGATAGGATGTCTACGCGCAATGGGACTAGCTGCTCGTTATGTGAGTGGTTATTTGGAAACCTTACCACCACCCGGTCAAGAGAAATTACAAGGCAGTGATGCTTCTCATGCGTGGCTAATGGTTTATGTTCCTCATTATGGTTGGGTAGATTTCGATCCCACTAATAATCAGATCCCAACTTGTCAACATATCACCACGGCTTGGGGACGTGATTATAGCGATGTGACGCCTTTAAAAGGCATCATCTTTGGTGGTGGGGAACATACTTTGACGGTTGCAGTTGATGTTGAGCGACTAATTACTGAATCGGTGAAATTAGCTATGACATAACTTAACTGATGTCACGAGCATGTATAATTATGACTGGCTTTGCTGGTTTACTCCAGATTATACTATTAGCTAATGAATACCTTGAACAAGATTAATTCAACCAACGTAGCCGATAATTTGTTTTTACCGGATTTTTGCCAAGTATACACTGTATTTTTAGGAATTATTTTAACCGAATTATTAGCCTTTGTGTTGACGTTAGCACCACTGAGTAAAATCGGCTATGATTGGGAATATGTTAAGAAAGATCTCATTACCGATTTAGCACTGATATCTTTATTCATGCAATGGATTACACTTATCAGTATGGGTCTGCTGTGTTTATTTCGTCGCTGGTTATGTCGATTGAGTAATCAATTAGCTGGGTTATTGAGTTATTTACTTATCTTAGTGGTCACCGGTTTAATCAGTGAAGTGGCTTATCAGTTGGTCATGGTACCAATAGAATCATTGCGGATTCACCCCAACACATCACTATCATTATTTTTATGGCGTAACCTGGGTATGAGCGCGCTGTTGAGTGCCATTGTATTACGTTATTTTTATATGCAGTATCTTTGGAAACAAGAAACGGAAGCCACTGCTTATGCCCAGATTCAAGCATTACAAGCACGGATTCGTCCCCACTTTTTATTTAATAGTATGAATACCATTGCTAGTTTAATTCGTTCTCAACCTCAACAAGCTGAGCAAGCAATTATTGATTTTGCTGAAATATTTCGGGCAAGTTTAATTGATGCTAAAAATGGTGTTACCTTGCAAGAAGAATTAGAATGGTGTCAACAGTACTTACACATTGAGAAATTACGTTTGGCTGACCGACTACATTTGATTTGGCAAATCGATAGTTTACCTCCAGACGCAATTTTACCACCTTTATGTTTACAACCACTCGTTGAAAATGCGATTTGTCATGGTATACAAGCTTTGCCGGCCGGGGGAAGCCTGAAAATCACCGGGCAGTTTGATGGTTCACAAATCAAACTCAATATTAGCAATCCAATGCCCGATATACCTTCTTCGTATCGAGGGCAGCAAATGGCACAACAGAATATTCAACAACGGCTACATTTTTTTTATGGTACTCAAGCCCATTTAAGTATTCAAGCGGCGGCCGGTACTTACCAAGTTAGCCTTATTTTTCCTTATCATAATCACTATGATGAAAATACTTATCGTCGATGATGAACCATTAGCACGGGAACGGTTACGTGCTCTCGTTAATGAAATCGGTATGGGAGAAGTCATTGGAGAAGCGAGTAATGGCAAAGAAGCCTTATTAATAGCACGTAGCCAACAACCACAACTGGTTTTGCTTGATATTCGTATGCCGGCTATGGATGGGATCCAAGCAGCGGAACAGTTAGCTTTATTACATCCGAAACCGGTGGTGATTTTTATCACCGCTTACGGGGATCGTGCACTAGAAGCTTTTGAACGCCAAGCCATTGATTATTTACTAAAACCGGTTCATAAAGCCCGTTTGGAACAAGCGCTTAAACGAGCTTATACGCTCATTCATTCTCAATCTCAGCCACCTACGGCTAAACCAGCGGCACGAACTCATATTAGTTACTATCTCCGCGGTGAACTACGTTTAATTCCGGTAACTGAAATTTATTACTTTTTTGCTCACCAAAAATACGTAGTATTACGTTGGAAAGAGGGAGAGATATTAATTTCTGAACCACTTAAAGATTTGGAAAAAGAATTTGCCGGTCAATTCTTACGTACCCATCGCAGTACACTAGTCGCACTGGTAAAAATCGTTCGTTTAAGTAAAGATAGTCACGGACATTCGTACTTACAACTTAAAGATATTAAAGAACCGTTGGAAGTGAGTAGACGACATTTACCAACGGTTAAAAAAGTTTTAAAAGATATGCGAATTCCTTGTAGTTAACCGGGTGTGTATCCGGTTATGGTAATATTCAAAGCTTCCTGAGTTAACTATAAGATAATTAATATAATTTTTTACAGATTTGCTGACAAGTTAACGTGAAGATAATCTGATAATGAGGACAACAAGGGAAAGGTAGAATATAACTTATTGAAGTTTAATTATCCATCATATTATTTTTCAAGGAGAATACGATGTATTTTGCACACTCCCTAATTGTGATGACCACAGTATTGATACTATTATTTAATACGACGGTGATGGCTGCTAATCAACAAGCTATTCTTTATTTTGAATCCGCTTTAACAGCTTGTGATCGCGGTTTGCGAATGAAAATACCTAAAAGTAGAGGTTCGCTACGCGTGTTAAAAAGTTTATGGAAACGGTACCAATATAACCGTGATATGGCTTTAAAATATGATGAAACCATAAAAAATACTTCAGCGCGTTTTTATCAAGGAAATTTTTTTGCAAAGACAAGTTTTTCAGAAGCCTTTAAGCATTGTGAAACTGATTTCCCTAGTAAAGTTAATCAAGCTGAAACAATAGTAACACAAAATATAGAAGAACGAGAACTAAGGCAAAAGCAACAAGAAGCACAGCGTCAAGAATCCGTGAAAAACAAGGAAGCCGCTAAACGAGAAGTCGTTTTAGCCATTAATGAATATTGTGCTAGTCGCCTCAATAATTCTACTATTCCGGTTTCATCATTGTATGAGAACTATCTTGCGGCTAAACAAAAAGCGCTCGGTATTTATCCTGAGATTGTTAATCAAGTTCATCAAGCTACTCTCATTGATATGGATACGGGTAAAGAAATTAATTTGAATCAAAGTATCAAAGATTGGTTTAACTATTGTGATGCCGTATTTGCTCATCAAACTGACGCTTCAAAGCCAATTCCTTCTATTTCAACGTCGCTAACGAGTATGGCCATAGTTGGCTCAGAAGGACCAATACTACCAAATTCAAAATCACCCACAGCAACTCCCTCAGCACCAGTTGAGAATAAAATCGTTTCCACTCCCGTAGAAGATAAACCGGCTCAACCAGAAAAGGACACCACGGATAATGAACCCGATTTAGAACAAGAAGAATATCAAGAAATTATGTCAACAAGCACAGCTGATCGCTTAAAAATTCTTAAAAGTGAAGGCCGTTTGCCAGATTATGTCAATGATGAAGATAGTGACTACCAAAAAGCGAATATTTGGCAATATGAAAATGAAATACAAAATCAATGTAACATTTATCAGTTTAATAACAATCAATTAGTTGAAAATAAAACTTTATCTGGAGAATGTCCCTCATTTTAGTGGTTATCAGTTGTCAGTTATCAGTTATCAATGCTAGTGTAATTGAGTGACTAATAATGGTTAATTATGGATTGATAACGACCGAAATATTATTACTGATAACTGATAACAGTTCACTAATTAAGAGTTTACTGCGTATCGATTTCAGAATCTTTTAGCCAGCGTTGAAATATTTCTTCTGAAATTTGGCTGATAGGTAAAGGAGGACTACCTTTAGGAACAATAAAACCCTCACGTGGTTGTTTGAGTACTGCTGTAACCTCTCCCGCTTGTACACTAACTTGACCTTTAATTAAACAAACTAAATCTTTGTCTGGTTTAGCTTGGGTGTAGACATCAGTACCGCGGATTCCGGCACTAATACTCTTCCCAACCCGTATTTTGACATCTAGCGATTCGTTATGACTGCTGGTGAAGCGAAAAACACCTTTGAATACATCGAATATTGCAGTTAAAATGGTTGAGTTGGATACTGGAAAAGTTAACTGCTCAAATTTGACATGACTAAGAGCACCTATTCTGATGAGACTCTTATCAGGAAACGTATCACCACTCGAGCGTTGCTACCGGTGGTGATAATATCACCAGTATATAATTTTATTCCTGGGACCAAGAGTTGTTCTTTGTCTTCACGTTGGAAGGCTGCTTTTGCCTGAACGGCTTCAACCACGGCAGAAGGTGTTGCTATGGTCAAAATAGGTAAACTTAAAAAAATGATTAAAACTATTAATTTATATAATCGTATTACCATAAAATTTTTCCTGCTCTAAGAGAGTTATTATGTTAGTTTATCCTGAAATTGATCCCGTTTTCTTGCAAATTGGCCCTTTGAAGATACATTGGTATGGGGTCATGTATTTAATTGGTTTCGGATTAGCCTGGTGGTTAGGTCTACGACGCGCACAACGTCCCAACGCCATTATTGTTCCTACTCAAATGAGTGATCTCGTTTTTTATGGTGCCTTAGGTGTGGTACTAGGCGGTCGGTTAGGATATGTTTTATTTTACGACTTACCTAATTATATTGCTACCCCTTGGGCTATTTTTAAAGTCTGGCAAGGCGGTATGTCATTTCATGGTGGTTTTTTAGGTGTTTTAGTCGCAATGTGGTTATATGCTCGCCAAATTAAGCACCGGTTTTTTGAAGTGACTGATTTTATAGCACCTCTAGTTCCACTGGGATTAGCTGCTGGACGAATCGGTAACTTTATCAATGGTGAACTATGGGGCCGCCCAACTGATTTACCTTGGGGTATGGTATTTCCCCACGTTGATATGATTCCTCGTCATCCTTCCCAATTATATCAAGCCGCATTAGAAGGAGTAGTGTTATTTGTTATTTTATGGTTCTTTTCGCAACGCCCCCGTCCAACGATGGCGATATCCGCTTTATTTTTAATTGGTTATGGGATATTCCGTTTTCTGGTTGAATTTGTCCGTACCCCAGATGCACATCTAGGTTTTATTGCGTTTAATTGGATGACAACCGGCCAATTATTGAGTTTACCCATGATCATTATTGGAATGGTCTTAATGAGTTTCGCTTATCGATCTCACCACCAAACCCACTAAATTAGCTTATGTTATCTTTCTTGTTATCTCGGGTACTCAGTCTCTTAACTGTTATATTTGGAGTGATTACTTTAGTTTTTTCCTACTTCATATCGTGCCGGGTGATCCGGTGCAAGTGATGTTAGGCGAGTCAGCGACACTCGCTGATCAAGCGCAGTTACGTGAAAAATTAGGTCTTAACCAACCCTTATTACAACAATGGTTGAGCTACTTGATTCAATTGCAACAGGGTGATCTGGGTCATTCACTCCATTCTCAAGAACCGATTAGGGATATCTTATGGCAACGGTTACCTGCAACCCTTGAATTGGCTATTGCTGGTTTGTTGATTGCCGTCTTGATAGCTATCCCCTTGGGTAGTTTAGCGGCTTTGCGTCAAAATACTGTTTATGATCAAGGGGCCATGATCTTTTCTCTGTTAGGTGTATCTATTCCCCATTTTTGGATGGGACCACTCCTAATCGTCGTTTTTTCACTTAATCTGGGTTGGTTTCCGGTGAGTGGACGAGAAGGTGGGTTGTCACTGGTCTTACCGGCACTGACATTAGGTACTGCCTTAGCGGCTATTTTAGCTCGGATGGTACGCGCTACTTTATTAGAAATCCTTCATGAAGATTATATTCGCACGGCCCGTGCTAAAGGGTTAAACGAAACCACCATTATTTTATATCATGCCTTACGCAATGCCGCTTTACCGATTATTACTATCTTAGGTTTACAATTAGGTACTTTATTAGGGGGGGCAGTGATTACTGAAACCGTATTTGCTTGGCCGGGTATCGGTCAATTAACTATCGAATCGATTCAGCAACGCGATTACCCAGTTGTGCAAGCTTGTGTTTTATTAATCAGTTTGAGTTATGTTTTGGTTAATACTTTAACTGATCTGCTTTACGCTTGGTTAGATCCACGAGTACGCTATCGTGTTTAAATATCAAATTATTATTCCGGCCAGCTTATTAATCATCTGGTTACTATTAGCTGTATTTGGACCATGGTTACCTTTGCAACCCAACCAAATTAACCTCCCCTTTATTTTACAACCAGCTTCTACAACGGCTTGGCTGGGATATGATGATTTAGGTCGTCCAATTCTCGATCGGTTAATTATGGGAGCGAGGACTTCCTTTTTTGTTGCCTTTTGGGTCATTTTATTGTCGTTATTCATTGGTACCTTAATTGGGATGATCAGTGGTTGGATAGGTGGTTATATCGATTTATTTATAGTGCGTTTAATCGATATTTTTTTAGCTTTCCCGGGAATTTTACTGGCGATTGCTTTATCCGGACTACTTGGACCAGGGATTGAAAATGTAGTTTTGGCTCTTTCGGTAGTGGGTTGGGTTGGCTTTGCGCGATTAGCACGTGCTCAAACGTTATCACTTAAACACCGAGAACATGTGCTAGCAGCTTTAGCTTTAGGTGCGAAAACACCTCGAATTTTACGCTATCATATTTTACCATTGCTCATGGCACCGATGACGATTGAAGCTACTTTCGGTATTGCTAGCGTAGTTATTGCCGAAGCGGGATTATCTTTTTTAGGGTTAGGTGTACAACCTCCGGCGGCTTCCTGGGGTAGTATGATCCGCGATGGTACCAGATACATGTTAGTTGCACCACATATGGTATTAGCACCAGGAATGGTTTTAATATTAGTGGTTCTATCAGTTAACTTATTAGGCGACCAATTGAGAGATAAATTAGACGTGAAATCTCACCATTAATAAACGAGCACTGGTTAAAACCTATGATTTCTTCGCGTAACAGTTCGAGCCGACTAGCTTAGGTCGAGTTAAGCGCGTCATTCCAGATGTGTTTCTATGTTAGAGTAAGGGAGAGAATAGCATTTTTGTGTTTGAATATAGCCATTTTAATTAAGATGGAAAGTGGGGTTACGTTTCGCTAACCCAACCTACTTGGCTGCTTATCTTGACACCGTGATAGATTCCAGCACCTACCAAGTTTTCAAGCGTCGCCTCCGCATTTTCAATGCCAAGTAAATACCAGTAGTTTAACGAATACACAACCCATTAGTTTGCGTGATCTTTTAATAAAACCGCTTTTCTCGCCTTGCTCATCCGAGAATTGGTTGAATACATATTTGCTAGATATTAATATATCTATTTATTTCAAAGTCCTCCTTCAAGTACTATTGTTTTTTATTATTATTAATAATAGCTTTGATGGTAGGCTTTTTCATTCTGTCATACCACTCTTAAGTTAATGCGTATGGATGCTACGCTTATACACCCTACTAGGCTATGGTAAATATAGTTATTTTCATTCAAAGTTCCTTATATTTATTCAAATGGATGCTAACTTTTAGGCTCAAAATTGTAGGGTGCGTTTTACGCACCAAAAATGATTCACTTCATCAATCATTCATTTCATGTTTAACGCCATTGCTATATTCAACAGGGTTTGTGGTGCATGGAATGCACCCTACCTAACTATCTTTAACTCACCCTCTCTGAGGGTGGTCGGTGAGGATAATGGTCTTTACTCCACCCCGCATTCTCTATCGGCTCGTTTGTTATATTGAATTTAGGTTAACTAATACCGCCAAGGCGAGAAGTTTTTTTTCAACTGATTACTCAACCCTTCAGAACGTATTCACTTCCTCTTGGATTGATTCTAACCGGAATTTTGCTCAACATCTCTTTTGATACTTCCCTATCGATTTTAGTTGTCTACAATTCCTTGAATAGGTCATTCGCTTAAACATTTCTTTCAGAGGAATTGAGGAGATGTTCCTTTAACAAAAACTATTTTATCATATTGGTGTTCTATATTTCATTATTATTTTACAGTGCTACTTATGTAAAGTTTATCTTGTCTTGGCTATAAAACGGGTATATGAATGATGTTAATAAATAATAAGTTAACAAAATTAGTTGCCATCGTTGCTATTGAAGCAATTACTTGTTTTTCAACGGGATGTGCTACCTTATCTAAGGAAGAATGCCTAAAAGGTGAATGGCGAGTTATTGGTTATAAAGATGGTGTTAAGGGTTATGATATGGAACGTCTAGAAAAACACGAAAAGGCCTGTAAAGATTATAGTGTAAAACCAGATGTAACGCACTATCAAGCCGGTCGTCAAGCCGGCTTAACTTACTATTGCGCTTCTAGCCAAGGAGCAGCTAAGTTAAGTGAAGCAGAAAGCAAAACAGATCAAGGCGATTGGTTAGCAATTGGTTTTAACAATGGTAAACGTGGCGACCGATTAGGCCACATGCAAGATTATATTCAAGACTGTAAACAATATAATATTCAATTAGATTCTGAAAATTACCAACTGGGTTGGTATAAGGGAATTGTTCAATATTGTACACCTGAAAATGGTTTTGAGGTGGGGCAATCGGGTGAAGATTATGATGGTGTTTGTCCACCTCACCTTGCTAGTGCTTTTCTTGATCAATATTTGGCGGGCTTAGATTCCAAGCTGTCCTCGATTGAAAATGATATAGATTCAATGCACCTTTCTATTAAAGATACGATTAACCAGCTAGAAGAAACCACTGACAAAGAAAAAAGAAAGTCACTACGTAGCACATTAGATTCTCATCAAAGTGACTATAATAAGTTAATACAAAAACACCGTAAAATCATTAGATTATACAATAGAACGCAACGAATGTTAATGCAACTTAAATAATTAACCTAGCCAGGTAGGGTGGGCATTGCCCACCCTACTAAGCTTAATTCCTCTTCTGACATGATAATCCCATAGGTCGAAAGTAACTTAATCAGCGTTTCCTCATGATTTTTCTTCAGATCCCCCAAGGTCCAAGTGCTGAATGTGTTGAAAATTCTGACTGAATTGCTGAAGAGTTCCACATTCTTCTTGAAGTACTTTGCCTTTTTTTGCCGATAATCCAGATTGCTTTGCGCTGTATTTTTCCGTCGAGAGAGAAGAATTAGATTGCCGATCCGGTTGGTCCATTTTTCCCTATCCTGGCCGTTGAAATCAGAAACCCATTGGCTCCCAGCACCAGGTGTCTGAGGAAGAATATGTTCAATACTGATGGTTTCATGTGGCGAAAACTTAGTTGTGTGACCATGATAGGCAAGGTCGATTTTTAAAAGGATATACCGCCCATAACGACGCCCATAAATTCCGCCGGAAAGAACCCGTAGAAGCTCCTGTTTCTCAACCTTGAATGCAGAAGCGGCAAACAATGAATTTTGATTATTTGTCGTTTCAATCTCTTTGATGATAGCGTTTGTATTTTCAATACGAGCGGTCGGCGAAAGGCCAATAATCCAGTCAGAAGAAAACTTTGCATCCAAAAGATGCAAGAACTTGAGCAACTCATTGGTTTTATATTTTTCATAAAAGCGTAGCAGGGGCGCTATCCAATAATCAGCCTCGAAGCCAAAGCGCATTAAGGCAAGTTGGTTATAGAGCTCAAAACTGTTCGTTAAGCTATAATTATCATTATCAAAAAGACCCAGGTAGTGCTTGTAATAGACCTCGATAAAGTCAAAAGTTGATTCACCTTTGGTTAATAACGGCGGCTTGGGAGTATATGTTTTGGTATTACGGTCATATTCTTTTGGAGCATAGATATTGTCTTCATACTCTTTGAGAAGATTGTAACCGGCCTTTTGCTTAACAAGTATCGTTCTTAGGTGTGAAAGGAAATTATCAAAATCTTCAGCAAAGTATTCCTCAATACTCTCCCATGTTTTAGCGTACTTGGTTCTGACCGAGGCATCAGTAACTTTAGCGAGGTTTTCTGCTTTGAGAATATCGCTATTGCGTAGCTTGATGCCTCGGTTGTTCATAACGGTAAAGAGGTGAAAGGCATCTTCCAGTTCTTCCGCAGCCACATATATCATCAACACATGCGAGCGTAGAAAGGGAAAGAATTCGTCTATTGAATTACCGTTCGTTCTGAAAAAATTCTTGAATAGTCAAGATGGCATTGGCCATATTCCTGATGGAAATATCCTCGTCGTTTTTTTGTGAAAACTGCTTGAGTTCATCAGTCTTTTTGGTTCCGCCATCTAACTTTATATACGTATCAACAAAATCTCGCACCTTATCTCGTATGTCAAAGATAATGCGGCTTCTTTCTGGAATGTTATCGTCAGGGTTTGCCATCTGGTAGATTGTTTCACGGCAGGTCCTGATTCGCGCTTCATTTGATTGGGTGAGATCACGAACGACAGCAGTAATTAAAAAGAGAGTTTCAAATGTTGCTGGCCGTCCAGAAGGTCGTACTCTTCATATTTGGTGGCGCCAACCTGTTTGTCCGATTTTTTTAGAACCATTGAACCAAGAAAATACTGAGACTCTGGATTTGACTGACGCGCTCGATACACATCGTCAAGAAGTTCAATCACTTGATCCGCACCCCAAACAAAGGGGCGTTGATACTCGGGGATGCGGTACCATGTTTGGAAAACATCTTTTACCAAGAGTTTATCGCTTTCGATTTTCTGTGCCATTCTGTACCTCAATTTTCGTTGGTTGAATTATGTGCGCTAACAAGCAAGTAGGGTGGGTTAGGCGCCAGCCGTAACGCACCCATCCTTTAGAAGGTCATGATGGGAAAAATTATTGACCGGTTCAAAGAAACGGCGCGTTACGCTTCGCTAATGCACCCTATCTTGCTTGATGGCAGTGCACCGGAGCGTGGAAACGAGAGAAAACATCCCTTCTGTTCATCTTAGATTTGATGCCTATTTTTTAACTTGTTTTGAAAAGGTGCAAGAGTAAAAGATGGGTTTCGCTTCGCTCTACCCATCCTACGCTCCTAAAAATCAAATGAGTAATACAATGTAATTTCCTTTTCACGAGCATAAGCTTCTACTTCTGGTTCGGTAATCATATAAGTGACTAACACTGAGAAAATGGGTAACTCCGTAGTAATGTGTTTGAGTTTCTTACGAATGAACTCATCTATATATTTTTTAGATAATTGACTCTTAGCTTCGCCCACTAGTAAGAACTCTTTTTCTCCCTGCTTTAGCTTACCTAAAATATTAACTTCTAAAGGTTGCCCTTTGTTGCTGCGCAAATAACCTCGTTTGATTTTATCGATGACCTGCATATTAAAATCTCGTTGTAACAGTTGCGGTAAGGCTTTATAAGATTCATCTTCTAAGCGATAGCCGACTGTCGTTGATAATCCACCGAGTTCTTGGCGCGTTTTTTTACTTTCTCTCGCCAACACTTCAATAGCAATCCAGGCTTTCTTTTGTTGTTCAGCCAGTTCTCTGACCTCAGCTGAAGTTTGCTTCTGCTGTTCAGCCAATTCTCTAACTTCAACTGAAGTTCGCTTCTGCTGTTCAGCCAACGATTTCATCTCTTCTGAGAGGGTTTTAACCTCAGTCGAAGTTTGCTTCTGCTGTTCAGCCAGTTCTTTGACTATAGCTTTAAGTTCATTGAAATCACCAATCTTTACTAAATCTCGGTAACTTTGTTCAATCACTTCAGCCAGTATACTGGCTTGCTCTTGTGTAAACACTTGTGCTAATTTTTTTTGGGCTTCTAGAATCATCATCGTTTTCACACCTCACAGCGGTTGGTTTTTGTCTATATAACTTTCTAGCCGAATGGGGGTTGTAACTCTGTCCGAAACGTTTAGATTGGAGAGAAGCACTTCGTTACCGTTTCAATTTAAGGTTTAATTGGTTCCCTTAAGCAGTATAGCAACTATCTGTTATTTAGAAATGAATGCTGTGTTCGATTTTTCCCATCACGCCGACGAAAGCATGTCTGTGAAAATGGGGGTCGGAGTCTACTCAGACATATTTCAATACTTTGCAAAATGTCAAACATCGCGTAACCTTATTAAAAAAAATACACCACACCACCATTAAAGTCTCTTAATTAATACCTTCGCCAAAAGTTTGACTATTGAAGTAAGTTATTATAAAAATACTTAAGAATCAATGAGATTAAGAATAAGCTCAATTGGAGTCAAAATAAATTAAGCAATTGAATTTTATCAATATTACATCATAACCGTTTTAATTAGTAAGATAATTGGCGAAGGTATTGTTAATATCACCTATTTCTATTACGATGGGCATAACGCTAATACCAACTACTAATTAAATTAGCCCCTATATAAAGTAGAACTCGTAGGGTGTATAAGCGATAGCGTCATACACCTCTTGGTTATATGACAAGCTATGCTGTAGATAGATGGTGTTAACTCGCCAACTCTACGTTGGTTGACTACTAAAACAAAAAAAGCAGCCAGAGTAGGCTATATCTTCTTCTGGGCGTACTGCTCACATTCCGTCAAGACATAATCCAAGATTCCCATAAGGAGTTCTGGTGGTTCGACAGTATATGAACTCCGATGTTTGAGAAACGTATTCCCATCTAATTTGGCAAACTCCCATAAGATCCCAGTTGACACGATGCCATACACTGGAATATCATCAGGTTCATTGAGTTTTTGGCAGGCGACCATTTCTGCCAAGCATTGTCCCCACCCCTCATTGAGTTTTTCATCTTTAGCTTCAACAACGGCCACATACGGCTTATCCATGACGAGATACGCATGCTCATACGGCAAGGCCGTGATGAAATAATCAGGATACCCGTTTAATTCTTCATCACATGAGAGCAGTTGATGTGACCATAAATTCAAATGGCGATGCAATTTGACACCTTCTTGGAGGAAGGGATAAATAAACCCTTCACGACAGAAGGCTTCACTCTCATGAATTTTTTTGATTTCAAGTGCAAACGTGAGGTTTTCACAAAACCAGTCAGGAACATCTTTATGGAGACGGGATGGAAAGATATTCTCGGTTTTCGCTTTTATCCCGTATTTTTGGAAGACGGTATAAATATCTTTAAAATCTGTATAGGCCATATGTTATCTTCCTTGGTAGCTCGCATAGATATCGTCTCTGTAGTCAAGTGTTGTGAACAAAAAATGAGTTAGCACCAGTAGGCTGGGTTTCGTTCCTCAACTCAGCCTACCGCTCCTTATACACCCTACCATGCTAACCATTATTTATCCAATGATGTTGGTCTTAAATAAGTTGGATCTCATATCAACCCAGCCTTCGGCGCTATTATCAATTCCAAGATGATGCACTGAGGAACGAAGCGCATCCTACGAGGGCTATTAGTTATCTAATGATCTTAAATTGGCAATGCCATTTTAGATTTCCATTAATGATCTATTAATAGCTCAGCACGTAGCACGTAGGCTGGGTTGAGGAACGAAACCCAGCTTATTTCAGAGCCATGTCGATTACATTGGGGTTATTGGTAGCTTAATCCATGGGATAAACACCACGAGTAACCCCACGATGAAAAAAGGAATATTCCCAATCTTTTACCGGATTAATCATGTTTTACCTGATTAGCTGGGTTTCGTTCCTCAACCCAGCCTACGTGCTCAAACATATCAAAAGGGGAAACCCCACAGACATAAACTGACGTTGGGGTTTGGTTAAGCATTGGTTGTTAAATAGTCTTTGCGATTTCCATAAGGGCCAGCATGGTGGGGTTATATCGTTGTGGTAGACACATTATCCAATTCTCAGGCACTTACTTGAAAACTGTCCGAAGTATTGTATTTATCTAGCATAATAATTTAGAACAACTATTTCCCTAATAATTCCTCGTCCATTGGCATCCGAATTTACAGATCGTCTTGCGTTCACGACTTTTATTTCGAAATGACGATAAAGTTCTCGAATAAACGGCGTATACGAATTACTGAGCAGGCATGAGCAGCCCTTATCCGTTAGTTCTTCAAATACTTTAGCCAAGTCTCGCTGATCCGCTTGCCGAAAACTATCTGCGGTGTAGCCGGTGAAGCTTGCCGTTTCACTAATTGGGTCGTATGGTGGATCAAAATAAAAAAAATCGCCGGGTTGAGCTAAAGCCGTGACTTCTCTAAAATCCATCACTTTTATAGATACGTTGTGAAGAGCTAAACTTGCGGCCTCTAACACATCTTCATATAGGATTGTTGGATTTTTGTAGCTACCGATTGGAACATTAAATTGTTTTTTACTGTTCACCCGATAAAGTCCATTGTAGCAAGTTCTGTTCAGATAAATTGTACGAGCGGCTCTTTCAACGTCACTTAGCTTAATATCCTGCCTATCAAGACTTCTAATTTGATAAAAATATTCTTTGTTATGATTTTTTTGGTGAGTTGCTAACAGGCTGATGAGTTCATCTAATTTATCTCTGACAATACAGTAGGCATTGACTAGTTCTTCATTATTGTCAAACAAAAATTTAGGTTCAGGAAGTCTATTAGTATTCCATAGATGAAAAAAAACTGCGCCGCCACCAACAAATGGTTCCAGATATCTATTAAAATTTGAAGGAAAATATTTTTCAATCTGTGATAGAAGCTGTTGCTTTCCGCCAGCCCACTTTAAAAATGGTTTAGTCCTCCTTGTCATCGTAACCATTTGCCCAAAGTCAGTCCCTCGCATTCATTTTACCCTACTCGCTGCTTTTATATTTGCGGTGATAGGGTTGGAGTTCTGTCAACCATTTTGCTAGAGTGCTTGCACGTCTTTTTGCGGTAGTTTTGTTTAGGTCGGGTACAGAGTCGATCAAGAAATCTGCTGCGGTTTCTGGATTTAATTCCGTCATGTATTGAACTTGTGCCCAAGTCATCCACGCCCATCCAAAATCAGTACTTTCAAATCTGTCTGCCAAGATTTCGTATTGATTTTTTCTATCGGCATAGTGTGAATTGATAAAATATCCAGCCGGAGTTAATCGATTATCTTTGGTTGTTAATCCAAGTGCATAAGCTGCACTTTTATAATATCGTACCTGTCTTTCCGTTGTTAATCCGTCAATATGTTCGGGTATGAGAGGTATTCCTTCACCGATCATTTTTACAACATCAAGTACTTTATTAATATCATTGGCTTGAGGTATTTTAATCGAGTCTATAGCAATATAATTCACTTCATCAAGATATTTAAGACATTTCTTGATGCCATCTATGATGAGTAACTTAATGACTTTTCCGTCCGCAGCTAATTTGGGTGCGATTTCCACATCAAGTTCATTTCTGGTTATGGAATTAAGAAAGTCTTTGAGTTGGGAGGGGTTAATTTTGTGTTCTATCAGCTGATCTCGAAAATCTTTCTCGCTCCTAGACTGAATTAGCTTATCAATAATCTTCAAAGCCTCGATTGCTTCAATGTTACTGTCTGCACTAAATTTGATTTTAATAGAACCTGGTAATGCACTTTGTGGGTAAAGTTGTAGAGATTTTTGCCATTTTTCTCTACTAGAGCTACTATTCATGATATCTTCTACAAATTCACAGAAGCGGCCAATAAATTCTGATAATACTCCTGCTGAAGTTGTTTTTTTCCATTCAACGTGGTTTCAAATATCCATTCATCCGTTTTTTTTTACGACATCAACATATTCTATGTAATAACCCTCTGGTGGAAAGAAATTGGTATCGATCTCATCAGAAGGAATAGGTTCCGCAGTATCTTCTTCTGGAGAAACTCCAGTATAAACTATATAACAACTTGTTTCTGGCTCTTTGAAAGCAGCATTCAGTGTTATAGCCTTTCGTCTGAGTTTATTTAACTTAGTTTCGGAAATGGGTAGATATAGCCAACCCGTTGCTCTCTCTTTTTCATCACACCAGTAAACTAAGAATACCGTCCCAACGTTATTTCTAACAGCAAAGAGTCGTGGCCCGTTTAAATATTCATAAATTTCAAAAATCTTCAGTTCACCTAAAATTGTATTTAACGGTATCATTTTGGGATTTCCTCTACTGATATAACATTAGAGTTGTATCACGTTAAAAACCAATCAATTAGCTAAGTAAAAATTCCATAGTCCAGCACAGACACCAATTATTTCATCATATAAATCAATTGTATGAAATCTAATTTTATTGACAAGT
>JAAUSR010000081.1 GCA_012032555.1 Thioploca sp.
TACAGAACACTTGTCAATAAAATTAGATTTCATACAATTGATTTATATGATGAAATAATTGGTGTCTGTGCTGGACTATGGAATTTTTACTTAGCTAATTGATTGGTTTTTAACGTGATACAACTCTTTTATATTTAAGTATACCGGTTTCAACTAAGTCTAATATTAATCTTTCCTTCTCCTAATAGACATAAGTAGCATGATAATTTTTGTTGATAGAGACTTTATTAATATCAATTTTAAACTCAGTTGCTGGCATGATTTAGCTTGCCGCGTGATTTAATTAACTTATTCTCTATATCCCTTTAATTTAATTACATCATTTAGTTTAGTGTAGCGTAACTCCACCATAATTTATCAATATTATTGAGTTTCGGTATAAAAACTCGTATCTAACCTATCCTAGTTTTGGATATAAGTTCTTAAAGATATTTCTAGATCGCCGCTGAACTTTACCCTCAGCGCTAGGCATTGGCTTTGTGTTACGGTATTATCAGCCCATGTAGGTTGAATTGATGCAGGAAGTCCAACAAGAATTGAGTTTGAATGTCGGAGTTTGCCGGCTTACTCCAACCTACGCGTGCTGAATCTCTCTGTTACTGGTAGGTTTCCCAAACTTTTGGTGCGTTATGGCTGACGCCTAACATACCCTACTGGCTGTGTTAATTCCCAGTTCGATGCCCCAAAAATCCCGAACAAAGGTAGTAAAAATAGCTGGGACACTAAAGGCTTTTTTGAAAATCACGTTGTAACGTAAGGAAGCAACTGGTTTGATGGGATAAATCTTTTTTAAAGCGTTAATGTCGATAATAATGGGTGCGCGATGTACACCCTTCTATCTGTAAGGATTGCTAATAGAGATAATTTCAACTTCGCCATTAATAACAATGAATAGCGCACGGTATTTTAAGTCTATCCTGAATGAGTAAACTTTCAGATGTTTAGGTTCAAGTACTTCGACATTGAGGAACGGATGCGATATATCTTGCTCAAATAAGCGCGTGGCTTTGGCAAATTTCTTCTCCAGCCGATGTTATTTGATATAGTCGATAACCTCGGATATAAATATCGGCTAAACGTATTTGATCAAGGTATGGTTTAAGATAGGAAAGTAGACCTTATTGTTTGGCTAATAACAAAACTCCAAGACTGCCGATAAGATTAATGTTATTAAAACTAGCAATTTTCCTTGCTCTTTTGTCGTCAATAAGAAGATAATTTGTTAGTCAGGTACGCTTGAAGCGGATTAGCTAAGCGTTTTCCCTCGATAACAACTTCATTAAAAACGGCTAGTGGAACTTTGACTTCATCGAAAAGCTAATCAAGTAAGGGTAAACACTGACAAGTAGCCAACGTGATGAGTGCTGAACTATCGGCAATAATTAACATGAGCTTTTTAATTGATTAAATTCTGCTTCAAGTTCCTCGTCGTCATAATCAAGCGTTGCAATATGGTGTTGTTAACAAGCGGAAAGAAAAGTATAGCGATCTACACCGGCAAATTCGCAAGCCGAACCCGCTGACAGTTTACCCGATTGAAACATCAGAAGAGCGGTACATAATTTTAGATATTCAGCCGTCTCTTGAGCGGAGTTATTGAAAAGATATTGATCCGGAATATTAACCGTTATTTGCATAGTCTCACCCTAGATTTTTAGGGCTGCTAACTAAGGTTAGCATAGTATAACTGGTCTTTTATGGCTTAACTAGTCAACGTTGGGGATATTATTAACGCATTGTTAGGGTATATAAGTGATAGCGTCATGCACTGTTTTGACCGGGGTAAGGTGTATGACGCTGCGCTCATACACGCTACAGGCAAAAACAATTCCAATCAACATTGTTAAGATGATAAAAAACTAAGGAAAAAAATGTCAGATAACTTATTAATCTTACAAGAGCGTATAAAAAACACAATTCTTCTTGGTGAAAGTCATTTCAGAGAGTTTAAAAGTGCTTTTGAGGGACCTCCTGATAACAAAAGATCTGGAAATGTTAAAAGTCTTTGCAGATATATTGGTGAGGCACTTGTCGCATTTGCCAATGCTGACGGTGGAGAATTACTTATCGGAGTTGAAGATGATGGTACTGTTACCGGAATTCCTCATAATGAATCAGAAATTGAAGCATTGCTTCGTTCTCCTGAAACACATGTACATCCCGACCATAATCTGCCGCTAATTTCTGCTCTGAGAATTTATCTTGAGGAAAAACAAGTTTTATTTTTCTCAGTTAGCAAAGGGACATCTGAGATTTATCAACTGCCGGATGGCAGATGTGTGATAAGAAAAGATAAAAGCACTAGCCCGGTTACGTTTCGTAAGATCAAGTTCGATCGCCAGGAAATAAAATCTCGTGAATACGATAGACAATTCGTTGATGGTGCAAATGTAAATGATTTAGACATACCTCATATCCAGGCAATTGCTGATGGATATCTCAGAGGACTTAGCGTTGAAAGATATTTGCAACAGACGGGTTTAGCTGAATACTCACTAAGTGGTCTGCGTTTGAGGATGGCCGCTTTGTTGCTGTTTGCAAAAGACATTCAAAGATGGCATCCTCGTTCGCAAGTGAGAATTCTGAAGGTCTCAGGAACAGAACTTAAATCTGGTGAAAATTATAATGTTACATCCGATGAAATAGTACAAGGTAATGTTTTTCAACTTATTGATCGGTCTTGGGAGTATCTTCGGCCATTTTTGGCATATAAAACCGAATTTGCTTCTGACGCTAGGTTTGAACAAAAATATATTTATCCTGAATGGTCTTGCCGGGAAGGTCTTATTAATGCTCTTGCACATAGGGACTACAGTATTCAGAGTGGTATTGATATTTTTGTTTTTGATGATGCTATGGAGATAAAAAGCCCTGGTGCTTTATTATCCACATTAACAATAGAAAACCTGGAAAAACTTCAAGGTGCACATGAATCCCGTAATGTATTCATTGCAAAAATATTACGTGAAAATAAGTTAATGCGTGAACTAGGAGAGGGGATGAAACGAATATTTGAACTAATGGAGCAGAGTGAACTTCAAAAACCTATACTTTATTCAAATGATATTTGGTTCAGCATCACCCTTCCACACAAGTCGGTATTCAGCATTCAGCAACAACAATGGTTATCACGGTTTGAATCCTTTAATTTGTCATCTCGTCAGAAGAGAATAGTTGTATTGGGTATGGATGATAGAGAAATTTCACCACACGAAATTTATGAAGCGCTTAATACCAAAGAATTGAGAATTTACCACGAAGAAGTAACTTTTTTACGGAATAGCAGAATTTTGGAACAAATTAGGACTAATCGGCAGGCTCGACAATATGGGAAATTAAACAGAATTCACCAACACAAGGTTGGACGATTTAGAGTTAGGACTCCATAGAGAAAAATATTATCTGATCCAGCAGTCCATTTCTCGTTCCTATACGCCAGCGTCACTGCCATTAAGTTAAGGACAGACACGCCGGTTTGCTCCTACAAAATCCTTTGTAAAATAGGAATGTAGGTGCGAACCTAAGTGTTCGCCCTCGCTTAACTTAATGGCAGTGATGCGCCGGCGTGGAGATGTAGCCCGCGTAGGTTGGACTGACGCAGGAAGTCCAACAAGAATTGAGTTTGAATGTCGGAGTTTGCTAGCTTACTCCAATCTACGCGTGCTGGCCAATGCCATTAAGTTAAGGGCAGACACGCAGGTCTGCCCCTACCAAACATCACGTATGTAGGGGCGAACCTGTGTGTTCGCCCTAACACCCAACCGCTTAACTTAAAGGTGTATGACGCTGCGCTCATACCCCCTGCGCGTTGTAAAGCACTCTACTGGTTGCAAAGCGACAACCCTTTTCTTATTAAATCAGAAATATTTAACTTAGCGCCTGGTAAATCTGGATTATCTTTCCAAATAGGATTAATTTCCTGTGCACCTCTACTTTCAGCAACCCCATTAACTGCATAGATTTCCCCATCCATTGTTTTGAAGGTAACAGCATTATTGTTACAAGCAAGAGTACCTTCTTTAACAGTAAGAGGCCATACTCCCTTAAAGCTACTTTTAGAAACCATACCTCCTGTATCTTTCTGAACTTCTAATTCCTTTTTTTGCTCAGCAGCAAGGCGTTGTTTTTCATTCCTCTCTGAGATTTTTTGTGTGTAAAACTGAACTTTTGATTTGTAGTTTTGATTGTTTGGATTCAAAGTGACTAATTGCTGGTAAAGTCTTAAATTATTCTCGTATAAAGAAGTTTCTCGGTTTCTTCAGCTTTATGGGCTGTTGCCAGTTCCTCCTTAGCTCTGCCATTAAGTGCCAACAACTCCTCATTACCAACAACCAGGTATTTCGACGACAAAGAAATAGCCTTTTGATATTCTTTGGCTTCAATTGCACTTTGGATTTCGGCCAATATTATTGACTTATTCGCATGAAAGTAGGCAAGGTGTTTTTCTGTCTGTGCTTGTTGATTTTGTGCTTGTTGATTGGCAAATTTTTGTAATTCACGGTTTGCGCTTTGGCCCATAAAAACCAAAAAGAGCACGACTAAAACAAAGATTGCCCCGGCTCTAGCTTTGAAAGGCACTTCTTTATTGGTCTTTGAATATGCAAACTTCCTAACTGGGGGAAGCAGAAAAAGTGAAATAACGAGAGATGGAAGTGCTGTAAGCAGATCGTTAACCAACGACACTAAGCCTAAGAGCAAAAAAAGAACGCCGAAAATCCAATTGAGTGTCAAATAAACATACTTCATCTAGCCTTCTCCTTTATGAGGTTATGAGCACCTAACTACAACAGTATATTTAAATATACGACAAAAATTTAAGCTTGTAGGATGTGCTGAGCTGGCGAAGCGCATCGTGAAAGATGATGCCATCAGATGATGCGCTTCGTTCCTCAGCGCATCCTACGCGACTTGGTTGATTAATATCATTAAGTTAGCTTATCATGGTGTGCAATGCACACCCTACCCGGCTACCCAGCTTTATTAGACTTCTTTCGTCAGTCCAACCTACACGAGCTTAATAGCATTATTTCTACACCTACTTAATTGGTAAAAGAGGAAAAGCTCTAGGTTTTGGTTCACCATCAAATTGTGCGAAATTGACTTTCATACCAATACTTGGTTCCTTATAACTGTAAAAGCTGTCAATGTGAAAAAATACCTCATTACCATCCTGACAAGATATAAATCCACGATTCTTATTATTATGGCCGATAAAGCTTTTTATTTGTCCGGTTTGTCTTTCAGAAAGTGAATAACATACTTTTGAAAATTCTCTGACAAGTTCATTAGCTGTTGGTCTGCTTTTAGGTTCTTTTTGAAGACACATCCCGATTATTTCCCATAGCTGATTACATAAGCCTTTAAACTGTGTTTTTTCAAAAAGGGAAGGTTTTACGGGCAATTTAGCAGTTGAAATACCTATTACGGCATTTAAACCATTACCAAATGGATATTTTCCAGTCATTAAATAATATAGAATTGCCCCTATAGCCCATATATCTGATGATTTATTTGCTTCCTTTGGGGTTTGAATTAATTCTGGAGACATAAAAGGAATTGCACCCACTATCGTTTTTGAGGTCGTAATTGATGATTCAACCTGTTGCAATTCACTGTTAAATTTATCTTCTACCATTTCGCAATACCAAAATCAGTCAACTTTATGTGATACAGATTTGGATCATTTGAAACCATAATATTGCTTGGTTTTAAGTCTCTATGAAAAATATCAAAACGATGTGCTATTGCAATTGCTTTAACCAAATGATGAATAACATGAGCCGCTAAATGAGGATCAAGAAAATTAAATTCTTTTTCTAACCGTGTTCCCAGATCGTTACCTTCAATAAATTCCTCTACAAGATAACTGTTGTTATCTTCACTAAAGTCTAGTGTCTTAGCCACGTTGGGATGATTGATTTTGGCACTAACCTGAGCACTTCTCTTAAAACGTTTATGGGCCGATTCATTTTTAGGAGTTTTGACTACCACTAAACGTTCAAGTTTTTGATCGTACGCTTTATAAACTTCTTGCATTCCACCTTCAGCAAGATAGTTTTCAATTTCATAGCGTTCCATAATCAGATCATTTTTTTGATGAATATGATTCATAATACAACTTCTGGGTGAGAAACATCAAAAGTAATAAAGATTCTATTCCACTTATGTATTGGATGACCAAGAGTAATTACGCAGGAATCTGGGATACGTTCATTATTTTTTACCTCTCTATTATTTAGATATACATCACCACTAACCCCACTTACTTTAAAGTAAAAACCATCATATTCAATCGATATTCTTCCCAAAGAATCATTGCCTATGTTTGCAGATGGATTTTCAGAAAAAATATGATAGGTTTCTCCTTCATAAGTTAATAACGCAATATGTTGATTATGGAGCAATTGTCTTGCAAGAGTATCTCGCACACGGCACATATTTGGACGTTCAGACAGATCATGAGAACAAGCTTTTTTTAAAAGATAAATCACCTCGGCATGAAGTCGAAACGGTAATGTTTCAAATGGTGAAATAATATCATCTGATGGTGAACCTTTGGCTAAAACCCACGCCGTTATGCCAAATGCAAATGTATCGACTTTTTTGGTGTATCTGACCGGTGGATAATTTTGCAATAGTTCAGGAGCAATATAGGGCATTGTTCCTCTTAAATTGGTAGTTCTTGCATTATGTGAGTGACTAGATAAGCCAAAATCAAGGATTTTTATAATACCTTCATCACTCAGTTTAATATTTGCTGGTTTAATATCTCTGTGTATATAGCCAGCAACATGTATATCAGCAATTCCACTAGCAATTTGGTATAAAGTTTTCAGATATTCGTCAGAAGTTAATTGTTGTTCATGAAACTTTGTCAAATCATCGCCAGAAATATACTCTTCAACGATAGCTGTTTCTGAACCTTCAGTGATGAAATCATAAACTTCAACCACATGCTTAGAACATACTTTGCTTAAAGCAGTCGCTTCCTTTTGTAAATGATCTGGCTCACCTTTTAGATACTTAATTGCAACTAGTCTATCCAAATAAGTATCTTGACAAAGATATATTGTACCTTGCCCCCCTTCAAAGTATTTCTCTTGATATTGATATCTACTCGAGAATTTTGGAGTCTTCATCATTTCTTACCGATTTCGATGTTTAACTTAGGTTTTTCTGCACTCCGATTCTCTCTTGATTCAGAGGGAATTATTGACAAATCTTTATCGCCAATTCCTTTAGTAGCTATTGCTGTTTTTGATGGTTTCTTGGGTGCTTTCTTTTTCGTTAAATCCGGCAATAGTATTTGTCTGCTACTAAAACAGTCCCAGATTTCAACAAAACGACCTGTAGTCACTTCATTCAATAAATTTTGAAGAAGAGAAATAGATTCTTTTGGTAAAAATATTAAAGAAGCATTGTCTTTTCCCCCTAACCAACTAGAAAGATAGATTAATTTTTTCACAGCATCAGATGCTGAAAAAGCATTTTTAATAATTTCTTTTAAAAAATCATTACCAATATTATGGATTCCATCTGAAGTTAGCAATAAACCATTTTCCAAAGAAAGATTAAGCAGATTTGGTACAAGATCTTTTCCCATTCCAATATACTGAATTAGATTTTTTGAAAACTCATTTTTTATTTTTGTTCTCGCTTCAAGGGTATCGTCCAAGCTAATTTGATTTAGGGAATAATTATCATATTGATAAATCCGACTATCTCCTACATTTATTCCGACAATAGCTGTATTATCTAAAGCAACGGCAGAAAGTGTTGTCCCACCTTGCTCATGATATTGCATAAAAACTTTCTCATTGGCTACTTTGACAGCTAACTCTAAGAGTTCTTGTAGGGGTTGAGTTTCTACTCGATTATTTATTAGGTTATGGATCATTTCTACTAAAGTGATATTGGCGCAAATTCCACCATCACGCATTCCCCCCATACCATCACAGAGTGCAAATAATAGAAATGATTGCATTGGTAAATTAGATGAGTAATGCACAAAAATAGCTCGATCCTGATTTTCAGAACGAACTTTGCCTAAAGTTGTACCTAAAGCACACCCAATTGATTCAATCAATTGTATATTCATATCATTGGATGATACTTGCCTAGAAAACCAACTGGTTATTGCTTTAAATAGTGAGGTATCCATTTTGTATTTCCTGAAAATCGGAGAATAACTTCAAACGTTTCATGTTATGTTAGGTTCGTAATAGACTATATTCAATCAAGTAGAGTAGATATTACCCAAAATGAAGCAAATAAACTTCATAGAAGGAGTTTCTTTTACTATCTAAACACCAAACTTTCATTAACCATTATTTTTAT
This sequence comes from Thioploca sp., assembly GCA_012032555.1. Classification (GTDB taxonomy): domain Bacteria; phylum Pseudomonadota; class Gammaproteobacteria; order Beggiatoales; family Beggiatoaceae; genus Thioploca. The sequence goes on from JAAUSR010000081.1 coordinate 8,338, forward strand.
TTTAGCTAGAATTATTTAATTGTTTAATCGTTATACTACTCACTAATAAAATTAAAGAGAATCAGTTTAATCACCATACGATATGATACGATAATTAATTTGTTTATGAAGACACCGATTATTAAAACCCGTTTCGCACCCAGTCCCACCGGGTTAATTCATTTAGGTAATGTGCGGACGGCATTATTTAATGCTTTATATGCCTATCGTCATCAGGGCGTATTTCTGTTACGTATTGAAGACACTGACTTAGAACGCAGTCAAACGGAATACGTTCAACAATTAATGAGTGATTTACAGTGGTTAGGTTTAAATTGGCAGGAAGGTCCACAAGTTGGTGGCGAGCATGGACCTTATTATCAATCGGAACGAAATGAAATTTATGCACGTTATTATGCCTTACTAGAACAATACCATGCGGTTTATCCGTGCTTTTGTACCCCATCAGAACTAGAGTTGGCGCGTAAACTACAACGGGTTGCTGGACAAGCACCTCGTTATACCGGAACCTGTGCTCACCTGAGTCAAGCCGAAATTGCCGCTAAATTAGATCGCGGGTTAAAACCCACTTTACGGTTTCGGGTGCCACACGGGCAAAAGATTGAATTTATTGATTTAGTTAAAGGAGCACAACAATTTGCTACCGATGATATTGGCGATTTTATTATTCGCCGTGCTGATGGAACCCCGGCTTTTTTCTTTTGCAATGCGATAGATGATGCTTTAATGGGCGTTACCCAGGTGTTTCGTGGTGATGATCATTAACCAATACACCGCGGCAGATTATGCTCTTACAAGCGTTGGAATTACCTATTCCGCAATATGGACATATCGCTTTAATCGTTGGTGATGATGGCACGCCGCTATCAAAACGCAATGGCAGTCAGAGTATCCAGGAATTGAGAGCAAATGGTTGGTTAGCTGAAGGCATTATTAATTATTTAGCTCGTTTAGGACATACCTATACAGAGGACAATTATTTATCTTTAACTGAGTTAGCTAACCAATTTGCAGTAGAACGCTTAGGTCGTGCACCAGCACATTTTGATGCCCAACAATTACGTCATTGGCAACAACAGGCAATTTTACAAGTATCCGAAACTCAGCTATGGAATTGGCTGGGTCAAGCGGTACAAGCACAAGTGCCTCATGATTTATCAGCGCAATTTATTGCCGCAATTCGGGCTAACATCAGTTATCCTCACGAAGCGCTCCATTGGGCTAAAATTTTATTTAGCGATGATTTGATTACGTCACCGGAAGCGCAAGCAATTTTACTTAAAACCGATAGCGATTTTTTCACCAAGCTTCGATAACCTTGGTAGCAACTCAAGGAAATTATCCAGCTTGGGTCAAACAACTTAAACAAGCAACTGGGGTTCAAGGTAAGAATTTATTTATGCCGCTACGAGCCGCTTTGACTGGTGAGGTGCATGGTCCGGAAATGGCAAACTTATTGCCATTAATTGGCTTGGCACGTGCACAGCGCCGTTTGCAAGCGCATATTAAATGAAATCGGGTTAAAAATTTACCAACAAATTTTCTGTAAGGAATGGGTTTAATGAGTGTAAGAACAGTTATAGCCGAAGTTTTAGACCAGCGGCATAGTAAAGTATTGCTGCTAGAAAAAGTGCATCATGGCTTAGCTGAATTAGAAATGCAGTTCGATAATTTGCAACAAATGGCGATGGAAGTCGAAGCCGATGCTGAAACTATCCCCGCCGAATTAGTATCACTGACGGCGCGAATAACTCAACCTTTGCAAGGGTTACAAACAGAAGTTACGCACTTAAATGCCGCAGTGACTAATTTAACCAAACGCTTTAGCAAAGAGACCATCAATATTGGCGTTGCCGGTAAAGCGCGTCAAGGCAAAAGTACTTTACTACAAAAAATTTCGGGGCTATCTAACAAGGAAATTCCAACTTCAGATGAATTACCTTGTACCGGTACCAAAAGTAAAATTTACCATTCGGAAGAAAATGCCTATGCCAAAATCGAATTTTATAGCAAAGAAGAATTTCTCAAAGAAATCCTGCATCCGTATTTTGATAAATTGAATTTGGCTAAGCCGTTTTCTTTAAAACGCTTCAGTGAAGCTTTACCGGAACTAAGTGATACGCGGCAAGATGATCGCAATTTAGATAAAGCCATTTATGAAACGCTAAACTTTATTCATGAAAATTATCCCAATTTTGCTGAATTTTTATCGAAATCACCTCGAACTTTAGAATTAGAAGAAATTCTTGATTATGTTACCCAAAGTGGCGGGCGTACTCGTTATTTAGCAGTTAAAACGGCTAACATTTATACCAAATTTCCTAATTATGATGTCACTGGCTTATGTTTAGTTGATTTACCGGGTTTAGAAGCGGCGCAGGGACATGAGAAAAAGTTGGTCGCTTCACTGGAACATGAAGTCGATGCCGTAATCTTTGTTAAATCGCCAGATGTGTTAGGAACCGATTGGGAACAAGCTGATTACAATGTTTTTGATCTAATTGATAATGCTATTAAAGAAATTGAATTAGCTGAGCGTTTATTTATCGTGCTCAATGAGAAAAATGACGGCTCTAACCAAAAACAAGTCCAATTACTGAAAGACAAACCGCCGGAAACTTATAGTAAACCACGGATTTTAACGGCTAATTGCAGTGATGCCACTGACGTTGAACAAAAGGTTTTTTCGGTGGTGCTTAAACATATTGAGAAAAATTTAGAAAGTACGGATCGACAATATGTCAAAACGCTAGCTGAAAAAATGACAATCATTATTAAAACCTTGCAACCGGTTTTTAACCCTATTGTTGAAACCTTAGATACGACTCATGCCGATTTAACTCGGGAAAGAAAATATCGATTGCTGGCGGAAAAATTTATCCGGGATTTAACTACCGGTTTAGAAAAGTTAGTTTTAGAAGTTCAACAAGAACTAAATATCAGTGAAGAATTTAAACACCAAGTGGAAGAAATCTGTGAAGCCGCCGCGCAAACTGCACCGATCCCCCGTAAAGAACAATTAGCCGAGCAATATTTAGAATACAGTGGTTGGAAAGGCTTAGTTGGCGATGAGTTAAATTATTTACGGGCACATTTGACGGAATATCTTGCTACTAAATTAGATGAATATTTGCAAAATAAAATTGATGAAGCCCTGCGGCAAATTTTAGAACGAGTCTTTCCTCATGCCCTACAACAGCTTATCCCCCAAAATTTAGCGACAGCAAACGATCCACGCCAGATCATTGTGGAATTTCAAAAATTATTAAATAAAGCCGAACAACCCAATTTATATAAAACCTTTGATTATATTTTGAAATTCAATTTTTCTTATCATAGCCATTTTCATTACCGGGTTCGCGAAGAAATGGGGTTATTAAGTACGTATAGCAGTGATTCGGTTGATGATATTGTGCCTCAAGATGCTACCCGCGAAAATTTTTTGGAAAAAGCCGAAGAAATTGCGCGTGGCTTAGATAGTCATTATCAACAAACCATTTATCGACTCCGCAAAAAATTTAGTGAAAAAATGCAAGCGGATCCGGCTAATGCCTTACTAGCGTTAGTCGAAGAAGTCAAAGATCGTTTAGTCAGGGCGAAAGGTATCAAAGAAGAATGGAAAAGTTTTCTCGATCCAATTCGTAGCCAATTATGGACCGAAGAATTCAGTCGCTTTGATAAAGAAATCGCTTTACGCAAACAATGGCGAACGGCGATTGAAGATGTCCTCAAATGCGTTCAACAAATTCAAGCCGAATTCCCTCACTATTAGACATTAACTGGCAACCACCATGACCAATGGGACAATCATGATGATGCTGGGACCGGATGGGGTGGGCAAAACCACTTTACTCGCTACGATGTACCACCAATTGTCACAAACAGATAATGATTCGCCTTTCACGTTAATGGCAACCGCTGATACGCATCAAGATCTGCAAGCGGCTTATGAGAAATTAAGTACCATCATGACGCAACCAACCTTTATTCCAACCGGTCCACTGTTAAAAGGCACAGCGGGCATCATTGAGCGCCAATTTCAGTTATTATTTAATCGTAAACCAGAACTCGATTTAATTTTTTGTGACATTGCCGGGGGCATCCTCCGCGCCGAGGAAACCAATCAAGATGTCATTGATTTTCACAACCGACTCAGTCAAGCAACGGTGATTATTAATGTCATTGATGGTTCAGCCTTAGTTGAAGGTGATTCCAACCTTGCCAATAGTAAAAATGAACCGCAATTGATTTACGAATTGCTATCTTCCCGGTTGCAAGCGGATAAACAACCTCACCTCCTCCTATTTGTGATCACCAAGTGTGAAGCTTGGTTAAGAAATGCCGAAAGTCAACAGCAACTTGAACACGCTTTTGAAATACAGTACGAAGCGATGATTGAGTTATTGGCAGAAATGACTCATACCGTAGCGGTGTTAATTCCAGTTAAAACGTTAGGTTGCGTTGAATTTACACATATTGGTTATCAAAATCAAGTCAAAGAAATGATTTTCGTCAGAAAACCCAATTTGCCCTTTCAACCTGATAATACCGATCAGCCACTGCGTTATGCCCTGGCATTTGCCTTGCAGCAGCATAACCAAAATCGCAGCAAATGGAATAAATTAATGCGCTGGTTATGGAATGAAGATACCGCTTTTCATCACGCTTTAGTACAATTTGCAGAAGAGCGGCAAAAAATTTTAAAGTTTATGGCAATGCGTCTCTGATTGAGGTAACGAAGTAATGGTATTAAAACAGGTTGGTTTATTGGGTGCAGCCGTTTACACACGGGCGTTAGAACCCGGTAAAGATTATGACTGGTACATCAAAACCGGTGATCTCCAGTTATTTACACCCATAGAAATGATTCATCGACTGTCTTTACGTAACATCAGTAGCAACGCTATTCCCAAATTAGCGGTGTTGATTGAACGCCAACGCATTGGCTTACTACTGGCCGAAATGCCCAGTCAACGAATTGACCATAGCAATCGTATTATCCACGATACCTTTTATTTAGAATTTGATAATCGTCATCAACGGAGCGTACTGCATGCCGTGGCAGTATTATTAATGGCTTCAGAACAACTTTACCCCACTTTAGAAAATCATTTCGTCGATTATGCGGAAAGACTGTTTTACAACGCCTCAGCAACTTCCCAACCGATATTAACCACAATTGCTTTACCAGTCGTTAATCAACAACCGGATTTTAGCCTAACTTTAATTACGCTTAAAAAAACTGCCTTGTTGGCTAATATTGAAAATCGGAATCGTTGCGCCCGTTACTTAATCAATTTTGAAGCACGTCAACATGGCAGTTTCGTGTTAGTCTCAACTGACCGCCTAAACTTGGAAAAAAGTTACCAACTAGCTCAAAAAGCATCCGAATGTTTGTTATTAACACTTTCCACAGAAATTCCTAACGAAGTTGATTTAAGTAAAGGACGTTTAAGTTTAGCCTTTAAGCAGATGATCAATTTGACGAAATCGAAACGGTTATCTGGAGAAGAATAATATAAAGATATGCATTCCCACGCCGGAGCGTGGGAACGAGGAATGGCAAAACAGAATTGGTATAGGCTGTTTGTCAGAAGGCCCTTTGTAGCTCTACCTGGACTTGTTTAAATGAAACTGAGACTCCAGTTCTTGTACCAGCTTCGCTACCATCGGTATCACCGAGGATTGTCCATAACTCGACTAAATTTTTACCCCAGTGTAAATCTGTATGACAGCAGGTCTCATCAAGATATTGAAACGTTTCAAATGGAGGAGAGAAAATCCGTGTTAACTCCCAGCCCGGTTCTGTCCTGTAGACTTCTTCCCAGTTACTGTAGCCCTCAGATTTTGTCCAATCATGGCGACCCTCATAAGCACGCATATATAACCTAGCTTCTATTTTGTTCCTGTCGTTACTGATGTGTAACTCAACTTTTGTGATTATATCAACTCTTTTGTGAAAATCGGAGTCACCTTGTCCAACTTTAGGAGGAATAAAATAAGCAATCTCGCGCGAACTATTTGTAAGAAGTTGTAAATTAACATAAAGTTCTTTCTTAGGCGGTTGAATAATACTTATTTCACTTATAGTTTTCCTAGTTTCATTCGATAACTTGAAAACTACTTTCTGACTGTCCTGAGATAAGTTGATTCTATTATCACTAAGATTTAGTGTTATCAAGTATGGGCTAGGAGTGGTGAGAGAGGATGATATATCAGATTCGTTGCCAAAGTTATCAACTAACGCAACCTCAATCTTGTTAACATCAAGATTATATCCATCTATCTTAATCGCTTTTTGTTGACCATTCTTTACTGATATGAAGTCTATCGTTGATGGATTTGGTACGCAGAGTTTAGGAATTAAGACAGGTGTTTCTCCGGTAAGCACACCCTTTAACCTAATTAGATCTTCTTTAACTCTGTCACGTAAAAAATCGACAGTGCATTTAGTTTCTATTCCGGTAAGAACAATTCCTTCCGATATTCCCGAAACTGCTTTACTAATAGTTTGTTCTCCGACTCTCTCTAAATCCCTGCTAACATCTTTTAATATCCCTTGCCAATCGCGTTGTCCTCTGTCGAATCTTTGGATTCCCTCATCTATGATGTTCACTGCATTGTTGATACTACCAGAAATTTTTTCGCTGCTCTCACACAAACCAAAAATATCAATGGAGCACATGAAAGAAGAGGCGTGAACTTGACCTGTACAACATAAATATAAAATTAACAACAATTTGTATTGTTTCATACTTTCCCTGTTTAAAATAAAATAATTATGGTGATTGTAAAATAACTTGCTATGTGCAATGTCACTTGCCCAGTGAAGTATAAGAGTATTAGTATGTACATTAACCGTACAACATACTATACTCTGATTATGGGTAAATAACCGTGAATTAAAAATGAGTCAAGTAGGGTGGGCAAAAGCCAAGCGTTGCCCACCACTTCCTTTGGTAACTGATTCCTTTGACAGTGGGCAAAATGTTGTGTAAGTTCTGTACCCATATCCGGCACCGGGGCGACATTTTGCCCACCCTACCCAGCCTTTTCGGTGGCAGCATGAAATGGGCCTCAACTAAAGCAAAACGTGTGCTAGCTGCTTTATTAAGAAAGGGATGGTATATCAAACGACCAAAGGGTTCGCATCGTATTCTTTCTCATTCGACCAGTTCTGATGTTGTGTTTGCTTTTCACGATGATGAAGACATTGGGCCTAAAATGTTAGCACGTATTGCTAAACATACCGATTTTATCCTCAAGATTTGTAAGTCACAAATCCAGGCATAGATAGAGCGTATAGTTTTTACTTGTTCCAACACTCCAGCGTGGGAATACCTACCATTCCGATTGAAGCTAATTTCTATTTTGTTTCCGACGGGCTACTTGCTAAATTTTTCATCAATCCAGTTAGCTAATTGAGATTGGGGAAGTAATGATTCAAAATCTTTGAGATTACGAGTCACTACCACATGATTTCCTGCTTTAGCCATAGCAGCTATCATCATATCGGCATAACGTTTATGCGCCTTATGTTGTTGTCGAAGGACTTCCAATGCCGCGGCACACTTTTCGTCGAACACGAGCACGTTAAATTGTAATAGAAATTGTTGCGTCTGCCACAGTCTTTGATGTGCCAAAGGCGTTTGAGAAGGGATTGCTTTCAGGGCAAATTCGCAACGTCCAAGTAAAATTTCTGCCATGACTACCGATGGTAACGCAATGTCTGACCAAGGGATTTGCTGTAAATAAGGAACAAGATTGGGATGTTGGTCACCAAAATGTCTCACGATATTAGAATCCCATAACCACATAAGAAATTAGCCGCGTTGATGTTCAATTTCGTCAAATAGCGGCCCCCAAGTGGGATCATCTTGAAAAGCCCCAAACCATTGCCAAGGTGTTTCTTCTAGATGTGGTGAATTGGGTATTTCTAGTTGTACTATTTCTGCTTGACTAAGCAAACGACTCATCAGGTCACGAATAGCACTTAACGCCTCGTCTCTGGTTTTGGCTTGAACTTGGCAAGCGGGCAAATTGACTGCTACAGCGCGAAATTGTTCTGGATTTTCTTTGGTAAGAAGTACAGTATATTTCATAGTGAATGGTATCGCTGAAAAAATTAATGGGAACAAAATAAACTATTGGAAACAATGGAAACAACTCGCTCAAATTTTAAATTCCATTACCCCAGCATTCTTTGCTTCTCTTTCGGGAAAAAATTCTTTAACTGATTCTTTAGCAAACTTTTACCGTTTATTATATATGGGTTAATTCAATTAGTAAGCAACGTTCGCACTACAACCATATTATGATGCCATACCAATTCACCGAGTACTTTGAAAATGAAGTGCTTAGGAAACGCCCTTACCTAAAAAAGGAATGGTGTATTAGCGTGATTGAAACCCCGATTAAAGTTGAACCTCAAGAACACAACCGCTTTAGATTTTGGGGGAAAATTGAAGAACTTGAAGGTAAATTTTTAAGAGTTATCACGTTAGCAGATAAATTAACTATTCATAATGCCTTTCCAGATAGAGGTTTTAAATCATGAAAATAAAATATTACCCGGAAACCGACTCCTTATATATTGAATTATTAGCAAAACCGAGTGTGGAAAGCCATGAACTTTCAGAAGGTGTGATTATAGACTACGATGCCGAAAAACAGGTGGTGGGTATAGATATCGACAATGCCAGTCATAAAGTAGAACTTAAAGAACTTATTTTAAGCAAATTACCCACAGAAAAGCATTTAATCGCGGCTTGATTTTAACAACCCGGTAGATAATGTGGAGTTAAGGTCGAGTAGCCCCAGCTGAAAATGCCAGCAATGAAGTTTTTTTACAGCCTCTCCAGCGTGGGAATGCCTATTGGATTCGCTAAATTAATAAGGACTAGCGATTATGTATTTAACCATTGAAATCGAACAGGAAAATGATGGACGTTGGTTGACAGACGTACCGGAAATTCCCGGCGTGATGGCTTATGGTAAACATCGGGAAGAAGCCATTTTGAAGGGACAAGTTTTAACTCTACGAGTATTAGCTGACAAACTTGAACATGGTGAAGTACTATTTGATATAAATACCCTCTTTTCGGTGGCAGCATGAAATGGGCCTTAACTAAGGCAAAACATGTGCTAGCTGCTTTATTAAGAAAGGGCTACACGGGCTACCAAGCTCTACTTGGTAGCAAGCAAAAAATTTTGTTGTCGTTTCAGCACAAATTTAGATTTAAGGGACTAACGCTTGCCATCACCCGCCGCTGGAGCATAGCGAAAACAGTTGGGTATGGCTAAGTTAGGCAATTTTTTGATGTTGCTGGATAATTTTTGCTAAAGCTCTTAAGGCTTCATTAACTGATTTGGCATTAGGAAAGACTTTTGCTACATCAGGCTCAAGCATGATGAGCTTTACACCTTCGTGATACTGCTGGGCATACTTACCACGAATACCGCATTTCATGCTGGCAAAATCATATTCGTCTCGAAGTTCATCATTTAACTCGTCATCAATTTCCGTGTTCATAAAATCGTCGCTCCCGTTTTGTTGCCAGTCTGGCACTGATAATTCGGACCGTTTCACCATGATACCGGTGAGAAATCACTAATATTCGATGTTTGCTGGAAAGCCCCAGCATTACGAACCATTCTTCTTGAATTGAATGGTCAGGATCAAGATAAGTGATGGATAAGGTATCTCCAAATACCGTGGTTGCTTCATCAAAGGAAATACCATGTTTATTATGGTTGATTTCTGCTTTTTGGGGATTCCATTCAAAATCCATCACTAACCCTTCTTTACTTACCTTGGTAAAGTCAAGAGTATATCTCCATTTTTTGTCGTTGCATTACCAGAACCATAACTATAGAAATCTTAAATGATTAATGAAGAAAATGTACCAAAAAACGTTTAAGTTTATAGGAGTAAATTTACCAATCATTTAGGACTACTATAGTAATTCACGTTTCCATTCCGAAGCGGGTATTAGCAACACGAAGGATAACTTATTTTACATGATCCTATAGAAGATCATCTACTACATCGTCCGGAACTTTACTCCTTATGAAAGCAGCCAACCTCTGGTGATATTCATCCCAGCACGTAGGTTGGGTTGAGGAACGAAACCCAGCTAAAAGCTAAGAAAGTTGGGAAACCTTCACGCCAACAATCCGAACTACATGCTGTTCCAAACGGTCTAGACGTGGTTATCATTGTAGCGCGTCGGGTGCATAAGCGATAGCGTCATGCACCGTGTTGACTTATACACCCTACGAGGCTACGAAGCTCTATAACGCAATGTTAGGAATGAAGCGTTGTCAAAAATTCCTCTACCGATATTCCCGCTTGTTTTAGTATACCCGCTAACGTGCCGGCCTTGAGTTCACGATGAGTTGGCACGACACAACCAGAAGCGTCGCGCCGCAAAACCACGTGGCTACCGCGTTGACGTACCACAGCAAAACCTAAACGCTCCCAAGTGCGTACCGCTTCAGCGCCAGATACAACCGCAGTTTAGGCATGTACAACCACCTCAAAGGTGGTTAATAGCGGACGAGAGGTTACCTGCAGAGGAAATTCTTCCAGGTACAGCTCGGTGGCTTCACGCAGATTTGCCCAAGCTTCCTCTACCGTTTTACCTTGCGTGGTGGTTCCCGTTTCCGGGTTAAATACAACATAGCCACCTTCTGGTGCGGATGTGAGTACCGCGGCAAGCTCCATAAAGCCTCCTAATTAAGATGAACAAAATTCCTAATGGACAAGCTCAGCCTTGCGGTCTGTTAGTACCGTGTTGGCTGGAGCGAACTCAATTCTTACTTTCTTCAGAAAAAATGAGCAACCGGTAAGTGAATAAATTAAATTTATATAGTTTCCTCACAAAAAGTCAAGGAGGGTGTGCAAAAGCCAAGCGTTGCCCACCACTTCCTTTGGTAACCGATTCCCTTGACGGTGGGCAAAATAAATCGGCCCACGCCAAAAGTTAGGTTATTTTGGGAATGATTTTTACCGGTCGAGGGGATAAAGAAACCACCCGCCGTCCATCTTGCCCCTGTTGGCGTCTTATATCTTGACAAATTGCATGAAGGTCATAGTTAAATTTTTTTGCATATTCATCACGATGTTTGCGAATTTCCTCTACAACTAAGTCTTTACACATCATTCGTACCTTATCAATTCCGGTGGTGTACAAATTATTGGTGGTTCATAACCAAATTTCCGACAGATTACTTCTATTTCGGGGCGAAGGACAGCATTAGCAATATGTGCACAATTCCAAGTAAGAAGGTAATCCATCCCGCTAAGTGTTGTTACAGCAATATGCAAAGCATCAATTCTAGCTTTTTCAGGAAGAGGAACTTCTTGGATAAGAACCTCAGCAAAATTTTCAACTTCTTTTGTTATATTAAGCTCTGGAATGTCATTCAGGTGTTCCAGTCGTTTTTGTGCGACACTGGGATCTCCCGCTCCAGCTTCTTGGAGGGCTAATGCTGAGATGTATAACTCAAACTGGTCTCGACTATCCCACCATTCTTGCGTTATTTCTTGATTTGCCATCATAACCAGATCCCGACTATGCCGAGCAGATAGGTAACTTGGTATGCTTGTTTCAAGATAGACTTTAGGTTTCATTAAGAAAAAAACTATCTCCTAGTTCATTACTTACGGCAGATAACGGCGCAAAAAAAATACGCATTCCCACGCTGGAGCGTCACTGCCATTAAGTTAAGCGATTTTCCTAATAACCAGGGTTGCAACCCTGGTTACTCAAGTACCATTACTCTCTAACTTGGCTTAACCAAGCCTTAACTTAATGGCCGTGACGCTCTTGCGTGGGAATGCATACCACTCCGAGGGTCGGTGCAACAACGCGAAACCGACCAGGATTGATATTTCAAATGGTCGGTTTCACTGCGTTACACCGACTCTACCAGGCTACTAGGCTGGAGCATGAGAATTCATCTTATACCATTCTGGCAGTGCGTAGCATTTTACACTATCCAGGTTGAGAAGTTCTCTCGTGCCTCGCTGAAGTGAGGTAGTACGCATTCCTACCGAGACGGTGAAAACGAGAAACCGAGAAAAACTACCAATTCCGAGAAAGCACATCCTACGCTCGCTAATCTACTTGTGCTTGGTTAGATATCTTTTACTAAACTTATTTCCTAACCATCCACCGATTAGTAATAGTATAGGCCATTCAATAAGTATAAGAAATTTGAGCATGCGAGTTTCGTCATCGTAACCGCTAATGAAACCTCTAAAATCCCAATACCAATTATTAACAGGTATTAAGGCTATACTGCCCATGATTAAAAATAAGACTGCACCAATGAAAATAAATAACATTCTTTTCATAAGATTCGCCAAAACCATATAGATTTAGACTGCCTTAGATCTGACAACCCATTAACGAATGAGTGAAGGCCAAAATGACCTATACGAATATGAATTCTGACCCAAGAAGTCCAATCTGTTAATCTTGAACCATTCCACAAATCAATATGATCACCGCTTCGGTTTCTGAATTCTTCTTTTTTTCCATTAATTTCTGTTTGCCAATAGTCTTTAAAAAAAATAATACCGGTCATGCCTACTAATACTTTTTCAAATTCATTTGGATCGATGAGTTGCCTCTTTTGGATACCAACAAGAGTATATCGATTTAGTCCGTTAGCAAGTTCTTCAGCCCGAATGACATGTCCTTGCGGTTTTTTATGATATCCACAATGAGTTACTCCAGGGATTTTACTGGTATCTACACCACACCGTGCTAAACAAGTTCCCATTCTAATAGAACATTGATTGGGAAAATTAGGCTTGCCATTCGTATGACAGGGGTTATCATCATTGGTTATAGTAGGATGATTTTCCCATAATTATTTAAAGGTTATCATCTTATTTTACCTCTCTACAGATTTATTAAGTTAATATAGCAAGGTAGGGGGCGTTAGCGAAAACTGCACCTAACCTACTTGGCTCTATCGAATAGTCGGGTTATGCTCCGTTAACCCGACTTACCTAGCTGTTGTTATGTTTGATTTATCCAACTATACCCCATTTTTGATAAATGCTTTTTCAATTCCTCACGCTCTTTTCCTTTTGTTCGCTTAAAGCTCGAACGTAGCTCTGCATCAATACTATTTATTTCTGCACCATTTTCGATTGCCTTTGAAAACCATTTATCACCTAACGAGAATTGATTTTACATATGAAAAAATGCCAGAAATGAAGTTCTTTTACAGTCTCCGGAGCGTAGGAACGAGAAAAAACGGTGTATGATGTTCCACTTATACACACACCCTAATGTAGCTATTCATAGGTGTAGACAATCGGCATATTGAAGGAGGTAGTTTCTGATTTTAATTGGCAAACTGATTCACCACAAAATAAACCAGCTTCTTCTTCACTCGTGCAGGGTTGCGCATCACAAAAAATTCCTTCCCGAAAAAGATGATCCAATTGGAATTGATTTTGATCTTTCCGCAGAAACACATAAATCTCGTTAACATCAACGACCAACTTATGGTAACTGACTTGTGCGGGTACAAAAATATAAAGAAATGGATCGGAAAAAATAGCATGAGCTTGACTTTTAGTCGGTTTAGTGAATCTTAATACTCTTAAGTAGGGTTCTTGATTTTGGGAATTGATATCTGGCATACCCCCCTCAATTTGTAAAAAAAATAGGTTTCCGATTTGTTCTGTTACAGTTATTTGAGAGGTAATCGGGTTACCTTGCGTATCTAATCCTGGATAGAAAAGTGTAGCGGCTTGAAGGTTATTTAAAGTGAAATAAAGCACTAATCCACTGATAACTAATGATTTTATATCATACTGATACATAGTTTGTTGCTCCTCTTACTGGATTATTAAAATAATCAAGTTAGCATAGAAAACTTTATCTAAAAAACTTAAGGAGGTTATATAGATCCTCTCTTTCCTCACACCGGCGTGGTAATGCGTATTACGTTGTGCTAAATGTTACTCACAAGCCGGATTGTTATAGCCTCTTCCACCAAAATAAAAATGTCTTCTCCAGGTTGGATTAAAATTATGCATAACATTAGAGTTGTATCACGTTAAAAACCAATCAATTAGCTAAGTAAAAATTCCATAGTCCAGCACAGACACCAATTATTTCATCATATAAATCAATTGTATGAAATCTAATTTTATTGACAAGTGTT
>JAAUSR010000179.1 GCA_012032555.1 Thioploca sp.
CTTCCAACTGTTTCAGCTATAGTTACTGTTCCAGAAATTACAGGGGTTGTAGGATTAGAATCAAGAAAAACATCTGGCTGAACATAAGTATATGGACCCGTTCCATCTGTGACTGAATCGGTTACGTGAGTAATTTGAACATGATATCTTCCGCCTTCTCTTCCAATCCCTGTTAAAATATTTCCAATATTTATATTTATAGAAGCATTTGCCTGAAATCTAAAACTATCTGAGCCGAAATTTGTTATAGTTACAGTTATATTACCACTTCCTGATGTAAATATATTATTTGATATAATAAATGGAGTAGTAAATATATCTAAAATAGATATTCCATTAGCATCATAAACAGTGACGGTCATGGTACTGTTACCACCAAATCCTGTAGTATTTCCAGGAGTTGTAAAGGCAACATTATTTGATAATGTTGTGGATTGGTTTGTTGCGGCCCAACCATTTGTTGAGAAAGGATTGCCCTCTCCTCCAGCAGGTGTTGATATTCTAGTTATAATTCTTGAGATACTTTCTGAAACTGATTGATTACCATTACTTCCATCACTAGTATTCCAATGTGATACAAAATTGGGTGGAGGTATAAAAATATTTGCAATATTACCATTTGAATCAACAACAACATCGGCTCCAACAAAATTAAGAGTGCGTGCTTGTGATAAAATTTCAACACCCTCATCTTGTACTGCAATGTATCCATCGCCAGATCCGCCATTATCAGTTACACCAACTGTTATTCCCAAATCATTTGTCAAATAATCAATAAAATCTTGATCATATGAGTTTAAATCAATATTACTTGCATTTATTTCTATCTCATTTGCATCAAGTTTTACTTTTAACTCACCTTTTAAAATAGCATGTTTTATATCAGCTTCAGAAACATAAGGAATATTCATCAAATCTAATTCACCACCAGGTAAAACTGGATATCCAAATATTTTTAATTGTTTTTTGCTAATATTTTTTACAACAAATTCTACTTTAAATCGTTTTTGAAAAAATGTAGTAAAACCTACAGTCATAAATCCTCAATTAATTCTAGTAACAATAATTCTAGCCGCATAAAATCGAATGTTTCTCGTACTTGCTGCACTGCCTCGACGCCCTCTTATTTTTAATGTATCTCCTGTATTCAAATCTACTACATCACTTACATAAATTAAATCTGAATTAGCGGCAATTTCATTGCTCATAATTGCATCAAGTTGTTCCGTTCCATTTAAAGCATAGGTAAATTGAAACAATTGACTTCCAGCTCCTCCAACGGCTTCCAAATCAAGAATTATATCTATTTTAAATCTTCCTGTATCAAGTCCTGTATATTGAAGCTCTCCGTTTGCTGTGCTGACAAGTGAAAACCTTTCACTTGAAGATGTTAGCCCAAAAATATAAGTAACGCTACTATCTGAAATATCAAACCAATTATTACTAACCGGAATTATTGTTGCACCTACTGTGCTTCTAACAAAAAAAGCAATACCTACAGATTTGCTAGAAACACCTCCAGGATTATTAGATATAAATACTCTAATATCATCTGGGCCAATTTTGCCTGGCAATGTAGTTGTAGTTACACCATTTGGAAATATAATTGCAGTTGCAAATAATCTGCCAAGCATCATTGTTGAATCAAAATCAAATGGTACAGAAAATAATGAACCACCTGTATCAAAAACACCATCTGTGGCCACAAGTAAATTTAAAGAATTTGTTCCGCCAGAATCTGGAACTATTAATCCTCTGAATGTAGGTCCATTACTTATAAATTGAAAGTCTGTAAAAAAATAATGTTAGATGTTTGTGAATCCGGAATGGTTATACCATTGAAATCCAAATATCCTAAATGATCTACCACTTAATTGTTCATTTATATTTGATATCATTCCTAATGATTGTATTCCTGTTCCTTGAAATGAAACATTTTCAAAATCAATGAAATCAACATTGTTGAAATTTAAAATACTACCACTTCCAATTTGAATTAATGCAAGACCACTAAATGAAATAATATTTAAATTGTTGGCGTTTAATAAAGAATTTGACGTTGATGTTACAATTGCATCAAAATTGGGACGCCCAGAAATTCTAGTTTTTTCTGAGAAGAGTAGTGAATTAGGTCCTATATCTACAGTTCCGCGTATTAGGTATACTTTATTAGGTTCTAATGTTATAACACCACCAATTGGTTCCGGAAAATTCTAAAATAGACGAAATAACTACCTCATCTGAAGAAGATGTAGGTGTCACGCCTACAGTAATTCCTAAATCATTAGTTAGGTAATCAACAAAGGCTGGATCGAAGGAGGTGAGGTCGATATTACTTGCGGTTACTGAGATATCATTTGTATCTAATTTTGATTTTATTTCACCTTTTAGAATTGATGCTTTTATATCTGGTTCTGACACATAAGGAATTGCCATTAGGTCTGTTTGTTGTCCAGGAAGTAATGGATAATTAAAAATTCTAATTTTTTTATTTGTAATATTTTTTACAATAAATTGAACAGGAAAGTTTTTTTGAAAAAATGTATCAAATCCAACGGTCATAAATAAATCCTCACTAAAATGTTGGTCTATTGATGGTTATAGTTGAGTATTTATGTAGAGGGTAAAATTATGAATGATATAAAAGAAAAACATTTATTAACAAGTTCTACTCAGAGTTTATTAAGATTGAGTAAATTTATAGGTATCAATCCACATAATAAAACTTCAGAAGAATCAGAAGTTCAATACAAGAAAAATCTAATAAAATCAATTAGAAAAAAAATAGCACAAGAAGAATTAAACATTTTCAATCGAATAAAAAACCGTTCGCACGGAAGTGCCTCTTGACAAGTGTTCAGAAGCGTGTTATAATGTGGCATTAATTATGTGACAGCGATTTATTATGCCAAGTTATTTAAAAAAATAGCTGAAAATTATATACTTGGAAAATCTAAAATAGATGGGACAGGAATATTTGCAGATAAAGATTTAGGAATGTATGATGAGATTGGAATGGCCTTAGAATTAAGAAAGGCTGATAAGAATTCCATATATTATGAAAGAACAAGATTAGGATTGATGTTGAATCATTCTGATACACCAAATGCTTATTTAGAAAAGATAGGAAATGATTACTATTTAGTAGCAAGGTTAGCTATTCAATCTGGTGATGAAATAACTGTAGACTATGATAGATATAAGAAGCAGTTGAAAAATGAAGAGGATAAAACAAAAAGAAGTGTTATCGTTAGATAATAATCCACATTTTCAAAAAGCTTTAGAAATTTCACAAACTGGTAAAATCTCAACATTTGAGTTTTATAACACTGTAATTACAAAAAAAGATGTTGAATTACTTCATCAAATATTAGTTGCGCCATATGCTGAAGAAGCACTGAAATATTTTGGAAATTTCTGGCATTTTATATGAAGTTTTTTCCTGAGCTTGAAGGAGTAATCAGACTTTGTGGAGAAAAGATGAAAGATCTTTGGCCACATACATTACAAGTTGTAAAACAATCTCCAAGAAATAAGATTATTAGATGG
>JAAUSR010000180.1 GCA_012032555.1 Thioploca sp.
TTCGAGGTACCTTCTTGGGTACCCTTCGAAAGATCTTTGCAGCCAGCTTAACAATCAGTTTTATTAATGCACCCATGGTTAATCCAAATTATAGCTGCATAACTTCAAATAAATTAAGATAATTCACTAATTTATCTATTTTCTCCTTTGCACTATCCGCTGGTAAGCTGTTATCTTGCATATAAGATAGAAACTCTGGAATATCTTCTAGCTTTGTACCAAGAAGTAGTGTAAGGCATGACCACTGCGCTATTCCTGACTCTGTTTCTACTTTGAATTTTTTAGCACTTTGATCACATTCTTGGATATGCCTTAAGAACTCGATAAAGGAATATTCAAGTCAAAAGAACCGCTTAAACCTTTTTTGGCTGGGTGAGGTATATTAATATCAGTAAATCTTCACCATTTCGTTTGATTCCAACCTTATCAACTGCTAAAATGTAGGTTCTCCATTTACTGTTACTACCTCTTTCTCAAAGAAACGCACATCTTTTTCTTCAACTATATTTGGTTTCATGCAACCACCACCTATTAAAATTAATAAGATTAATATAAAAAATTTGACTAGTGTCTCTACCATTTTTTATAAACTGCTACTACTTCTATTTTGATTATTTTTTTGGCAGGTGTTGTCTTATTTACAGATGAAGTTGTTTTATTAGTTGTATTTAGTGTTATATCTTTTCACGTTAGAGGGACTGTAAAAGAACGAGTAAAGTTATTTATTTCTAGGAGGCCAAATATAAACCTTATAAAATCAATGAAGGTGTGTAAGACACATCTTATTCAATTTTACTTAATTCAATGACATTATATCGTAATTCGTAAACTTTAAACTGCATACAGTTGTCGTCCGGCTCAAGATCAAATCCTTGTTTAATTAATTGCCTTCTGTATTCAATATAAGTAGCACATTCATCTGGATTATCGAACAATCCATATTTATTTATACAGTTCCTGAACCTAGACAATTCAGGTATTTCCGGTTCACTTAGATCATCTGCAAGAATTGAGAACTCAAATGAATTATGTGTATAATCAAACCCCAATAAGGAAACTTCCGTAGTTGGATTGTTGAGATCTTGTAACAATGGAAACTCTAACTCACTTGCACAAAGAAGTACCCTTGTCGAAATACCTTTTGTGTTGCAATAAGCTACGTATTCGTTCACAAATTGAATATCGGGAATAACATGAATGCCCAACTTTCCATCGACAAAGCAAGGAAAATATTCTTCTGTAACCTTTGTAAGCAAGGTGGCCTTAGGATCATTATCCAATAGATCGGGGTCATCCAACGGCCAAGGTTGTCCACAACCAACACCTCGATAAATCGAATTTTGTTCGATAATCCAAGAGTACAAGCTACCTTGGACTAGATAGCCATTAAATTTATAATCCTTCATAACAAATAAACCTCTTATGATCATTTCACGGGGATATGCTGAACGGGACCTATGTGGATATGCGGATGTTTCCCATGAGGCCGATTCGGATGGACCTCAGGACCTCGCGCCTCTAAACCTGCTTCTTTAGCTTCCTTAACCATTTGCTCCGCTTCTTTCTTAGAGAGACCTGTTTTTTTGCTCTCTTTGCGCTTTTAACGATTTCACTCTGCTTAGGTGTAAAACGCTTTACATTTGATTTGTCTTTCTGCTGAGAGTTGGAGCAATTTTTTTTTGCACAGGGTTTCTCTTTAGGAAATTTCTGTCCTACTTCTTTCGCTGGATTTGTTTGTGGTTTTGGTTTCACTGGAGGTTTTCGAGGTACCTTCTTGGGTACCCTTCGAAAGATCTTTGCAGCCAGCTTAACAATCAGTTTTATTAATGCACCCATGGTTAATCCAAATTATAGCTGCATAACTTCAAATAAATTAAGATAATTCACTAATTTATCTATTTTCTCCTCTGCACTATCCGCTGGTAAGCTGTTATCTTGCATGTAAGATAGAAACTCTGGAATATCTTCTAGCTTTGTATCAAGAAGTAGTGTAAGGCATGACCACTGTGCTATTCCTGACTCCGTTTCTACTTTGAATTTTTTAGCACTTTGATCACATTCTTGGATATGCCTTAATAAGGTTTCATCATTATAATGATCTGTTTCTTCAGGCATTTCTTTGCGCAGGAATATTTTCAGCCGCTGATGAAAATTAGTTCTCATAAGATGATCAAAGTACTCTACCTGTTTCTCATATATCTGTAACATTTTGCTTCTCCAAAAAACTAATTTATTATGCATTAACAAATTTGATAAATAACTTAATTGTTTGTATTTGTTTCATCTATAAGACTGCAAAACTTTTTAACTCAACATCCCCTGTTTTACAAGTAAACTGAAGTAATTGTGTTGCTTCTTTCCCTTCCATCCAATAACTATTAATTGAACCAAAAAATTCCATTCCTTGTTCTTGACTACAGATCTTTAAAAATACTCTTAACACCCGCAGATCATAAAAACGAAAGAAAGCCTTTTTACCGTCCTCTAAAGTCACCATGGTTAATGAACGTAAATGCTCAAGTAATTGATGAAAAGGTTGTGCACAAGTTAAATAGATGCCCCAACTATTTCCCCAGCCGGTGTCTATCAACGTTTTCAACAACTGTGGCTGCCCAGAAAGCTGTACCAAGTAGGGAGATACTTTTATCAACTTTTGTGCTCTTAAACCTTCAAAAAGCGATTGATAAGTATCTGGGGCTGTCTCAAATAATAAAGTTGCCAAAATCTTCTCATCACGAGCAGCATCAAGAATGGCAAATAAAGTTTCGTGCTGTTTTCCTAAAATATCAAAAACCGATGGGAGATTTTCTGAAACCGTCATCATTATTCGCTTACCTCTATTAGTGATGTCCCTTCTTGAGAAGCTTGGGCAAGGCATTGTTCTTCATTATCTTTCTTAGGCGGATCGGGATTTAAATGGAGTGGATTACCTCTTATCGTTACCACACCACAACCCTCTATATCGATTTTAACTCCTTTAATTTTAATGGTGCCATCCTTTTCCAAGGTGATACTGGAATCTCCACATTTGAAAGCGATTTTATCACCGACTAAAACATTCTTGATTTTGCCCACTTGTTCTGATTGACTCAGGGCAACTGTGGTATTCATCGCTGCCCCCACACTGATTTGATACGCGGCTCCAATGGTTAAAGCTTTAGCAATTCCTATGGTTTCTGCTTTATTCAGGCCTACCATTTCAGTTTGATTTTTACCAACCGTTAAAGACTGATTGGCTTTTACTTGAGTCGACATGTCATTTTTAACTAATTCATTACGATCTTTCTCAGCTTGAATGTAAAGTTCTTCATTTCCAACTTTATCCTCAAAGCGAATTTCGTTGTAATTACTATAAGGTGCTCCACCTTTGCTCGAATTACTTTTCAAAGTACTTTTCGTCTGCTCCGCTGGCAACGGATACGGCACCGTTTGCGACGCATTATAAACCGCCCCCGTGACAATCGGGGTATCCGGATTCCCATTCAAAAAACTGACGATCACCTCCTGACCAATCCGTGGAATCGCGATATGTCCCCAACCTTTCCCCG
>JAAUSR010000022.1 GCA_012032555.1 Thioploca sp.
CAGAACACTTGTCAATAAAATTAGATTTCATACAATTGATTTATATGATGAAATAATTGGTGTCTGTGCTGGACTATGGAATTTTTACTTAGCTAATTGATTGGTTTTTAACGTGATACAACTCTAAGGTAATGTCTTCCAATTGGAAGAGGAACTAGGAACTCTTAGTTTTGTGAGGAAAATACCAAATACGGGATTCATCGAAGATGGGATTACACGTTCTCTACTAGCAATCCGGTTACGATCGGAAGATCCAGAGCATTTTAGAGATCTATGTTCAAAAGCCAAAGAATTGTATAAAGAGTATTTAAGAGACTATGAGACGCCTCAATCCCACTCGGTTGGCCATTTAATTTTTATTGAAGGACTTTACCAAGAGTTGCAATGGGGTTATCACCAAGAAAATCAAGATGTTGAGACAAGAAGAAAATTGCATAAAAGTTTTTTTAAAGAAAGCGATGGTATTTTAGATAGCTATATGGAGATATTGAAATCTAAAAATGGAGTAGAAAAAAATAGAATGAAAACCAGTATAAAAGAGGCATTAAAAGCAGATTGGGAATTTCAGTTTACTTTAAATTTTTTCTTACGTGACAACGCTTACAACGACGAACCTTATAAATTAATAGATAAAAAAATAGAAGATTACTTCAATTGAGAGTGAGTAACAAGTAATGAATAAGCAGGTACCTTTCATCAATCGTGAGGAAGAGTTGAAAAGAATTCAACAAGGGGTTGAAAAATGGGGTGCGCGTCAAATAATTTACATCCATAGTGACCAAGGTGGAATTGGCAAGACTCGTCTACTTCAAAGGCTATTTGAAATATATTCAAAACCTTCTCCGATGCCTTCTTCTAATACGATTAAAAAAGAAATCACGGTGGCTTTAGTACTGGAATTTAGTCAGTCCGAGTGGATACAAGAATTTGTTCAAAGCGTAAGGGAAGTAGCCAATAAACTCAAGGTGAAATTAATTGAGAAGGATGCTAATTTTAATCCTCAACAAATGGAAGCTGATTTAAAGGATGTGGTTAGCCAATCACCCGACGCTATTGTTGTTAATGAAGGTTCACATGAGTGTCTTCGCGGACTCATAGAACAAGCCGTTAACCAAGGTATCAAAGTATTGACTTTTGATAATGACTTGAAATTTTCAGAACCTATTTTAACGACTAGGGTCTCGCAGGAAGAACGAGAAGGTGTTAATCAATCTTTAGATCGGTTAGCGGCGGACATCGGCTATCGAGGTGAGATTGCGGTAGCAATAGGTATAGTGAAAGGAGTAGAAGAAAACTTAGCGCCTTTAAAAAGTCGTCGTCCCTTCTTGGATACGGCTCTGTTAAAATACCCAGATATAAGTGTTGTTAAGTACATTGGTGAGGAGATTCGTTCAAATATATCAGAAAATGTCAAGCGAGAAACAAAAGAGCTCATACATGATTATCCTAATATTAAAGCGATTTGGGCCAATGGTAATGAATTTGCTAGGGGTATTGTTGATACTTTGATAGAAACAGGACGTACTAACATATCGGTCTACAGTTTTGACTTATGCCTATCGGACCATGAACGTATTCAACAACCCAATAGCCCCTGGAAAGCAGTAGTTGCTACTAATCCGGTAGAAGCTGGGCGCGTTATGATACGTTTAGCTTACCAAGCGGTTCAGGGTAACAAAATAGAACCCTACTATTCCTTACCTATTACTTTAATAGCCCAAAAATCATTAGTAGACACTATTAAGAGTGAGAAATGGCAAGATTATTCTGAGATAGCTTGGACAACGGGGTTACGCAAAGAGATCAAAGAGAATGAATCCTTGATAGTTTCTAAAATCATCGATTTTGATGATCCTTCTTTTCGGAGTGTATTTAATATAACCCCTAAAATTATTGAACAGCTTGATGATGAAGATAAGCACTACTTCCAATCTTACTTAGATGCATTACCAAATGAAATAACGGCAAGCGGGGAAATTTCAAAGCAGACCGCCGGGAAATTTATAGGATGTTTCAATCAGATATCAGCGCAAAAGCGTATCGTGTTGCAATTGGATACTACCGATTCTATTATCAATGTCGATCGTTGGACGCAATATATTTCTAATTTCCTATTATCGGCGGAGAATTATCTATTGTTAATAGCGGGACGTCGTGATAAGGCACTGGTAGAAGAATTCAATGAAAAAGAAACTCAAATTATAAAATCTAAACCATTAGAGATTCAAGTTATAGAACTTGAACCCTTCTCAGAGGGGGTAAGTGAAGAATATTTACATCGGAAGCAAGAACTATTGAGCATCCAGCTTGAGCCAGAACTGACCAAAAAATTGCTCCTCTTAGCCGCTGGGAGACCAATCTTGCTTGACTTGATTGTAGAATGGCAAGCTCGTGAATTACCTTTAGATTGGTTAGCTGAAAGTAGTTTGGAACAATTGGAGCAGTTACAGAAAAATGATAAGGAAGAGTTTGAACACCGAAAGAAGGAACTTGAATCTCATTTAGTTAAACGTGTTGCCAACACTCGCCGATCGATGGATTGGTTGATAATAGCCATGACACATACTTATCCTCTAAAAGCAGGAACCATTGGTAAATTGCTTGGTCTACCTATAGATAAAGCCAAAGAGCTATTTGAAGAAGCTGAAACTTATTCTTTTATAAAAAAACTCCCTAATGAATATATTAAGTTGCATGATAATATGCAAGACATGGTTAGTGAACACGTAATACCTACGGTAGACCCAAGTAACGCGCGCCGTCGTCACTATAGCCGCATTTTTCTAGATTGTTTGAAAAATGAAATTGACAAACTTACCACTCAAAAGGAACAACTAGAAGAAGAAAAGGAATTAGCTAAAAAAGAGGAAAACCATCTAAAACAACAAGATATTTCGGTAAAGTTAGATTCGTTAGAGTCAGAAATAAGAGTACAGGAACTGCAACGGTTGCACCATCAGTGTTTCTTAGATGTAACTGAAGGTATCAGTATCTTTATCAAGCTATTTGATGAGTCACGTAATCAAAAATTTGTTTTTGAATTTCAGGAAAGCTTGTTAAAAGAAGTAGAGCGATATAGTTTGGCTACTCAATCTTACGAGGTTGGTATCCGCAAAATGGATTATCTACAAAATAACAGCCAATATCAACTGGCCAAAGAATTAGCTGAAAAACTGTTAGAACACAAGAATATTTCTCTTGAACAACAGATTGAACTACGGCTCAAGCTTAGCAATGCCCTTATTAGATTAGGTTTTTCTGATGAGGCCATCGAAAAGGGTAAAGAAGCATTCCATCTTAGTCAAGAGAAGAATTTGAAAGATCTAGAAGTTCGTGCTTTGAATTTTCTTGGTTGGGCTTATCGAAATCAAGGAGATTACGATAATGCTTTAGAACATTATAACAAAGCCTATACACTTTGTTCTGAACTCCATGATCAAGCCTCCTCCGAGGAACAGCAAAAGAACTGGAAGAGAAAACTCGCTTCTATTATGAATAATCAGGCTTATGTAAAAGCGCTTGAAGGTAACCAGAGTATTGCAGAGCAATTAGCGAGTGAAGCACTTAAATGGCGAGAGCAAATCGGATCGGTTATAGATGTCGCTGACTCTTACAGCACCCTGGGTGAAATTTATTTTATGAGTTACCGGACAAAAGATGCTATGGTTTGCTATGACCAAGCGCTTGAAATTTTTACTCGGGAAAATCATAGAGAAAAAATAGCTTTAGCTCGTTGTGGGCGAGCATTAATTTTTTTACTTCAGGAAGAAATAGATAAAGCTGAAGATGATTTAAACTATGCTTTTGAGAATGGCTCTAAAAACCAATATCCAAGAATTTTGCATCATCAGGCACGTATTCTTGCAAAAAGAGGTGATTTAAAAGGTGCCTATAAGAAGTATGAAGATTGTCGAAAAATCAGTCAAGAAATGAAAGACGAGCGGTATGATTTTAAAAGCTTTGCCGATTTAATTGATCTAACATGGGAACTTAAAGCGTTTGACAAATGGGAAGGTTTTGCTAGGGAACTTAAGACAAAATTTTCTAAGAAAATGGACTCTTCCTTAAGGGGATCCGCGTTGCGAAAAATTGCTGATCTGGCTATTTGTGATAATCATTATACTGAGGCACTAACTTTTTATAAAGAAGGCTTACCTTTAATTACAATATATTCTTTTAGAGGTGCTAGCAGTCCTAGCAGTGAGCCTTTCTTGATTACCAAACAGCTAGAAAGTATCAAAAAACGGATTTGTGCCTGTTCCTCTCCGAAATTACTTAAGCAATTAGGTAGTGATTTAGCTCAATTTTGGTCAGAAGGAACGGTCGAAATCGCCGGAAAAAAGGAAAAACTTTCTGAAAAATATCATCAGTTAATATGGACTTTCCGGCATTGGGAGAAGGAAATCAATGAGTAGAGGAGATGATTATACTCGAGTCGCTCGCCTTTTTTCCCACACTAGGCGAAATTTTAGCAATGAAGGTCAGTGTGCCTGTGCCGGTAGTAGTATGTCAAAGACTTTATCAGCTTGGTTACATATTACTGATAAGTGTAATCTACGTTGTGATTATTGTTATTTACCACATGTTCATGCCAATATGCCAGTTGAAATAGGATATGCAGCGATTCAGGCAACCGTTCGTTCTGCACTCATTCATCACTATCCGCAAATTAAGCTCAAATACGCTGGTGGTGAGCCCTTACTTAATTTTTCTTTGATTACTGAATTACACTGTTATGCTCAATATCTTACTAAACAACATGGGCTTACCCTTGAAGGTGTGGTACTTAGTAATGCTACCCTGCTTAATTCAGAAATGCTTGCTCAATTGCAAGCACTTGATTTACGACTAATGATTTCTTTGGATGGCTTGGGTATCGCTCATGATCAGCAGCGTTCTTACGCAAATGGATGTGGTTCTGTTGATAAAGTTATTCATGGAATCGAACTGGCCATGGCACATGGACTAGTGCCCGCTATCTCTATTACAGTTAGTGGACGTAATGCAGCACATTTGTCAGAGGTTGTTGCCTGGATATTGAAACGTGATTTACCCTTTAGTTTTAATTTCTACCGTGAAAATGATCTTTCCTCATCCTTTGATGACTTAAAACTAGAGGAGGACAAGATTATCGCAGGAATGTTAGCCGCTTATAAGGTTATCGAAGAAAATTTATCCAAGCGTAGTTTACTGACTTCATTAGTTGATCGCGTTAACCTTGCTGAACCACATCTCTATTCATGTAACACCGGTAGCGCTTATTTAGTCTTCGATCACCAAGGGCAGATTTCAAAGTGCCAAATGCAAATGGACAAGCCGGTCGCTGTCCTTCCAATAAAGGACCCGTTAGCATTAATCCGAGCGGATCAAACGGGTATTCAAAACCTATCCGTACTTGAGAAAGAAGAGTGCTGCTTTTGCGAATGGAAAGACTGGTGCGCAGGAGGTTGTCCATTAGATGCCTACCGCGCAACCGGTCGGTATAACGTACATTCTCCTAATTGTGTAATTTACAAAGCGCTTTGTCCTGAAGTTATACGTCTTGAAAAATTAAGAACATCGCAAAAGCTATCTTAATCTTCACACACTATCACCAAAAAAATTGCCGTAGTTAGTTAAGTTAAATACGAATCATCACGTCACCACCAATATAAAATAATATCAATCAGCCGCTAAACTCGATTCCGATTTTTTGATGACAACCTTTTGATGATGCGCTAATAATAAAGCTAACGCACAAGAAGCCATCCGACTCAAAGCCGTATCTGCCCGACTGGTTAAGGCAATCGGAACCCGTGCTCCTAACACAATCCCAGAGGATTGGGCGTCAGCAAGGTATTCCAACTGTTTGGCAACCATATTACCGGCTTCTAAATCTGGCGCCACGACAATATCTGCCTGCCCAGCCACGGGCGATTCAATCCCTTTAATCCGGGCTGCTTCCACTGATACTGCATTGTCAAAAGCTAAGGGACCATCAATGATTCCCCCCTTAATTTGCTTGCGATCTGCCATTTTACAAATGGCAGCAGCTTCCATGGTCGATCGCAGTTTGGGATTAATCGTTTCTACGGCAGAAAGTAATGCCACTTTAGGATTAGTTACATTCAACGCATGGGCTAAATCAATGGCATTTTGGACAATATCGCATTTCGTTTCAAAACTGGGATCAATATTGATAGCGGCATCGGTGACAAATAAAGGTCGTGGATAAGTGGGTACATCCATCATAAATACATGACTCATTCGGCGAGCCGTTGAAATTCCGGTACCCCGTTGTACCGCCGCATGCATAAGTTCATCGGTATGTAAACTGCCTTTCATCAACGCCTCTACTTCACCGGCACGTGCCATGGCTACAGCAGTAGCAGCAGCTTCATGACTATGTTCAGTATTGATGCATTCATAGTTGGATAAATCGATCGCTTCTACCGCCGCAACGGCTCTGATTTTATCGATTGGTCCCACGAGTATCGGAATGATTAAATTGGTCCGTGCTGCATCAACAGCACCGCTTAACGAATGCGAATCGACTGGATGGACGATAGCCATCCGAATCGGCTCATATTGTTCAGTCATCGACACCAGTCGATCCAGTTGAGCACCTGGATACCTTAAGTGAATTTTGGGTAATATTGCTCGAGGACGTTTGATTTTTTCGGTCGGTGCAAACATGTCGGCGATGCCGGTATAAACGACTTCTTGATTTTGGTTGACACAATGACAGTCAAAAATGATTCGATGATCCAGTTCATGTTTTTCCTTAACCGTAACCGTAACGGTGAGGGTATCACCTAAAGCCACTGCTCGATAGAATTCCAGCGTTTGTCCATGATAAATGGTGCCTGGACCGGGGAGTTGGTTACCGAGTACATTAGAAAGTAAAGCGCCACTACTCCACATACTGTGTCCAATTAATTTTTGAGAGGTACTACTTTGAGCATATTCCCAATCAATATGAGTTGGGTTAACATCACCCGAAACCAAGGCAAATAGATGAATATCCTCGGTGGTTAAACTACGGACAATGGTGGCAGAATCACCAATATTAATCTCATCGAAAGTTTTATTTTCGATTAATTCCATAGAAGATAATTTTGAATTTGATATCATATTTAAATTACTCGTAACAAGGGTTATCCTATGAAAGTGTTTTCCAAGTCAGTTAAAAAGCACGTTATTTTAGGATAACCAAGGGTTGCAACTCTTTGTTGTCACATAGCTAAATGGTTAACATCACTGCTAGTTTAGCACTACCCAAAGTAAATCGTCTGGATATTTTTATTTTAAAGAGTGAATTGGTTATGAAAAATCTGAAACTCGAGTGGTACTTATTGATATTATTAACGAGTTGTTTTGCAACCAAAGAGACTACCACCATTGATTCCCCAAAAACCAAAACAATGCCGGCTCCTGAGGTGATAGCTTCAGTACCACCGCCTCAAAAAAATGACTTATCTTCCCCGTTACCGCAGTTGATTAATCATTCACCTCCCCCGATTCAAATGGATATCAATACGCTCTTAAATCGCTTTCATTGTCAGCAAACTGAGACTCAAGTGGTGAGTTGTAATGATTTACGCACTCAAATGGAATGTGATCAGTTGAAATTACCTAATCCACTTTGGGGAGCGGTAACACCCCTTTATCCGCTCATATCTTGTATCATTATTCAAACACCTCAAGTGGTTGAAAAAATCGAACGAGAAGGTTACCTGACTCAACATCAAAATAAACCCAGTTATTATCGACGATATGTGATTTGGAAAGATGGTAAATTTCAATTAATTAAGAATATAGATGAACTTCAAAAACTGTTTGCACCTATCGACTCTGCCGAAGAAGCATTAAGCTATGCTTTAATGGCAACCCCATTTCAAGCTCAATACAATCAAACCGTTAATCCTCAGTATCGTTATTATGTCAGTCTGATTGAAGATACTCATGTGGTCTCAACCGATAAAAATTATCAAATATTATTGTATACTAAGCGGCAAATCGGCTGCGGCTCACATCCAACTTCAACGATTCTCGTCACGGTAAGCCGTAATGGGTTAATTTCTTATCCATCACAACAATTAGCTTATGGGGATCCGGCTGAGGATAATTTGTGCATTAACTCCTCAAAATAAACCGCCATTTTTCAAAACAGAATCGGTTATAATGTCCCGGGTTTGCTTTACTGAAAATGAGACTGGTTTTTATTATTTTAACGAAACTCTCACTTCATTGCTACTTCAACTCATAGGTTATTACAGTGCAACAATTCAATTTAATATTAGCAATTATATTGAGTTATGTTAGTTTGGTTTGGTATGGCGTTACTCCAACATCCGCTGAAGAAACCCACACTTACGGGCCAATTAAAGCCGGAGATATGCTGTGGACGATTGCTGGCAAAGTGAGTCCGCCTTCGGTGAGTCGGCATCAAGTGATATTGGCTTTGCAACAGACTAACCCTCAAGCTTTTAGTGTGCCATGTAATTTTAACTCGTTAAAAGTGGGTGAAACCCTACGCATTCCTTCGCTAACTGAAATACAAGCCTTTACGCCGGAGAAAGCGATAGCAGAATTAAATAGACAAGATGAAGAATGGCGAAATCGTCAGCAAAAAAATATTGTTTGCCCACCGATAACAACACCACCAATGGCGGAGAAAGCTTCTTCTCAAGCAACCGAGGAATCTCAGCAAGCTTCTGCCGCTGCGGAAAAAGCCACATTAATAACGACTTCTCCTCAAGAAGTGACACAATCTACTACCAATAGCGTTGCCGCTACAACGGTTCAAGCGGAGCCGGCAACCACCGAATCTAATTCAGCAACCACTGCGGTAAATATCGCTCCAGCACCGACCCAAGCAGCCGTTCCCTCTCCGGTTCAACCAAACTCATCGGTATCACCTAACCATGCGACTACCAGTCCCATTGTACCGCCGAATAACCAATTGGCATTAGTCCCTGAAGTTGAAACCGCAGCAACTGAGTCAGCAGAAACTCCACTACCATTACCAACTATCCCCATAACTAGAGAAACCACTGGGTCAGAAAATACTTATAATAATTGGATTTCACCAAAACTAATTGCCTTATTAACGATTGGTACTATTATTTTAGTTTTATTATCTATAGGATTACGGAAAAAAGCGGTCAAAAAAAACTTAGCTAATAATGAAAAGTTGGAAGATTATATTTTTACTGAACCCTTTGATGAAATGCCATTGCAATCCAATCAATCTGACAAACCATCTTAATGGATAGTAACCCATATCATAATGAAACCGCTACAAAATGACCGTTTGTTACGTGCTTTACAACGTCAAGCCGTTGAGGTAACACCCATATGGATAATGCGTCAAGCCGGACGTTATTTGCCGGAATATCGAGAAGTTCGAGCACGAGTTAAAGACTTTCTAACCTTATGCCAAACGCCAGAGTTAGCTTGTGAAGTGACCTTACAACCGCTACGCCGATTTCCATTAGATGCCGCGATTTTATTTTCAGATATTCTAACTATTCCAGAGGCGATGGGATTAGGTCTTTATTTTAGCGAAGGCGAAGGTCCGGTTTTTGAACGACCTATCCGTAATATTAGCGATATTAATCGCTTAGGTGTACCGGATCCGTATGAAACTTTACGTTATGTGATGGACGCGGTGACTTTAATTCGACAGGAGTTAGATGGACGTGTTCCTTTAATTGGTTTTGCTGGCAGCCCTTGGACTTTAGCGACTTACATGGTAGAGGGGGGGGCAACTAAGAATTTCAGTCTAGTCAAGGGATTAATGTTTGAACAACCCTTAGCTATGCATACTTTGCTTGATAAACTGAGCCAAGCCATAACAGCTTATTTAAATGCGCAAATTGTGGCTGGGGTTCAAGCCATTATGATTTTCGATACCTGGGGTGGTATTCTGACAACTCGAGATTATCTTGAATTTTCCTTACCTTACCTGCAACAAATTGTCGCTAATTTAATACGAAAGCATGAAGGACAAACTATACCGGTTATTTTATTTGCAAAAGAGTGTAACGAATGGTTGGAGGCGTTAGCGAGTACCGGCTGTGATGCCATTGGTTTGGATTGGAAATTGCCCATTGGAATAGCCAGAAAACGGATAGGGCATCAAGTAGCACTGCAAGGTAATATGGATCCCTGCATTTTACAAGCGTCTCCAGCACGAATTCGCGAGGAAGTTGCTACTATTTTAGCAAGCTTCGGTAGTGGTAATGGACATGTATTTAATTTAGGGCACGGAATTCATCCACAAGTCAATCCTGAACATGTCAATGCTTTAGTTGAAGCAGTACATACTTTAAGCCCAGCCTATCATGTTTCTTCTTAAAATAAACCGAAGTTATAGCTGCAAAGTTTATCTCAATTTGCTTCGTTCCCACGCTCAGCGTCACGGCCATTAAATTAAGCATTTATCCCTTCTCAGCCAAGCTTTTCTTTTGACCATGCGGCTAGCATGGTCAAAGAGCCGCCACCTAGTAACAACATGAACTAAACGTTGTAGCTCCCGTCACTGTTCGGCAAGCGCCGCTGATAATACTCAAACAGCTTATTCCAAGCCCACTCTAGGTCGGTGTTAAAAAAGATGACTTGAGTGCTTTTCTCGGTTTTCCGGTTGGTTTTACGCCATACCACCACATTCAGGGCGATTTTAGCGAACTTAAGATATGAGTTGTTTATCTCGTAACCATTTAATTTGATCTCGTAATTGTGCCGCTTTTTCAAATTCTAAATTAGCAGCAAATTGATACATTTCTTTTTCTAATTGTCTTATTTTCTTAGTAAATTGTTGGGGTGATAGGGGAGTATATTCCGCACGTGTTTCCGCTACTTCAGCGACTATTTCGCCACTATCTAAAATAGGAGTAACTGCTTTTTCTATACCACGCGGTATAATACCTTGTTGTTGATTATACTGGATTTGTTTAGTGCGGCGGCGTTTCGTTTCCTCAATCGCCCGTTGTATCGCTAGGGTAACTGTATCGGCATAGAAAATAGCTTGTCCATGAATATGGCGTGCTGCCCGTCCGATGGTTTGAATGAGTGAACGTTCGGAACGTAAGAAACCTTCTTTATCGGCATCAAAAATCGCTACGAGGGATACTTCCGGAATATCGAGTCCTTCTCGTAAGAGGTTAATGCCCACGAGTACATCAAATACTCCTAACCGTAAGTCATGAATAATTTCCACCCTTTCTAGCGTGTCAATATCGGCATGTAAATAGCGTGTTTTTACACCATGTTCCGTTAAGTATTCAGTTAAATCTTCTGCCATGCGTTTGGTTAAGGTGGTGATTAAAACTCTTTCCTGGCGAGTGATGCGCGCATGAATTTCTGATAAGACATCATCAACTTGGCTGGCTACCGGACGAATTTCAATGGTTGGATCCACGAGGCCAGTGGGTCGAACAACTTGTTCAACCACTTGAATGGCTTGTTGATATTCGTAAGGTCCCGGGGTAGCAGAGGTAAAAATAATCTGTGGCGCTAGCCGTTCAAATTCAGCAAAGGTTAATGGTCGATTATCTAATGCTGAGGGCAAACGAAAGCCATATTCGACTAATGTTTCTTTCCGTGAATGATCACCTTTGTACATGGCGCCGAGTTGCGGAACCGTGACATGGCTTTCGTCAATCACTAGTAAAGCGTGTTCTGGTAAATAATCAAATAAAGTTGGTGGTGGTTCACCAGGTTGCCGCTGCGATAAATAGCGCGAGTAATTTTCAATACCGGAACAATAACCTAATTCTGCTATCATTTCTAAGTCATACAACGTTCGTTGTTCTAAACGTTGTGCCTCGACTAATTTCTGCGCCGCATATAATTGGGTTAAGCGTTCTCTTAATTCGGCTTTAATTTTATCAATCGCTTGTAATAAAATAGCTCGTGGAGTAACATAATGATTTTTAGGATAAATTGTTAGTCTGGCTACCCGTTGTAATAAATGTCCGGTCAAGGGATCAAAATAACTTAATGACTCAATTTCATCATCAAATAATTCAATGCGAATGGCATCTCGTTCAGATTCAGCTGGATAAATATCAATCACTTCACCTCGGACTCGATAAGTTCCTCGTTCCAATACGGTTTCGTTACGAAGATATTGCAATTCAGCTAAGCGGCGTAAAATAAACCGTTGCTCAATGGATTCGCCGCGCACCAAATGCAATACCATTTGCAGGTACCAGTTGGGATCACCCAATCCATAAATAGCGGACACTGAAGCCACAATAATAGCATCGGGTCTTTCTAACAACGCTTTGGTAGCGGATAAACGCATTTGATCAATTTGCTCATTGATAGCTGCATCCTTTTCGATATAAGTATCTGATGCCGGCATATAAGCTTCTGGTTGGTAATAATCGTAATAAGAAACGAAATATTCAACCGCATTGTGTGGAAAAAATTGGCGCATTTCGCTATACAACTGTGCAGCTAGCGTTTTATTGGGTGCGAGA
Source organism: Thioploca sp. (assembly GCA_012032555.1). Lineage (GTDB taxonomy): Bacteria > Pseudomonadota > Gammaproteobacteria > Beggiatoales > Beggiatoaceae > Thioploca. The sequence goes on from JAAUSR010000022.1 coordinate 12,471, forward strand.
ATCAAAGTAGGACGTTGCATAGCTTGGATAATGTTAGCTATCGTAAAAGTCTTGCCGGAACCGGTAACACCCAATAGAATTTGATGTTTATCCCCTCGAGTTAAGCCAGTGATTAATTGCTTAATTGCTTCGGGTTGATCGCCCATTGGTTTAAAATGAGCCTGTAACTGGAATGCGATTGACATAGTCTATTCATTGACGCTGGTGACAACACCGAATTTAAAGATGGAAAATAACCCATTAAAAATGGCTTATCAAATTAACGAGAAATCGCCAGTGACAACGATTTTTCAATATAAAATGAGTTAAATATTGACTTAAATTAGTTAGAACAGGAAATAATAACGTGACTTTACAAATTGCTCAACGTGTTCAAGCCATTAAACCATCGCCCACTTTAGCGGTGACTGCTCGTGCAGCCGCAATGCGAGCCGCCGGTCATGATATTGTCGGACTAGGCGCTGGTGAACCAGATTTCGATACGCCTAGCCATATCAAAGAAGCCGCTATCGATGCCTTAAATAAAGGTTACACTAAATACACCCCGGTTGATGGTATTCCCGCACTTAAACAAGCAGTTATCAACAAATTTGCGCGTGAAAACCAGCTTGAATATCACCTTAAACAAGTGATCGTCTCCTGTGGTGGTAAACAAGCATTTTATAACATGGCCCAAGCTTTATTAAATCCCGGCGATGAAGTGATTATTCCGGCACCTTATTGGGTTTCTTATCCAGATATGGTGATGTTAGCTGGTGCTGAGCCGGTGATTGTCAGTGCTAATATTCAGCATGGATTTAAAATTACCCCTAAACAATTGGAAGTCGCTATTACTGACAAGACGAGATTATTTGTTATTAATAGTCCCTCTAATCCCACTGGCGTTCACTATTCTGATAAGGAATTAGCTGAACTTGGTGAAATACTCACTCAATATCCTAAAATCGTCGTAGCAACTGATGATATGTATGAACATATTCTGTGGGAAGGAACGTTTAAGAATATTCTTAATCTCTGTCCGGTATTATATGATCGCACGGTTGTTCTGAATGGTGTTTCTAAAGCTTATGCGATGACCGGTTGGCGAATTGGCTATGCAGCTGGTCCAGAAAAGCTTATTCAAAAGATGGAAACTATTCAATCACAAAGTACATCTAATCCAACTTCTATCTCTCAATATGCCGCTTTAGCCGCTTTAGAAGGCGATCAAGCTGGTATTCACGAAATGGTTAAAGTCTTTAAAGATCGGCATGATTTTGTTTTGGAATCTTTACGCAAAATTAATGGTGTCGAATGTCTACCTTGTCAAGGTACTTTTTATATCTTTCCGAACATGCAAGGGACAATGGCTCGATTAGGTTTTAAAACGGACATCGAATTGGGTGAATTTCTCATTGAAAAAGCTGGCGTTGCTTTAGTACCCGGTTCAGCTTTTGGCGCGCCAGGTTATATGCGCATTTCGTTTGCTACGAGTATGGATAATTTAACAAAAGCGATGGAAAGGCTGTATAACATTTTAAATGCTTAGGACGGCTTTTTAGCAGGGTAGTTACAACAGTCTCAGTTTCCGCTCCACCGGCTGGCGCACGTAGGTTATTTCAATGCAGCCAAATAGGTCGGGTTAGGCGCCAGTCGTAACCCGACATTCATTCTTTTCGTATCATATCGCATGGTAAGGTTGTCGGGTTACGCGCCGCTAACCCAACCTACTTGACTTTTACCAGTTAGGTGTCAGGCAGGGCAGAAAGGCTGCAGCTGGCTTAGCGCGGGGTTGTGGAGTGCATTTTTTCCTTTGATCCTGATTAGGGAGTCATCGCCGATTGAGTAGGGATTATAAAAGTTCAACTACTTTGATTGGGCCTGTTTGCGGATTTTCCACCACTTGACGATCAAAACGCTTACATTTATGCTAGTAACTGTTATTCGTCAATAATGAACTGTTTTTGGCGATTTCGCTCTCTCTACATTTAGGACTTTTCATTTCTGGCTTCTCTCTTCGTTGCTATTGTTGTTTTAATATAATTACCCACATTTTTGGATTATCCCGTAAATGATATCGAATCAAAAACCCATTCAGACGACACCTAAAAAACGTTTACCCAAAGAATCGCTGTATCGTGCGGTAACGCTCACCGGTTCCGGTCCAGCGACGGATGCCTAGCTGAATCACACGCCCGTTCATGGCTAAGAGGGCATAGCTGATTAACTGCAAATGACGTCAGTTAGTATTACCCAGTACGACGCTCAAACACAGTAGGTAGAATGGTGTTAATATCATTCCGGGGTGGTTGTCGTCTGTGGTTGATATTGCTGGATTGCTCTCCTCAATATTTTAACGCCAACCACCTGTTTTCATATAGTTATCTCACCCTCCATTTTTGGCGAGGGTATTGAACTAATCCAAAACAATAGCGTATCTTCGGCTAAAATTTTTGATGATGACCTTTTACTAAATTAAGTAAATATCAAGCTGATGATGAAAATATCGTCACCATGTTAATATTTTGACGCAGTTTAACTGATTAATGGGTATTTTATCATGTGTGGAATTATTGGGATTGTTGGAAAATCAAGTGTTAATCAAGCATTATATGATGGATTAACGATGTTACAACATCGCGGACAAGACGCAGCGGGTATAGTGACTTGCGATAATAATCGTTTATATTTAAGAAAAAATAATGGCTTGGTTCGGGATGTGTTTCATACCCGTCATATGTTAAATTTACGGGGTAATATGGGTATAGGACATGTCCGTTATCCAACCGCTGGTTGTGAATCTAGCGCTGAGGCACAACCATTTTATGTTAATTCTCCTTATGGAATTTCTTTAGCTCATAATGGTAATTTAACGAATGCCGAAGCCTTAAAAAACGATTTATTTCGAGAAGATTTACGTCACATCAATACCGATTCTGATTCGGAAATATTACTCAATGTGTTAGCACATGAGTTACATAAGTTAAATAAACTCAGAATTAATCATGAAGATATTTTCACGGCAATTGGCGGGGTACATCAACGTTGTCGAGGTGGTTATGCCGCCGTGACGATGATTACCGGTTATGGTCTCGTTGCTTTCCGTGATCCTTATGGAATTCGCCCCATTGTTTTTGGTAAACGCGAAACCGCTATGGGTACTGAGTATATGGTAGCTTCAGAAAGTGTAGCTATTGATGTCTTAGGTTTTGAATTAGTGCGTGATCTCGTTCCGGGAGAGGCTATTTTTATTACCGCAGAAGGACAATTATATACACAACAATGTGCTGAAAATCCGGTGTATTCTCCTTGTATATTCGAAATTGTTTATATGGCTCGTCCGGATTCTATTATCGATGGTATTTCTGTCTATAAAGCACGTTTACGGATGGGTAAATTCCTCGCTAAGAAGATTCTCCGTCTTTATCCCAAACATGATATTGATGTGGTCATTCCGATTCCAGACACCAGTCGTACTGCAGCCGTACAATTAGCTCATGCGCTGGAGCGTAAATACCGCGAAGGATTTGTAAAAAATCGCTATATCCCCAGAACCTTTATTATGCCCGGGCAAAGTATGCGGAAAAAATCGGTACGTCAGAAACTGAACGCGATTAATTTAGAATTTCAGCACAAAAATGTGTTACTCGTAGATGATTCTATTGTCCGTGGTACCACCTGTAAACAAATTATCCAAATGGCAAGAGATGCCGGCGCAAAAAAAGTTTATTTTGCTTCGGCTGCTCCACCGGTTCGTTATCCGAATGTCTATGGAATTGATATGCCCTCCGTAGAAGAATTACTCGCTCATAATCGGACAACCGAGGAGATTGCTGATATCATTGGTGCTGATTGGTTAGTCTATCAAGATTTAGAAGATTTAATCGCCGGTGCTCGCAAAGGCAATAAAAATATTAAAAATTTTGATACTTCTTGTTTTACTGGCCATTATGTTACCGGTGATGTTGATCAAACCTATCTTGAACAACTGGCTTTTCGTCGCAATGATACCGCTAAAATGGAACGACAGTTTGAAACAACAGAAGTAATTGAATTATATAATGTTATCTAGGAATAATCCATGACTATCAATTGGAATGAATTGGGTTTCAATACCCGCGCAGTACGAGTTGGACAAATTCGTAGTCAGGAAGGTGAACATAGTGAAGCATTGTTTCCAACCTCTAGCTTTGTCTTTAACAATGCAGCACAAGCGGCTGCTCGGTTTGCCCAGACTGAACCGGGTAATATTTATTCGCGATTTACTAACCCCACGGTGCGTAATTTTGAAGAACGTCTGGCTGCTTTGGAAGGTGGTGAACGTTGTATGGCCACTTCATCTGGAATGGCCGCTATTTTTAGTACTTGTCTTGGGTTACTCAAAGCGGGTGATCATTTGATTGCTTCTCAAAGTATTTTTGGTGCAACAGTTACCTTATTGAATAATATCTTATCAAAATTTGCTATTCAAACGACTTTTGTTAATTTAACTGATCTCGATAGTTGGCGAGCCGCTATCCAACCCAACACCAAATTGTTTTTTCTCGAAACGCCGTCTAATCCACTAACTGAAATTGCTGATATTAGAGCGATTGCCGAACTGGCTCATGCACACAACTGTTTACTGGCTGTTGATAACTGTTTCTGTACACCAGCATTGCAAAAACCGCTATTTTTAGGTGCGGACATTGTCATCCATTCAGCGACAAAATATTTGGATGGTCAGGGGCGGTGTATTGGCGGTGCGATTGTTGGATCAGAGCAATTGGTTGGGGGAGACATTTTTGCTATCTTGCGCTCTGGTGGTCCCACGATGAGTCCTTTTAATGCTTGGATCTTCTTGAAAGGCTTAGAAACGTTGCAGTTACGTATGCAAAAACATTGTGATAATGCTGAAATTTTGGCCCATTGGTTAACCACACAAAATGCGGTTGAGCGTATCTACTATCCAGGGTTATCTTCTCATCCACAACATCAGTTAGCTAAAACCCAACAAAATCGCTTTGGTGGTTTAGTGTCGTTTGAAGTTAAAGGTGGACAAGAATCAGCATGGCGAGTAATTGATTCCACGAAAATCATGTCAATTACAGCTAATCTGGGTGATGTTAAAACGACGATTACGCATCCGGCTAGTACGACTCATGGGCGTATCACCCCTGAACAACGTCATGCCGCTGGTATTAGTGATGGTCTACTTCGAATTTCAGTCGGATTAGAAGATATTGAAGATTTACAGGCTGATTTATCACGTGGTTTGAATCCGTAATAACTCACTTATTGATTGAGTAACCTGGAGGGGAGAACTTCTCCTCCTATTGTCATTTCAGTTATCAGCTTGACATTTTGGTCTGGCTCTCGTTGAGCATAGCAACACAATCTTTCTTATTTCTGGGTTTAAAAGTTAACATCACCAGTTTGAAATAACGTTTTCTCAATAATCAAAAAATATCTTGACTCAATTCATAGAAATCATGGTATTCTTCTTGATATTTTTTGGTATTCAGATCATAGGATTGAGGTTTGGGTAGGGTACAAATTGGTTTCTTTACTCGATCAAAGCAAGCGATGTTGAGATAGTAATCTAATTTCTTATAAGCATTCTTGCTATGTTGTTCTGCAATATAAGCGGATGCTTCTGTGGCAAAACCTATACTATTTATTAGTAGTGCACTAATTGTAACCATCAGTCGTTTTTTTTTCATGTTAACTCCTTATCCATTGTTTTAGATAGTACTTTCAAGAATCGGTTGAATTTTACTGTTAAGTAATTAATTCAAACATTTTTTATAACTAGTGTGATTTTTAGTCACTAGTTGCGATAACAATGCAAATAAACAGCCAGAATAGAATATTAAATTTGTTCAAGTTGTTAATGGGGTTCCGTTTTTAGTCAAGCTAAATTGGCAATTAGCCCGGTAGCAACAAAAAGGTTACAATCCCAAGTTACACTAAAATCATACTCTTTTTAGCACGGCCCTGATTTATTACAAAAGGATCAAAACCAACCGCTTTTTTATACCAAATAATCCGGTTAGAATCCAGGGTTGAATTCTTTATCGAACCAATCGATAAATTAAAATTAATGGTGGGTGATCACTATAGCGACTTAATCAGGGTAACATAATTATAATATTAATTCTGCTACGATGAAATTAATTCGATTGTCACTAACCATTGTTGTCCACGTTAAAATAAGAAATTAGCTCTTTAAAACATAATGTTATTATTAAAATTTAATAAATTTTCAGCCGCTGCTAATAATTAAGCAAGTAATATACTACTATATGATTTCGATTTTATTATAAGGAGATTTCATGTCAAACCAGACAACTTCTAACAACCCTTTAGAAATTTTTCAAACCTTTAGCAAAGAAAGCAATCAATTTTGGCAAAGTTTTATGACTAATCAAGGTCAAGAAATGGTTAATGGCTTTATGCAAGCTTGGAATGCGTGGCTACAAAAATCGACAGAAAATCCCACTCAGTGGCTAGATATCATCACTCGCTATCAACAAGAGCAAATCAATTTATGGATGAAAATGATTAACAATCCAGTTGGCCAACCACTGGAATCAGTAATTTCGCCACCGACTGGCGACAGACGATTTTCTAATAAAGAATGGCATGAAAATCCAGTATTTAGCTATGTTAAACAATCTTATTTACTGGCCGCTAACCTCTTGACAGAACTCGCAGAGAATGCTGATTTAGATAAACAAAGTCAGCAAAAACTGAATTTTTATACCCAATATTTTATTAATGCTATGTCACCGACTAACTTTGCGGCTACTAATCCGGAAGTTATAAATCAAGCAATTGAAACTAAAGGGCAAAGTTTAATTGATGGGTTAAAAAATTTACTAACTGACTTGGAAAAAGGTCGCATCACCATGACGGATGAATCCGCTTTTCAAGTCGGTAAAAATTTAGCTATTACCCCAGGTGCGGTGATCTATGAAAATGAGCTTATGCAACTTATTCAATATCAAGCGACTACTGAAACAGTCAGTGATCGTCCCGTGATTATTGTCCCACCCTGTATTAATAAATATTACATTCTAGACCTTAAACCGGAAAACTCCTTCGTTAAATATGCAATTGAGCAAGGTAATACCGTCTTTCTTATCTCTTGGTGCAATCCAGAAAAAGATCTCAGTGAAATTAGTTGGGATGATTACATTCAAGCCGGTGTCGTGAAAGCCATTGAAATCGTTAAAACGATTAGTAATGCCAAAAAGGTCAATACCGTTTCCTGGTGCGTGGGAGGAACGATTTTAGCAACGGCTTTAGCGGTTTTAGCTAAACAGAAAGATAATTCGGTCGCATCGGCTACTTTTTTCACGACGTATTAGATTTCTCCGAACCGGGTGAGATCGGGGTTTTCATTGATGAAGCTCAAATCGCACGCCGAGAATCACAACTAAAATATACCGGCATTTTATCGGGTCAAGATTTGGCTGTCACGTTTTCGATGATACGTGCTAATGACTTGATCTGGTCTTATGTCGTTAATAACTACCTCAAAGGACAAACCCCAACTCCTTTTGACATTCTCTATTGGAATAGCGATCCCACCAATTTACCGGCTAAAATGTATAGCTACTATATCCGCAATATGTACTTGGATAATAAACTTATCGAACCCAATGCTTTAACGCTATGTGGTATACCCATTAATTTGGGTAACATTAAAATACCCAGTTATTTCCTCTCAACTATTGATGATCATATTGCACCCTGGATGACTACCTTTAAGAGTGCTCAGTTACTCGGCGGTCCAATCGAATTTGTACTCGGTGCGAGCGGGCATGTCGCTGGCGTAATTAATCCGCCGGCTAAAAATAAGCGGCACTATTGGTGTGATGGTGAATTGGGTCAAGACCCAGCACAGTGGTTAAAAACAGCCCAAACTCACCCAGGCAGTTGGTGGATTCATTGGGATCAATGGTTAAAAAAGCGGGGGGGGAATACGATACCAGCACCGGTTGCCTTAGGTCATGCCGAATATCCTATCATTGAACCCGCGCCGGGTCGTTATGTGACTAAGCGCATTAACTAATATTTTGGTGTCAGTTCCTCGTGAAGCGGGGCGAGAAATCCAGTAAAAAATTAGCGTTAATAAGGAAACACCGTGACCGACTTTGAAGGCCATATTTGGGTAGCCCAAGATAATGATGAGGTTAATTTCATTTGTACCACCAAACGAATCAAGAATAAAATTCAAGCTGTTAATGAAAAGGGGCGTGAACTACGGATCGCAGCAGATAAATTACTGTGGCAATATCCCCGTCAAGCGAGTGACTTTGAAGATTGGCAAAATACTTGTGCTCAACTGCAAACGACAGTAGCCAATTTGCGACGCGATATTGATATTGCGTTGTTATGGGAAAGTGCGGTTGAACTACAGTTAAAAGCTATTCAGGAATTAGCAGAATTGTACTTTGGCCAAGCGATTACTATAGAACACTTAACGGCTTTATGGCAAAGTATTGCTGAAGACCGCTTACATTTTAAGCGGCGTGGTCAAGATTGGGAAGCCCGTTCAGTAGAGCAAATTACTGAATTAAAAACACAAAGAACCCGTGAACAAGTACGTGCTCAGTCGCAAGCGTTAGCTAAAGAATGGATGCAAACACTCGCTCGTTCACCTTTACCGGCTTTTCCGCATCTATCAGGATCTAATGACAATGACGATGAAGCCACTGAAAGTTTCCAAATCCTTAATTTAGAACCAGCCTTGCTACCCTTTATAGAACGATTAGAATGCTGGTTGCGTGGTGATACGGATAAAGATGTTGATGAATTAGTCAGTACTATTGCCGTAACGGCTAAACTCGAACCACGGGAACTGGTTTTCGAGACGTTACAAAAAGCCGGTCGACTTCCCCTGGATGCTGATCGGGATGTCATTGTTGCCGGTTTAAAACCAGAATTTTCTGCGGCTGTTAATGAAGCTGCACAACAGGTAGCACCTTGGCAACCCAATTCGCCTAGTGCTATCACTTCATTATTATTTAGTATTGATGATGAAGAAACCCGGGAAGTTGATGATGCCTTAGCAGTTGAACGAGAAGGACCTCTTTGGAAAGTTACCATAGCGATAGCTGATCCAGCGAGTGTTGTGCATCGAGGTGATATTTTAGACCGGGAAGCGATGCGGCGAGGCACTACCGTTTATTTACCGACTCAAACCGTGTTAATGTTGCCCGAACGAATTTCATGTCATATTGCGAGTTTAACTGCCGAGCAAGTCCGTTCTTCTCTGGTTATACGCGCGTGGCTAGACGATCAAGGGGAAATTATCAAGAGTGACATTAACCGAGAAGGCATTAAGGTACTGAAACGGTTACATTACAGCGAAGCCGATCGATTACTCCAACAAGGCGAAGATGACACTGCGCAACAACTGTGCAATTTACTAACCCTGGCCAAGCAATTACAATCGCAACGACTAGCCCAAGGCGCGTTGACTTTACAACGTTCAGAATATAAAGTGAGCGTGGTACAGGGCAAATTACGGTGACGATAATCGATAAGGATTCACCGAGCCGATTGATAGTAGCTGAAATGATGATTTTAGCGAATTATATTGCCGCACGCTATGCACAACGTCACCAAGTGCCGGTCATTTATCGCTGTCAAGACGCACCAATTGAACCCATTACTGAAACCATGCTAGCTGATCCGCTCAGCTTTCACAAGATTCGCAAGTTATTAGGTCGATCTTCGCTATCGCTACAACCGGGTGGACATACCGGATTAGGATTATCTTTATATACTCAACTGACTTCACCATTACGCCGCTTTGCTGATCTCGTTATACAACGGCAATTAATGGCACACTTGGTAAACGAAGCTTTACCTTATGATCAAGAAGAATTATTTAAAGTACTCGAAACAGCGGAACGAACCACCAGAGAATCGCGCTTGATTGAAGGAGAAGCTAAAAAACGATGGTTAATGCAATATTTAAAGCAAGATTGGGGAGAACGAACTATCGAAGTACTCGTTATCAGTGCGGTCAAAAATGGGTATAAAGTAGAAATGCAACCGTGGGCAGTAGAAGCTTTTTTGAGTACGAATAGAACTTTGGAAATGGGGCAAACGGTAATGGCGACGCTAGAAAAAATTCGCGTTAAAGCCGCAACTGCACGCTTGAAGTTAGTCAAGAGTGAGGAATAATTTCACTCGTTGTTATATCTATGAGTATATTAGGTCATTTTCAAGCCTTTAATGAAGAATCACTCACTCGTCATACCCTGTTTAAAATCGGTATTTGGATTGCTGTAGTCATTATTTTTACTAATATTATCACTTATTTAAAAGTATCAACTAAAATTGAAACCCAAATTTTTGCTCAATTGAAGAGTTATATTGCTGAACGTGGACGCGGAGAAAATAATATTTTTGAATTAGCTTTAGATAATCAAGAGCTATTAAAAGAAGTTCTGCTAGAGCAATTGCAATCACCGCCGGATATGAATTACCAGGCTATTTTTGATAGCCACTTTACGCGTTATCCGGATGGTGTGATTCGTAATCGTGCGGAAGATTTTGATGGTGAGAAAAACAGTTGTGTTTATATTCATCCCACCTTGCCACTGAGCAATGAATTGAAGCAGTTGGTCGTTACTTTTTATCAGTTGACTAATCAATATGGGCAAGCTTGGTTAAAGCGCTTCGATAACACCTATATTTTTACCACCGATAATATTTTCACCCGTTTTTCACCTAATTATCCCGCTTGGTGTGAAGAAGCTAAGCCCGATTTTGATGTGAAACAAAAGGAATTTTATCAGTTGGCTGAACCCCAAAATAATCCCCATCGAGAAACGATTTGGACTGGTGTTTACTATGACTCTGAAGCTAGTCAATGGTTTGTTTCTATTATTACCCCAGTTGAAATAGATGGGCATAATATCGCTTATATTGGTAACAATATTGATCTAAATGAATTATTAGAACGCACCCTCCGCCAACGTTTAGAGAACAGTTACAATATGATTATAGCAGCAGACGGGCGTTTAATCGTTCATCCGCGCTGGGTATATAAAATGATTGAGCGTGGTGGTCATTTTAATATTCGTACTGATGGCGATATGCAACTAAAACATATGTTTGATTTGATCAGTGCGGTTGAAACTGAAGATGTCGTAGAGGATAAGGAAAATTATCAGTATTTAGGCGTTACCAAAATGGAAACGACCGGCTGGTATTTTGTAGTCGTATTCCCGAAAGTATTTTTTGCGCAAATTGCTTGGGAAACCGCCCAACTTATCTTGATTTTAGGTAGTTTATCTTTATTGATTGTGTTGAGTATTTTATATGTCATTATGCATCGCCAAATTGCTAAACCATTGACGGAACTGCTGGTAGCCACTCGACGCTTGGGTAACCATGATTTTGATATGCATTTTGATTTTAAAAGGAAAGATGAGTTAGGTCGGTTAGCGGAATCTTTTCAAACCATGGCGATGATTTTAGGGGCACGGGAACAGCAATTATTAGATTATGCTAATGATTTGGAAATTTATACCCTAGAATTGACTCGTGCGAAAGAAGCGGCGGAAGCGGCTAATATTACCAAAAGCCAATTTATTGCCAATGTTAGCCATGAATTACGAACCCCCTTAAATGCAATTATTGGTTACAGTGAAATGTTACAAGAAGATGCGGTGGATTTTGGAGAAGAAGGTTTTATTTCTGATCTGCAAAAAATTCATACTGCTGGTAGACACTTATTGGGTCTTATCAATGACATCTTAGATATTTCTAAAATTGAAGCGGGTAAAATGGATATTTATACCGAAACCTTTGATGTTCAATCCATATTAGATGAAGTCGTGATAACCGTTCAACCATTGGTAACCAAATCCGGTAATACTTTATTAATAGAATACGGCGATAATTTAGGTGAGATGCATGCGGATCTCACTAAAATTCGCCAGTCTTTATTGAATTTACTCAGTAACGCCTCTAAATTCACCGAGAAAGGCGTGATTACTTTATCAGTCCGACGTCATTCCCTGATTCCTGGTGATAAAAGAAGTGACTGGTTTGAATTTAGAATCACTGATACCGGGATCGGCATGACCGATACTCAAAAAAGAAAATTGTTCCAAGCCTTTACTCAAGCAGATGCTTCCACGACTCGAAAGTATGGTGGTACGGGTTTAGGTTTAGCAATTACTAAACGGTTTACGGAAATGATGGGTGGGAATATTAGTGTCGAAAGTGAATTAGGACGTGGCAGTACTTTTAAAATTCGATTACCGGCTAAAATCATCGTGGGTAAGGTCTCGGCCACCATGGATATTCAAATGAAAACCCCCATACCACCCTCCCCCATAAAACCGATAGAAGTTACGCCAATAACGAATACAATTCGATCAAGTTAACTGATTTTAGTTAGTGTAGCCCAAATAACGCGAAATGGAATCTGGGATATCATGTTATGTAAGGAAAGTTTATGTCTACTCCCCAACAATTTATTCCCTTAAAAATTGCGGTGTTAACAGTTTCGGACACCCGTACTGAAGCCAATGATAGTTCTGGCAAAATTTTGATAGAACGTTTAACGACTGCGGGACATCAATGTGCCGACAAGATGATTGTTCCCGATAATATTTATCAAATTAGAGCGATCGTTTCTAATTGGATTGTACATCCGGACATTCAAGTGATTATATCCACGGGTGGCACGGGTGTCACGGGGAGAGATGGTACACCCGAAGCCATTGCTCCCCTGTTAGATAAACAGTTAGCCGGTTTTGGGGAATTATTTCGAGCACTCTCTTACGAAGAAATTCAAACTTCAACCATCCAGTCAAGAGCCTTAGCTGGTGTTGCGAATGGAACTTATCTTTTCTGTCTACCCGGTTCTGCCGGTGCTTGTAAGACCGCTTGGGATAAAATTATTCAAACCCAACTAGATTATCGCACCCGTCCCTGTAATTTTGTTGAATTGATGCCCCGGTTATTGGAAGTCTAATGTTTTTTTATTAATGGAGAGGAAATCGTTATGCCTCAACGTCTAAGTTTATCTCGAGCCGCTCGTTTAGTCGGTGTTACACGCAGTACTTTGCAAAAAAGTATTCAAACTGGTCAATTATCGACTTTTGAAGGTAAGGTTACTGTTACGGATTTGCTTCGCGTCTATCCAGAAACCCAAATGGAAAATACGACCCTATTAGAACGGGTTGAGCGCATTAAAGCTGAGGCTGTTTATGAGCAATGGCGCTCGGATACCACTACTTTACCCCATCCAGAAGTTCTGATGGCCCGTTTGACTAATTTAAGTAAAGAACTGGTTTCCACTAAAAATGAACTCAAGAAATATTTAGAATTAATTGAAACACTTTGGCAAAAAATTACTGAATTAGAACAAGTTAATGATGTTCAATTACGCTCTCATTGCCATGCTCTATATGAATGGTTGGTAAGTGAAAAACAAAGTCATTCACAAATCATTAACGAAGCGGTTATACAACTCTTAGCTAAAGATACGGTACTACGTATTATGGCGGCTCATGTCAAGTTAATTCCCAGCGAACATGAATTTTTTATAGAAGGCAACGCTTCTATTTTGGAAGCCGCATTACAAGCGGGTATCGCTTTAAATTACGGTTGTAGTAGTGGTAATTGTGGTTTATGTAAAGCACGGGTAGTCGCTGGAGAAGTTCAAAAAATTCGTCAACACGATTATGTTATCAGTGAGGCTGAAAAATTAATGGGTTATAAATTGATGTGTGCTCACACCGCTATAACCGATTTAATCATTGAAGCTGATGAGGCTCATCATGTTACCGATATTCCACTTCAGCAAATTGAAGCAAAAGTCAAAAAACTCGAACCGGTTACTCCGGAGCTATTGATATTATATTTGCAAACTCCGCGTACTAAAACTTTACGCTTTTTTGCTGGGCAAATGGTTACCTTGCACCTAGAAAGTGGTTTATCAGGGCATTATTTTATAGCAAGTTGCCCTTGCGATGGGCGTAATTTAGAGTTTCACATTGCCGCAGATAATTCCTTTATTGAACCCGCTTTCCAGCAACTGAAACCCGGACAATCGATCAATATTGAGGGGCCAAAAGGTGATTTTGTTTTGCCAGAAGATTCTACTCGTCCGGCTTTGTTTATTGCTTATTCACATGGATTTGCGCCTATCAAAGGTTTACTTGAACATGCTTTCGCTTTAGATACCATTGCGGCTTTCCATTTATATTGGCTGGCTAATCATGAAAATGGGTTCTATCAAAATAATCTTTGTCGTGCTTGGGCAGATGCACTGGATAGTTTTCAATATACACCGATAATAGCTACCCGCGATGAATTGTCATTGAAGCAAGCATTCTCGTCTATCTGGTTAGAATATCCTGATTTGAGTCAGTTTGAAGTTTATATTGCTGGTCCGGAATGGTTTATAACGGTGGTTAAGGAGCAGTTACAGCAGCATCCATTACCCACAACACAATTGCATTCAGCGGCTATTGCTTGATAGTGATAATAAGTTAGAAAAAAAATTCTAAATAAATTAGATGCCATTACCCGGTTATTCTTTGGTGTAAACATTCTTTATCGAGGGGAAAAAGTATGACGAATTACCATGTGAATTGCTTACGTCCACTCTTTACTGATGAATTACTTAAACTATTACAACAAGGTATCTCGATCAACCTCATTGCTCAAGATGGACAAGGCAGAAAACGATTATTAGAAGATATCCAAACTGCTCGTTTAAAAAATACTAAAATCATCGTTGTTGATATAAAACATCATTTAAATAGTTACGATGATCTCATTCAAACCCTTTGGCAACAGCTAGATGGAACCGTTCAAGCACCCACAACTTGGGAAGAACTCATCACCGAGATTAATAAGAAATATAATTGTACTATCATCGTTTTATATCATTTTGATGATTTGTTAGACAATCTATCGATAGATAGTAAATTTAATATTAACTTTTTTAATCAGCTGGATAATATCAGCCACAATCCACATATCTCTTTATTGTGCGTAACCAATCAAGCGCATGATCAATCGATGGTTTGTACCGAGGGTCTAAGACGAAATTATTCCTGGTTAAATTTAGAAAAGAAAAGGTTACCTAAATTAAGCTATGATGAAATTCAATTTGAGTTGAAAAATCGCAATTTATCGCTGGTTACTGAAGAATTATCTCAACTGACTTGGGTCATACATAGGCATACTTTGCCTTACACTTTGCTCGATTTTCTAGCGGCTAAAATAACTGGTCAAGCAGATATTGAATTGACTTTTAGTGGTCGAATTGAAAAATGGACTAAACAATTTGATATCAAGAATCGCACTGAGGAATTACCACGGTTTATTTAGTTACTCATGGTTTTATCTATTCGTTGCTGGAATCATTTTTTCTCTAGTACAGAGAATAAAGCTTGCGGTAGCGGTTCACGGTTCCCATGAAAGACACTAGCGGCTATGGAATGAATTTTAAACCAAGGGTTAAAAAAAGCCGTTATTTCTTCTGGTGTAAACCGGTATGGACCTTCTGCCATGGTTTCTAAATAACTAAAGCATTTTAACAATAAATAACCCTTGGGTTCCAAAAGACGATACGTGGTTTTCAGGTAAGATTCTCTCTGTTCGGCGTGCATGACATGGAAACAGCCTCGATCTAGGATAATTTGGAAAGTTTTTTGAAGTTGACTATTGAGGATATCATCTTGAATAAAATCCACTTGACTTTGTTGTTCTAAACTTCTTTGTGTTGCTTTCATAATAGCTGAAGAAGATATATCAGTAGCGGTGACGGTAAATCCCATTTTAGCTAAAATAATTGCTTGAGTTCCTGGACCGGTACCCAGATCTAAAAGGTGACCCCGAGTTAGATTAAGTTGTGTTAATGTATTGGCAAAATCGTGGTCAAGTGCTTCATAAAACCAGGGCATTTTCTCTATGGGTTCGTTTTGGTATAACGTTTCCCAATCCGGTAATTCTCGTTTGGCAGTTATCATATTTATATATTAAATCTAAGGGGTTAATTTCTTGCTTCTAACCATTTAGCAATTAGTGGGGGTATTTGTTGTTGAGCGCGCGCACTAACATAAATTCCAATATGCCCACCTTGAAAGGATTCTTCGGTATATTCTGAGCTACGGATACAGTTTTGGAGCACTTTAGCAGCGGCGGGGGGAACAATATGATCTTCAGTTGCATAAATATTGAGTACTGGCATAGTGATATGACTCAAATCGACTTTGTGTTCACCAATGCTCAATTGACCATTAATCAGTTTATTCTGTTGAAAAAAGTCTTTAGCAAACTGGCGAAACGCTTCACCGGCTTGATCGGGGCTATCAAAGATCCATTTTTCCATTCGTAAAAAATTCCGAGCGGTTTCAGTGTTATTTAAGCTGTCAATCATGTCTAAATATTTCTGTCCCGTTAACCGTAGCGGCTTTAAAGATAAAAATGCCCAATTAAGTAATTCTCCTGGAATATTACCCATGGTATCGACTAGCAGGTCAATATCAATTTTTTGCAACCAATGACTCAATAAGTTATCCGGTGTCTTAAAATCTACCGGTGTAACCATCGTAATAAGATTCTTTATTTTTTGGGGAAATAGAGCGCTATAACATAGGCTTAATGTGCCACCTTGACAAACACCCAATAAATTGATTTTGTCTAAGCTATGACGTTTACTAATCGCATTAACACAGCGATGAAAATAGCCATTAATATAATCATCTAAAGTTAAATAGCGATCCAGACGGTCTGGATAACCCCAATCGATTAAATAAATATCCTGTCCAACCGCTAATAAATTTTTAATAAGAGAACGGTCGGGTTGCAAATCCATCATGTAAGGTCGATTAACCAAAGCATAAATTATCAATAGTGGCGTTGGATGGGGTTTATCTACCACCGGTTTATAGCGATATAAGATTAATTTGTCTTCTTGGTAAACTGATTCTTTAGGTGTAATTCCAACCTCGATTTCACCAATTTCAGTTAGGGTTTTTAGTCCATCAGCTAACTTTCTATTAAATTCCAACATTTCTTGGACAACTTGTTCAGGATAAATTTGCAATGGGGAAAACATGGGTTATTTTCCTCCATTTTGAGTATCATCGTTAAGATGGGTTGTCGTTGAATGGGACGAAGGCGGTTCAGTGATGGGTTGGGAAATGACTTTCTGACGAGTTGAACGACGGGAATGACTAGCCGGTTTGGCATTGGATTGCAATTGAGCGACTTCAGATTTCAATGTATTGATTTCTTTATAAAGTTCGGTTAATAACTTCTCATTAACGCCATTACGTTGCATTTTTAATTCTCGTCCCATTTGTTGTAATCGGTAACTCATCTTATCCATTTCTTGACGGGTTGGTACATTTAAAGTGGCTAATATTTCATCAATTTGTTGGTATTCATACCGTCTACAAGCCATCCAACTATTAATCAGGTGGGCATTAATTTGGCTATATTCGTCGGTACGAGCAAATTGAGCGTAGGCTTCTTCTCCACAGTCAACCCATATATCGTACACCGCTCGTAATTGCGTAATTTTTTCGCCTTGTTGGCGCCGTGTTATTATCTTATCACGCAGCAAGTCAATCGTGTATAAGCCAATTTTATTAAATAGCGCTACATATTCTTCTTGAGCTTGTTGATAATCACGCCACAATTGAGTTCTTTCTTTAAGAATTTTTTGCCATCTTTGAGTGAAATTAGCATGAGGGATGGATAAGAGTTGCTGAAATTTGTCGTAAACGAGTTGGGTTGAATTAAATACTTCCGTTTCTGTCGGTGATAATAAATTATCAGAGAAGTGAGTGAGTAAAGCAATAATTTGTCGCCAATTTTCTATGGGCAATTCCCACAAACCCATGGTTTGGTTACTTTTATTATTTAATAGATCATTAAAATTGTTTCGGAGCGTTGCAAAGCCTTGTTCCCATAATAAGGTTTCATTATTCTCGACCATTTCGCTAGTCAATAAATCTTGAAAAACTTTCATAAATTCTTCGTTGAGGCGAAAATAGCTTTTGCCTTGATCAAGAAATTTCTTAAATATAGGCTGATTAGTTTCTGGAATTGAGGTAGCCAAAGCTTGCCACCATAATTCTAACGCCTCTGCCCAAGGTGAAGTTTTCGACATATCTTTCAACAACAATTTAATAGAATAGAATTCAAATGACGCTTAGCAGTGTAGACTTCCTGAAAAATAAAAACAATAGTTAATAGACGAAATCAATTGGTGAAAATCTACTTCAATAAAAAACCCCTGAATTTTTCAATTCAGAGGTTTACTATAACTGACTACCACCTTATCAGTGGTGAAATAATTTTAGTTAAAATGAGCAGTACATGTTTTAGCGGTATCTAGTGTCACTATAATTCTATTATCTTTGCCACTACAATCGCCACTCCAACCACCCCAAGTACCGGTTTTCTTGTAAGCGAGTAATTCAACTTGAGTACCGACGGGATAGTCCTTCATAGCGTCGGGACAAGTTGGTCCACAAGTAAACTCAAGTTGTCCGTCTAAGTAAGCTTTAATATAACCGGTTTCGCCACCAGTTTTGTTAACCATTAAGGAGACGGTCGTATTTGAAGAAGTCGTCTCAAAAGTGGCTGTACACGTTTTAGCACTATTCATAGTTACAGTAATGGAGTTGGTTGTCCCACTACAAGCACCTCCCCATTGTTGAAATTGGTTACCACTATTAGCGGTGGCTTGAAGCGTAACGGCTTGTCCACTAGGATAATTAGCACTACATTGACTTCCACAAGAGAGATTACCATCCTGACTAGTCACTTGACCGTTGCCAGAGAGAGTAATCGTTAATGGGTAAGTTTGAGTACTCACCGGTTGAAAGGTGGCAGTACACGTTTTAGCACTATTCATAGTTACGGTAATTGAGTTGGTTGTCCCACTACAAGCACCTCCCCATTGTTGAAATTGAGCACCGGCCATTGCTGAAGCTTGTAAGGTAACCGTTTGTCCGTCAGGATAATCAGCAACACAAGTGCTACCACAGTCAATTGTTCCATCAGAACTACTTACCTGACCATTACCAGAAAGCGTAACCGTTAATGGATAAGTTGTACTGCTACTCGTCGTGCTATTAAAATGAGCAGTACACGTTTTAGCGGTGTTTAGTGTTACGAAAATTCTATTGCTGTTGTCGCTACAATCACCACTCCAACCACCCCAAGTCCCCGTTTTCTTGTAAGCGAGTAGTTCAATTTGAGTACCGACTGGATAGTCCTTCATAGCCTCTGGACAAGTCGGTTTACAAGCAAACTCGAGTTGTCCGTCTAAATAAACATTAATATAACCGGTTCCACCGCCAGTTTTGTTAACCGTTAAGGGAGCGGTTGTATTTGAAGAAATCGTCTCAAAAGTGGCCGTACACGTTCTAGCATTATTCATGGTGAAGGTCAGGGGATTGGTGGTACCACTACAACCATTTCCCCATTGCTTAAATTGGTTACCGCTATTAGCAGTCGCTTGGAGCGTAACAGCTTGTCCGCTAGGGTAATTAGTACTACATTGATTACCACAATTGAGATAGCCATCTTGGCTGGTCACTTTACCATTACTAGGTGAAATAATCGTGAGCGAATAAGTTATAGCAACAAAAGTAGCGGTACACGTCTTAGCCGCATTCATCGTCACTGTAAGCGGATTAACTGTACCATTACAATCACCTCCCCACTGTTGAAATTGAAAACCGGTGTTGGCTGAAGCTTGTAAAGTAATTGTTTGTCCGCTTGAATAACTAGCAACACAAGTACTACCACAATTAATCTTTCCATCCGAACTACTGATGTTACCACCACTTAGGGAATTAATAGTCAGGGCATATTGTTGAGGTGTGTCCCCTAAAAACGGAATAAGATCAATTCTTGGCTTGCTAATACTATTCCGGGTATCGGTTAATTGAATTCCTTTACTAGTTAAGTCAGTTAACAGCGAGTCAACCATTGCCGTGGGATACATTGATTTTAGGATAGCCCATGCTCCAGCAACATGAGGGGCTGCCATCGAAGTACCACTTTTTATACCCATTCCCCCACCGGGTATAGTTGATTTAATGTCAGAACCTGGTGCTAATATATCCAAGAAACTAGCACTATTAGAATAATAGGCAATGTTATTTGATTTATCTGTTGCTCCAACACTGATAGCACTAGAAACACAAGCAGGCGCACTTAAACTATCAGTATAACCACTATTACCAGAGGCAACTATCGTTGCTATACCAACGGATTTGAGATTATTAATAATAGCTGCTCTATCATCAGTATTACAAGAGGCAAAGTATTGACCACCTCCTAAACTCATATTGATAGCGACGATAGGTGGATTAATACTGCTATAGTTAGACTGAACCCAGTCTAAAGCAGCTAATTGGTCAGAAACATAGGAAGCTGGCATATTATAGTAGTTAGAAAACACTTGTGCGGCAATGAGTTTGGTTCCGGTTGCCACGCCGGTAACAATCCCAGCGACATGGGTACCATGATCGCAGTAACTCGAAAAAGGACAAGGTACTGCGGACCCATCTCCTTCTTGGGTCTTACTCCCATTCGGACACTGTTTCGAAAAACAAAGTTCTTTAATGATTTTTCCAGCTAACTTAGGATGAGTTTTATCAATGCCGGTATCTAAAATCACTACGGTTTGTCCTGATCCCGTATAACCACTTTGCCAAGCTTGATCGGCTCCAATTAAAGGAACACTCTGCTCTAAGAAAAGTTCATCTGGAGAATCTAACTCAATTTTTTCTATTCCTGGGATTTCCTGCAGAGCAGCCAAATGTTGACTATCTACTTCTAGAGCAAGAAGGGGGATAGTCTCAAACTCTTTCATGTTAGAGTTGAGACCTTTGGTAATTGAGGTAAGCCGATTCTTAATTTTACGCTGAGCTGATTTTATATTGTCTCTTTGTGTTCTAATCCGTTGCGCTGCTTTAGCCGTTTGAGCCTTCCCTTCCGGTTTCCAAGGGATAGCTAATTTAAGTTCGAGCAGAATATGAACTCTATCATTCTGTTGGGCTTCCTCCCAGACTTCATCTGGGATATCTACAGCAGCTAAACTAGTTGTTATCCAAAGTGAATTGAATAGTAATAAAGTAATTATGCCACTGACCATATTGGTTAGAAACCAAATATTGGGGGTAATAAGTCTAAAGCAAAAAAACTTCTGCAGTTTCATTCTGGTTCTCCGTTATTACCAGGGTATGTTGTCATTAACACACCTTAAAAATTTTGAGAAGGATGATTAGTTGGCATTTAATGATTGCCATCTCATATTGAATTGAATAGGGGTTCCTACCGAGATCTGGCCTTGAATAAGCAGCTCACCTAAACAAAAAATAACTGTCATTTTCGCTTTAAAACGGCAAGCACCAGATTCCTTTCTATTTTTCCACTTAACCTAACTCATTCCCAAAAACCATTTCTCTTCGGGTCAGAGTCAAAACTAGTTTTTTCATTGAGTTAGAACTATTTTTATTATATTTAAAATTAAATCCTAGCATATTTACAAAACAATTACTAGATATCATGAAAAATAAACAGCAGATTACCACTTTTCTATAAGACCAGTAATGAGGTTGAATGAGGACTTTCCCAATAAAGATGAGAACTCATTTCTTGTAAGCGACTTAAAGTCCGTTGAAATTGAAAATATTGCTGCTGTCCGGTATAGAGTTGTTCTGCTGGAACCGTTGCTGAAATGATTAGCTTAACTTTATGTTCGTAAAATTCGTCAATTAAATTAATTAATCGTAGTACTTTATCTTCTTCTAGATCATTCATACCATGAATATCGCTAATAATTATTGTGCTAAAACGTTTAGCTAATTCAATATAATCTGCAACTGCTCTGGGAATATCACATAAAGCTTGAAATTGAAACCAGACCATTTGATTGGTATAACGTACCGTTGAAATTTGACGACTATTAATCTCTAAAACCCCATGCGTTACACCTTGCTTAAACGCAAAATATTCAAATTGGTTGAGTAATTGTTGATGAGTTTCATGGGTCAACGGATAATAATAGGTTTTACGCTTTCCCAAACAGCGAAAACGATAATCTACACCACTATCTAAGTGAATGATATCAGTATTTTCCTTAATTAACGCTATCGCCGGTAAAAAACGTTCACGCTGTAATCCATTTTGATAGAGGTCATCCGGTGCGATATTCGAAGTCATTATTAAAATCACTTGCCGATCAAACAGAGCTTTTAATAACCCACTCAATAACATGGCATCAGTGATATCAGCAACTTGGAATTCATCTAAATAAATTATTCGGGTTTGTTGCGCAATTTGATCGGCTAGAAGCAACAAAGGATTTTGTTTATGGGTTAATTGTTTCAATTCGTGATGAATGAAATGCATGAAATGATGAAAGTGGAAACGTTTTTTTTGGCTGATGGGTAAGTAATGATAGAAATTATCAACGAGATAAGTTTTGCCACGTCCAACACCACCCCATAAATAAAGACCGCGTATTTTAGGTAATTTAGACGGTAACAATCTAGAGAATACCTTTCGGTAACCAAAACGAGTTAAGTCTGCTCGGATTAATTCGTCATAAAGTTGTTGAAACCGGTGTATGACTGATTCTTGTACCGCATCCGCAATAAAATCAGCTCGTTGCAAATTAGTTTGATAATATTCTAAAAGCGTGGTCATGAATTCTTTACCTATTACTCGGTTACTTTACTATATAAATATAGCAGATAAGTAAAAATATCCTGCGCATAAAAAAATCGCCCTATTATCGAAAGAGATAATAGGGCGATGAGTTACTAAATTAAGTATTTAACAAAGTCAGTATTTATTTACCACTTTTCTACGGCAAAATTTATCAATTAACTTTGATTTCGATCCGCCGTGGTTGTGCCGCTGCTTTTTTGGGAATGGTGATTTCAAGCACACCATTCTTCCCCGTAGCGGAAATGCTTTCTGCATCTGCAGTATCTGGCAAACTAAAGCGGCGATAGAAAGAACCATAGACACGTTCTACTCGCTTATAGTTACCGTTTTGTTGACTTTCTGATTGGCGTTCCCCTTTAATGGTCAGTACTCCATTTTCCATGAAAACTTCCACTGCTTTGGGATCAATACCCGGCACATCAACATGGATCACAAAATGTTGTTCTTCTTCTTTGATATCCACAGCCGGCATCCAACTACTTGTCGCTATGGCTGAGTCACCTGGAGTCTGATTGCCATAATGTCCTAAAAATTGTTCCAAATCTTTGTGGAATTGATTTAACATTCTCCAGGGTTCGTATACTGTTAACATAATTGACCTCCTTAACAAAGTAGATATGATTTAGTGAAATAGATAAGGACAACTATTTCGTTTTCAAGTCTGATTTAAATGTTAATAATCAAGCAATTAATCCTAGATGTTGCTTGAAACACTATATAAGGACAGGGGTTTCTATTTCAATAGCAGATTAAATCTTTTTTAGCGCATAAAAAACGCAAAAAGCTAAATCACTAGCTTATCTAAATAACCTATTTTTCAACTGATTAAATTTTCATATTGATTTTAATTTTTTATATCTGGGTTAATGGCTTTATTTAAAATGATCACTTTTAAAAATCAGTTATCTTAATTAATTTCTAAACTATTTATTGTTATTATTCAATAATTTAATTAAATAATTGTCTATGATTGACTTTTATCTCGTTCTCTTTCGCATCAAACTTAATTCATTCAATAAACAATTTTGGGTTGAACTAACTCCCCTTGTTATGAGATAAAATAATAGGATTCTCAATTAGAACACTGGGGTGTTTATTATTAACTCTGCTAGGTAGTTATGAAAAGTTTCTACCCCGCTATTTTTTATAGATTATTGAAAGTAAAAAAAGTTATTTTTATTCAAACAAGTAAACTTCCGCTCAGAACGGTCTTAATTATTGCATTTGTTACCCAAATTCTTGCCGTAGTTGGATTGACGGGTTGGATTTCTTTCCGCCATGGACAACAAACACTTGATGATTTAGCAACACAATTACGTCATGAAATCACGGCTCGGATTCAACAGCATCTGCAAGCACGTATGGTAATGCCCCATTTTGCTAATCAATTAAATATTGATGCGATTCGTCTTGGGCAATTAAGTTTAGACCACATTCGCCAATTGGATCATTACTTTTGGACACAAATACAACGTTTTAAAGATGTGAGTTATATTGCAATTGCCACGGCTACCGGAGAATACATTGGCGCCCAAATCCGTGAAAATGGTTCGGTTATTGTGGAGATTTTAGATAGTCAGTCAGCCGGTTATTTGGAAACTTGGGAAACGGATAAGCAAGGTAATCGAACTAGAATTTCTTCACGTAGTGCTCACCACTATGATCCCCGCAACCGACCGTGGTATCGCGCTGCTGTCAAAGCTGGTAAGCCAATTTGGAGTGATATTTATGTTTATTTTACTGGTTTGAGCACCGGTATTTCGGCTAATTATCCCCTGTATGATGACCAGGGTCGTCTCGTAGCGGTAGCTAGTGCGGATTTTACTTTATTAGATATCGGTAAATTCTTGCAAGAATTGAAAGTTGGTCAACATGGGCAAACTTTTATTGTAGAACGTTCAGGATTATTGGTGGCTACTTCCAGCTCAGAAAAACCGTTTCGCGTTAACGCCAGTACTCAAAAAACTGAACAATTACAAGCGATAGAAAGTAGTGATCGCTTAACGGAAGCAACCAGCCATTATTTATTAGCGCATTTTGCTAATTTAACTCAGATTGATAAAAGTTACCAACTCGATTTTAAAGTTAAAAATCAACGTCAATTTCTTCAAGTTATGCCTTTTCAGGATCAATGGGGATTAGATTGGCTAATTGTCGTTGTTGTCCCCGAAGCTGATTTTATGGAACGAATTGATGCGAGCACTTCTGCCACGATTTGGTTATTTATCGTGGCATTGACACTCGCGATTTTAATCGGTATCGTCATTGCTCGTTGGATATCTGAGCCACTCCAACATTTAAATAATGCCGCTAAAACCTTAGCTCAAGGTGAATGGCATCCGATAATCGAATTGAATAGACAAGATGAGGTAGGACAACTCGCGCATTCTTTCAATTGCATGACTCAACAATTGCAAGAAGCCTTTACCCATTTGGAAGAAAAAGTAACTGAAAGAACTCAAGCACTTGAAGCTAAAAATTTGGAACTGATCAGCTTAAATGAGCAATTAATCAAACTGAATCAAGAGAAAAATGATTTTTTAAGTATTGTCGCTCACGATCTGAAAAATCCTTTATCAGCTATTCAAGGTGCTGCTTGGCTTATTCAAAGTGATTATGATGAATTACCTAAAGATCAAGTTGTTGATTTTGCGAGTATGATTTCCGAAACCGCTCATAATATGTTTGAATTGATAAAAAATTTGTTAGAAGTGAATCGGATTGAAGCCGGGAAGATGAAACTTTCAATTCGTTTAGTTGATATTTTACCAATTTTACGGCGACTGGTTAATGATTATCAACAAAGGGCCAAAGCGAAGGAGATAGAATTAATTTTTGAACCGACCTTAATTGAATATCCAGCCCTAGTTGACACTAATAGTTTACAACAAGTTTTAGATAATTTAATTTCCAATGCCATTAAATACTCACCCCCCAGTAAATGTATTACGATTCGCTTAAAGCAAAATGCTTCTCAGGTCGGTTGTGAAATCCAAGACGAAGGGCCCGGATTAAGCGAAGAAGATCAGCAAAAATTATTTGGTAAATTCACGCGACTCAGTGCTCAACCAACAGCCAATGAACATTCAACCGGTTTAGGTTTATTCATCGTCAAAAAATTAGTTGATAATATGCAGGGTCAAGTTCGGTGCAACAGCGAGTTAGGTAAAGGCGCTACGTTTATTGTCGAATTCCCTACCACACTTCATTAATCATTAATCCTTAAAATGAATACACCACGAATAGATAATTTTTTTATGCCGGCCGAATGGCATGAGCATGGTTGTTGTTGGATGGGATGGCCATATCGTGCGGAAAGTTGGTCAATTGATCTCGTTCAAGTACAAACAACTTACGTTAAGGTAGTACAAGCGATTGCCCGCTTTGAACCGGTCAAGGTGATTGTCCCACTTGAACACGCTAAACTTGCCGGTCAATTATTAAGAAGTACGGAGATTGAAATAGTTACTTTACCCATCAATGATATTTGGTTACGGGATACTGGGCCAACTTTTGTTATCAATAATGCTGGTCAAGTTGCTGGGATTGATTGGCAATTTAATGCCTGGGGAGAAGCACGAGAAAATTTAATTGATTATCAACAAGATGTTCTGTTAGCTCAGCACATTTTAGACTATTTACAGCTACCGCGTTATGCTGCTCCCTTGGTTCTAGAAGGCGGTGCCATTCATACGGATGGTGAAGGCACCGTGTTAGTAACCGAAGAATGTTTACTCAATCCTAATCGGAATCCTCACTTAACCCGTGCCGAAATGGAAGCCTTACTCCAAGAATATTTGGGCATTACTCAAGTTATTTGGTTAGGTCAGGGATTACAAGATGATGAAACGGCTGGGCATATCGACAATTTAGCGAATTTTGCTCGTCCTGGTGTCGTCATCGCTTTGACGAGTTCTGATCCTCAAGATAGCAATTATTTAGCCTTGCAAGATAATCTTCACCGGTTGCGGTGTGCGACGGACGCTCAAGGTCGTCAATTAGAAATTATTGAAATAGAGCAACCTACTCGTCGTGATGACCAGAATGGTTTGCGTCTCTCGCTTTCCTACCTTAACTTTTACCGAGCTAATGGGGGCATTATCGTACCAACTTTCAATGATCCCGCTGATTCATTCGCGATAACCACCCTAGCTAAAGTTTTTCCAAATTATCAAATTGTGCCCATTGATGCCCTGGATCTCTGTTATGGCGGTGGTAATATTCATTGTATTACTCAACAACAACCCCGACCTTAACTTACATTTAATCAGGAGTTAGTTTATGTCAACCATGACGGCAACTGAATTGTTAGAAGAAAGTGCCCCGTCAACTTATTCTCCGGTCGTTTCATTAGAATCGATTTCCTGGCAAACCTATGAAAGTCTATTACAGGATTTATCAGCAACGCCGGGAATACGTTTAACTTATATTAAGGGAAACTTGGAAATTAGTACGGCGCCACTATCACTACGACATAGCGAATCAAATGCTTTGCTGGATCGCTTTATTTCAATATTAGCTGAAGAACTTAACCTCAATATTTACTGTTTAGATGCCATTACGTTACGTCGTCAGGATTTACAACGTGGTTTAGAACCAGATAAAGGTTACTACATTCAAAATGAAGCCTTGATTAGAGCTATAAAAAATCGACATCAATATCTTGATTTAACCCAACTACCTCCCCCAGATCTGGTAGTGGAAATTGATATAACTAGTCATTCTCTAAATAAATTACCATCTTATTTGGCATTAGGTGTTCCCGAAGTTTGGCGTTATGACGGAAAAATTTTATATATTTATCAACTTAGTGGTGAAAAATATTTGACTTGCACCAGTAGCCCAACTTTTGCCCAGTTGCCTTTAGTCAATATCATCCCGCAATTGATGGCACAAAGTTACGAACAAGGGCAAATTGCGGTCCTAAAAGAATTTCGTCGCTGGGTAAAATCAGCGAGATAACTGGTTAAGAACAGTTAATATGACTACCGTTACTGTCGCTGCTATCCAAATGGCTTGTACTTGGGATATTTCCGCTAATTTAAACAAAGCCGAAATATTAGTTCGTCGAGCTGCCCAACAAGGCGCACAAATGATATTGCTACCAGAACTCTTTGAAACGCCTTATTTTTGTATAGATCAACAGGAAGATTATTTTAAACTCGCTAAACCAATTCAAAATAACCCCCTATTAACTCGCTTTAGTGCTTTAGCAGCAGATCTCAAGGTGGTTTTACCGATTAGCTTTTTTGAACGTGCCCATCAAGTTTATTATAACTCCGTGATGATTATCGATGCGGATGGGCGTCAATTAGGCATTTACCGCAAAACCCATATTCCCGACGGACCAGGTTATCAAGAAAAATTCTATTTTAATCCCGGGGACACGGGTTTTAAAGTTTGGTCAACCCGTTATGGCGTTATCGGTGTTGGGATTTGTTGGGATCAATGGTTTCCTGAATCAGCACGGGCAATGGCTTTACAAGGTGCTGAATTACTTTTTTATCCCTCGACTATTGGTTCCGAACCACAAGCACCTAACCTAGATTCTGGCGAACATTGGCAACGGGTGATGCAAGGTCATGCCGCCGCTAATATCATGCCACTGATCGCTTCTAACCGAGTAGGCATCGAAATTGGTAGCAGTTGTGAACTGACTTTTTATGGTTCTGCCTTTATTGCGGGTCCGACTGGTGAAATGGTGACGATGGCCGGACGAGAAGAAGAAATTATCATAACCGCTGAATTTGATTTAGAAAAAATACGTGCCTTACGCACCAGTTGGGGTATTTTTCGAGATCGCCGTCCTAGCCAATATCATTTTTTAATGACATCAGATGGACATAGCGGCGTATTGTAGAGTAGATAAGGCGTAAGCTGCCCTCCACCTTCATCGAATAACCAGAGTAGGCTGGGTTGAGGAACGAAACCCAGCTTACTATAGCAAAATCAATAATAATTCAGTTACCTCAACTTGAAGGAATTGACTCATGGAAACTGACAAAACTATTAAAGGTACCTTATTAGTTGTTGATGATATGCCTGACAACATCAAAATCTTATTGAAAATTTTAACTCAACTTCATTTTAAAGTCTTAGCTGCTCGAGATGGTCAACAAGGTATCAAAATAGCGGATTATGTTCTTCCCGATTTAATTCTTTTAGATATTATGATGCCAGAGATGGATGGTTTTGAAGTATGCCGCTATTTAAAATCTCAAGCACGGACTCAAGCGATTCCTATTATTTTTATGACGGCATTAGATGATGTTCATAGTAAAATAAAAGGCTTTGAATGCGGAGCAGCCGATTACATTACTAAACCTTTTCAACATAAAGAAGTCATTGCTCGGGTTGATACCCATATTCACTTACACCAGTTACAACAACAATTACAAGCACAAATGAAAGAACTAGAAAAGCGGAATAAAGAATTGGATGCCTTTGCTCATACAGTCGCTCATGATCTCAAAAATCCTTTAAATGGCGTGATTAATTTAACCGAAGTTTTATTAGAAACTTGTCCCTTTGATACGCTTAATCCAGCGGTAGTTAAATGTAAAGAAAGACTCCAAGTCGTCACACAGGCTGGCTATCAAATGCTTAATATTATTGAATCCATGCTGTTACTAGCTGGTGTTTCTAAGCAAGAAACCGTAACCTTGCAACCACTCGACATGGCTAAAATTATTGATCAGGTTGTCCAAAGTTTGAGTTCAATGCTGACTGAATATCAAGCAGAAATTAAATTACCACCAGAATGGCCACTCGCCAAGGGTTATGCACCTTGGGTACAAGAAATCTGGATAAATTATTTAACGAATGGTCTTAAATATGGTGGCAACCCACCGGTTTTAGAATTGGGTACCTCCCCACCGGAGAATGGAATGATCTGCTTTTGGGTACAAGATAATGGCAGTGGTATTACTGAAACTGAACAACATCGCTTATTTACGCCTTTCACTCGGTTGCAAGAAGATCGTGCTCACGGTCATGGTTTAGGTTTATCTATCGTCCAACAAATTGCTGAGAAACTCGGTGGGCAAGTGGGAGTGGAAAGCGCTCCCGGCAAAGGTAGTTTGTTTTTCTTTACTTTACCAGTTGAATAACCGAATTTACTAATTACGGATGAATAGCCACGATTTGTTAAACTAAATCTGGCTTTTTAGTAATTGAATTCTTTGATAAGATTCGTCAATACGCGCCGGACTAATGGCCCCCTCTGCAACGAATTGTTTGATAATGTTGGTGATTTGAGTAGCAATATCTTCAACAAAAACATCTAAATTATTGCCAACTAAGATAATATCTACTCCCGCTTCAATCGCTTGGTGAACAGCCGTTTTTAAACCATACTGGTGAGCAATCGCTCTCATTTGAATATCATCAGAAAGTACCACACCTTTATAATTCAACTTTTGACGTAGGAGTTTAGTAATGATTTGGTTAGACAACGTTGCTGGATAAAGTGGATCCAAATGTTTATTGAACACATGTCCGGTCATAATCGCATCAACTTGTCCCGTGTGAATAAGATTTCTATAAGGAATTAATTCTGATTCTGACCAACTATCCGTTACGTCAACTAAGCCGAGATGAGAATCGTTGGTCGAACTACCATGACCAGGGAAATGCTTTAATGTGCACAAAACCCCGTGTTGATGATGTGCTTTAATAAATTCCAGTGCTTGACTGCTTACAATGTTCGGATCGGCTGAAAAACTGCGTTCTCTTTTACCAATAATAGGATTATGAGGATTAACATTGAGATCAACCACGGGAGCAAAATTGAGATTTACACCCATCGTGGACAACGTTGTTGCCATTTGACTGGCGTACTGATAGGTTAAATTAGGATTATTTTGGCTACCTAAATATTGATGAGAAACGGTGGGTGGAAAACCGTATTGTTCTTTTAAGCGACTAATAACACCACCTTCATAATCGATGCCGATTAATAAAGGTATTTCGGCGTAGGCTTGTAATGCCGTTACTAAATTGCTTACTTGCGAAGATGATTGAATATTACGTACTGGTCGTTTTTGAGGAACGTCATGATCAAATAAAATAACGCCACCAATATGACGATCACGGATATCTTGTACTATCGGATCCTGATGATTAGTTATAGCTAATCCCCGAAATCCAACCATCAACATTTGACCAATTTTGATTTCTAAGCTCATATCTCGTGTCATTTTCTGCTGAGGTAAGGTATTAATCGCTTGAGGCTGAATAATCGGCACCGATAGCGGTGAAGTATCCTTAGCCGAAGACATGGCACAACCCGTTAATAAAGCTATGCCGGCCGCGCTTTTGCTCATTAATTTCAGGAATTCACGGCGAGAATCGCTGATTAAGGCGTTATTACTGTTTTTATTGAGCATGTTGGGGTTTTTTACCACTGACAATTTCTCCAGATTGTTCATCTTCAATCCAAAAGGTCACAGTAAACTGGGGAGTAGATGAATTACTATCATTGACATTAGGAATTCCTTTAACAATATACTGATGACCCGCTCGCGCCATCAATTTCATTTCGGTACTGGCAGACCAAGCGGTTTTGTCATAACTACTTTCCTGACGCCAACTGACTTGTAATTGGTGGATACCCGGTGACACTTCCACGGCTGAACTTAAGATTTCTTGACCATCTACAGCGGTAATGAAAATAGCTGTTGAGGTAACAAAAGCAGATAATCCTGTGTGACCCGCTTTGATGACGGCATTAACTGGAATTGGTGTGGTATTTTTAGTCGATACCGCCACCGGTGGGCTACATCCTAGAAGCAATTCTAGGAAATAGCCAATGACTATTATTCGTAAATAAGCTTTAAATTTCATTTTGAGTATAGATTTATTCCGTATTATTTTATGATTAAAACATCGTCATTAAGTTAAGAACTCGTTCCCCTTTCCCAATGGGAGAGGGCGATCCAATGGCTTAACTTAATGGCAGTCTACCTTATCGGAAAACTAACCATAAACTGACTCCCTTGCTGAACTACACTGGTCACAGATACAGTTCCATTAAGTATCTTAGTGAGTCGAGATACAAGAGTTAACCCGAGACCGGTCCCTTCATAATTGCGTGCCAACCGCGCATCAATTTGTACAAAAGGTTCAAATAGTTTGTCCATATCTACTTGTGCAATTCCAATTCCAGTATCCCATACGGTAAAGCATAGCGCCGGTATTTCCGGATTATCAGTTACGGTTAAACCAATTTTTCCTTGTTCTGGCGTGAATTTAATCGCATTATCAAGCAAGTGAATTAAAACTTGAGAAATATATTGTTCATCAGTCATCAAGGTTTTAACTTCAGTATTATTTTGATAGTGTAAATGAAGCTGTTTTTTTTGTGCTGATTGGCGTTTGGATTCTAAACAGTTTTGACAGATGGATTCGATGGGAATGGGTCTAAATTGTACTTTACCGGTTTCAATTCGAGTGAGTTCTAGAATATTCTCAATTATTTTTAATAAATGTTGACCACTCATATGGATAGTATTTAGTGAATACTGTTGCTTATCGTTTATCGGTCCATAAACACCTTCTTGAAGCAGTTGAGATAACCCTAAAATCGCATTCAGCGGCGTTCGTAATTCATGGCTCATCACCGCTAAAAATTCACTTTTAGCTCGATTAGCTGATTCAGCTGCTTCTTTGGCTTCACGCAGTTTAGCTTGTGCTAAGCGTTCTTGTTCAATAGCTTGTTGTAAACGTTGCGTATAACGACAAGTTTTATCAACCGTGGTTTTTAAATCCTGTAAATCAAATGGTTTCGTTAAAAAATCAAAAGCACCCATATTCATGGCCTTTCTGATATTACCGATGTCACCATAAGCCGAGATAATGACGGGCGTTAAAACCGGATTTAAGGTTGGCTTTAATTCTTGTAAATGTTGAAGTAAGGTTAAGCCATCCATTCTGGGCATGTTGATGTCAGTCAGAATGATTTCTATTGTCGGATCGGTTTGTAATTTGTCGAGCGCCTCTTGTCCATCCGTGGCAAAAGTAAACTCAAATTCATTTTGCCGAATTCTTTTTCTAAAGGTTTGACTGATAACAAATTGTAATTTAGGCTCATCATCAACCACCATTATTTTTATGGGTAGGATCATTTCCATAGGACGATTTAGCTAGCGTTTAGGTAACTTAATGATAAATGAGGTATATTGCCCAACTTCGGTTTCTACTTCTAGTTTGCCCTGATGGCTTCGAACAATGATTTCATAACTGATAGATAAGCCCAAACCAGTTCCCTGGCCAACCGATTTAGTGGTAAAGAAAGGATCGAAAATTTGGGGTTTCACTGTTGCTGGAATTCCAATGCCATTATCTCTAATCCGGATTTCGATCCAGTCCCCCTGAGCTTGAGTTTGTAATAATAACTGAGGTATATAACCATTTTCAGCAACTTCTTTTTGTTTGGCTTGCATAGCATAGTAAGCATTGCTAATAATATTAATTAAAACCTGCCATAACTCTTGGGGCATCACCTGGATCAGTGGTAACTGTTCATCACATTCAACCGTAATTTTGATACAAAAATGCTCATTTTGATTACGCATCGAATGATAGGTTAAATTAGCCGCTTCTTTAAGTAATAAATTAATATCGGTTAATTGATATTGAACACCATGACGGTGAGAATGTCGCAACATGTTTTGTACAATATTATCAGCCCGTTTACCTTCTTCATAGATACGTTGAGCATTATTTTGTAAATCTCGCAAAATAGTTGCAATTTCTTGGTTAATCGTGTCATCTAAATGGAGTTGTTGGCTGTCAATGATATCATGAAGTTCTTGGGCAAATTCAACCGAAAGTACCGCAAAATTGTTGATAAAATTTAACGGATTTTTAATCTCGTGAGCAATGCCAGCAATGAGCATCCCTAAAGCGGCCATTCTTTCTTGAATAATTAGTTGAGATTGAGTGGTTTTGAGTTGTTCGACTGCTTGTGATAATTCGTGAGTTCGCTCAGCCACTTTGAATTCTAAAGTAATATTATCATTGATTAAACGGTCATAAAATTTTTCTAACTGTTTGGCCATTTCATTAAAAGAACGGGTTAATTCTCCAACTTCATCTTCCCGTTCTACCTCAATCGGCCAATCCCATTTACCTTGTGCTAATTTTTTCGCCGCCCAATTTAATTTTAAAATCGGGCGTGCAATCCAATGCGCTGTCAATAACCCAATGATAATAGCTATACCTAATGCTATCCATAAGACTAAAAAAGTAGTTTGGGTTTGAGTATAAATTTGAGCCATGAATGCCGATTTAGGGATAACAACGACAATAAGCCAATCTAAATTAAAATTCTGAGCTAGCGGGATGATTTGCAAAAAATGTGGTTGTTGTTTAGCTAAGAATTCCCATTCTTGCACGTTCGTAATTTCCTGCAAATCTTCGAAATGAGATAGTAGCTGTTGGGTAGCGCTTTGAATGAGTGGATCATGGCTCTTCAGCGCCCGGAGACGTTGTTGAACGCCATTTTGGTAAAAGAATATTTCTTCTCGAGTGGAAGGAGCGATCATCAAACCATCTCGATCAATAATAAAAATTTGTCCTTGTTCATTAATTCTTAAACCACTGAGAAATAAACTGAGATCATTTAAATCTAAATCCACACTGGCTACACCAAGTAACTGATTAGCCTCATTATAAACCGGTTGACTTGCCGAAATATAGGCCAGATGAGGCGTAACAAAACCCGAGTAAATATGCCAAATGGGTTTACCGGCCTTAACAGCGGCTTGATACCACGGTCGACTACGCGCATCAAACGCGGGATAAACCGTGAATAATTTATCCCGTTGCCCTAAATTATTCAGCGTATAGTAAGACAGTTTATGGTGGTTAGTTTGATTAGCGATAGCGATTTGTAATGATTTCTGCCCAGCCGGCAAATTAGGTGGGGTACGAGTAATGGTAAAATATTCTCCATTAGCTTGACTACCAAAACCGATCCAACTAACGGTTTTAAAAAGTTGAATTTGTTGCCAAAAGTAAAAATCCCGTGATGAATTCTCTACATTCAAATCCATATTTAAATAACCCATACGAATAGCCATAGCATTCTTTTGATTAATCAATAAGGGATATTTAAGATAAATGTCTAATTTTTGTCGAATTCTCGCCACAATTTCATGACGCCACTGTGCCATTAAGTAATTCACTGCTTTGCGTCCATTGTAAAAAGAAATATAGCCGGTTAAGCCAACTACACTAACAATTTGAATTACAAATACAATAATAAGTACTGTTCGAAAAGAAAGTTGGCGAAAGTGAATCAAATTATTTATCAATTTAAGAAATTGGCTAGTTATGGACAGCCGCGATCGGCAATAATTTAAATTCATTCTTATCCATCATGCTTATTCAAATTATTCTTAAAATTAATTATCTGGTCAATTCAACCAACCAGAAGAAGTCAAGTCATTCCTGCGAGGGTTGAAATCTAAAATAACGGTAACAACTCAATCGTATCTATAGATGAATTCCGGCTGATGAAACGAAAATAACAGCATAACGGAATTTTAATTTCCATATCAATTACTAGCCACAACGACGCGTAAACAACATCGGCACTATACGGGCAACAATTCCTTCTACACGAACTTTGCGACCACCATCTTGAATCGCCACCTGTCTTTACCGAACTGAATGATGGCAAACAATGTCTTAAAATTGATAGATGGCAAGACTTCAACTTAATCCAGTTTAAGAGGAGGTAATATCTTGCCAATATCTTGAAATGGCCCAAGTGGATTTTTCTTATCTTCAAATTCAGACACATTGGGTTCACCACCCCAAAGTTTATGAACCACCAGATCATCTTTTAGCACGATTAAGGCAGTAAAGTTCCAACCCGTAGTAATTTGCTTGCGGCGAAAATTAAATAGATCAAGAAATACATTACCATAACGATTACTATTAAGTATTTTTGGGGAAACTTCATAACCTTGACAGGTTTCTCGTACCTGTAAGCAAGCTTGTACGCCAGGATCAAGATTTTCCATACGAATAGACTGATTGGGTAAAAATTTTTCGGTCAGTTCTAAATAGGTCACTAACTTGACATTTGGTGTCGCAAAAGGATCAAATCCCAAACGTTTTAAATCTTGAGTCGTTGTTTGTGAAGGAACTATTTTGTCAAAAGCTATTTTAGCTTCTTCAAAACTTTGCCAAGGTGATTTAGTCGTTTGCTTGATAGAGGGTAATAATCCGCCTGAACAACCACTATTCATTATTAATATGATCAATATCAGGGTTACAGATAAAAATACTGAGTTAAGCATCTTGATAATCCGAGTAAGTTAATTTGTTAATCTTAATTTAATCCATTTTAGCGGTTGTAGAATTGGCAAATGACTTAAGGTTATCTAACCATTTTGGTTTCAAAGGTTACCAGCACGCTAGTAATACGATGTTAAATGGGTACCACGATGAGTTGCACCGGTTGATGCCAAAAAAGCTGGAGGTGATCACTAATCGTTCCAGTGGTTCGATAATAGGTTATTTACGCAAAATTTATTCCCTAATTAGATTCTTCATCCGGTTTTTCCTTAGAATGAGCTTGCTCTTCTAGCCACTCTGCTTGTAATTCTTTATAGCGTGCTTCGATACGTGAAGCTAAATAAAAATCTAATCCTTTTTGTTGTCGTGCTAATTTGAGCTGTTCTATCGCTAGTTGGGTTTGCCCTAACAAATAATTATTTTCTGCTAAAGCTAAATGTGCTTCAGCACTATCCCCAGTGAGTTGTTGAGCTTGTGCTAACAACTGGTAATAATGCGGATTAGCTAGCGGCGATAAGTTCAGTAATAATGTTTTTGCTTTAGTAGCGGCCTTATTTTGCAATAATTTTTCTGCATATTCCAAGCTGACCATCTGGTCATGGGGGTAAATTTGTAAGGTTTTTTCATAGGTTTGCAGTGCTTGCCGATCTCGTTGTTGTACCCAAGCCAACTGTGCGCTTAACAGATGATATAAAACTCTATCACCATCCTGTTTCATAAGCCAATCAATATGAGATTTTACCCCTTCGGGTTGTTGAGTAGCTAATAAAGTTAATGCCAAAGCATAGCGAGTTGCCCGCTCATCTTGGTAGCGACCGGTTTTTAACATTTCGGTTAACTTTTTTAATAAACTGACTTTATTTTTCGTCACCAAAACGAGCAATTTTGCCTTCATTAAGTGATAAAAAGGTGTATCCGTTAAAGGGGGAGGTGAATATTTTTCCGCTCGATCCCGAGCCTCGGCAATCCGTTCTGTCGTCACTGGATGAGTACGCAAAAACTCTGGGATACCATCCTCATAGTAACGAGAAGCCGATTGTAACCGTTCAAAAAAATTAGGCATATCACGGGGATCAAAGTGGGCATTCGCTAAAATTTGCATACCTACTCGATCAGCTTCTCTTTCATGTGTGCGAGTAAAATTAATTTGCATTTGAACATTACCCGCCATAATGGCTGCTACGGCTGCTTGTCCTATTTGAGGGTTTTTAGCCCCGGCTATCACTGCCGCAATAAGACCGGCAATAGCGGGTAAGGAAAGATGCTGTGCTGATTCCACAGTACGAGCAATATGATGTTGAGTAATATGGGCAATTTCATGAGCCAATACTGAAGCGAGTTCACTTTCATTGTGAGTAGCTAGAATCAAGCCACTATGTACTCCAACTAGGCCACCCGGTACAGCAAATGCGTTAATATCCGTTTGATTAACCACAACAAAGCGAAAAGTTTGTTCTGGTTCATCACTAGATGAAGCAAGTTGATTACCGAGTTCATTAATATAGTTGGCTATATGTGGATCATCAATTATCTCCATTTGCCGACGTAATTGTCTTAGAAAAGCTTCTCCCAATTTCTGCTCTTCTGCCGGTGACATAACACTTTGAGCAGAATTGCCAATATCAGGTAGTTCTATCGCCTGAATAGGTAGTTGAATTAAACAGTTTATTAGAAATAATAATAAATAACGCATAATCAGTGAACAGTTATCAGTTATCAGTTATTAATTAATAATACTCTATAATGCCACAGATTTTTAATCCAATTATTGGTTTTGTGTAACTATTCAGCTTCCTCAGACAACGAAGGCATCCCGGGCTGGTTCTCAACAACACTGCCAGTGCCTCAATCAGATTTTTACCCTGCTTTTTCGCCGTTGAGAGGTAACCTCGAATTCGGTAGAAGATTTTTGCCCCCTCGAACTGACGAAAGGTGCCGGAGATTTTCTGGTGCGCCTTTATCATACGAATATCACGCATTAAGACTCTCATGGAAAGAGTAAAAACAATTTTACCACCCCTGTCCAACATGACTTGGCCACCACGTCAATTTATGCCAGTGTTGCTTCCCTTGCTGATATGCCGAAGAGGACGGGCAAACTTCTATAACTTCAGTCGATACAGCTATTATCATGAGAAAACGTTCTCCCGTTGGTATCGGCGTGGTTTTGACTGGGTTGAATTCAATCGTTTGAGCCGGTTACCGTTAGTGAATCCGAAACGACGCTAATCGCTGCGACCGATTGCAGTTTCATCCCTCAAAGCGGTAAACACCCCGACAGGCTAGGTAAGTTCTACTTATAATTTCTCCACACGGCAAAACCCCACAGCTAGTAAAGACGATGAATCATGTATTGACCACTATTTAGCCCATTTGAGGCAAGACCGCCAAGTCTTGCTGATACCAGTCCGTTACTGGGTGACTGACCGTTACTACAGCAACAAGAAGTTTATTGACGGTGTGGCTGCGTTCGAGCTGCATCAAATCGGCCAGTGGCGCATTAAATCCCGTTCCGATTTTGAGCAGTTATGTAACTATAGTATGATTGCCGTGTAAAACTGTGCTATCTATTGATTTAATTGATATTTAGTATTATTACTCCTACCGTTGATTATTAAAGTTTACCTACAAGATTTTTCCTTCTTTTATGTATTCTCGTGAGATAGCGTCTTCCAACAACCTCAAGTCGAGACATCGTGATCGGTTTGCCAAAACTTCCAGAGCACAATAATGGGTCACGTTCATAATACTCGCACCAGTGAGCTCAAAACGAACCGCTATTTGCTGCCAGTTAATATCTCCGGCAATTTCAATTTGCGGCGGAAAGGCTTCACACCATAGTCGGTAACGTTCTTCATGGCGTGGCATAGGAAAATGGATGATAGCCTGAAACCGCCGGGCAAAGGCATCGTCTATATTGTCACGCCGATTAGTGGCTAATATGACTAACCCATTATAACCCTCAATGCGTTGCAGTAGGTAGGCAACTTCTTGGTTAGCGTATTTGTCATGGGCGTCGCGGATGTCGGTACGTTTGCCGAACAGGGCATCGGCTTCATCAAAAAACAGAATCCAGTCCCTATTTTCGGCCTTGTCGAACAAGCGGGAAAGATTTTTTTCGGTTTCGCCGATATATTTGGAGATGACCCGTGATAGATCAATACGGAACACCGCTTTGCCAGTCTGTTTGCCCAGCAAGGCAGTAGTGAGGGTTTTGCCGGTGCCGGGCGGGCCGTAGAATAGGGCGCGGTAGCCAAATTTGATCCTTTTATGCAAACCCCAATCGTACAATAGAGTATCGTTATGCTTAATCCAATTTTCGATATCATGAATCTGGCGCAGAGTAGTGGGATCTAGCACTAAATCGTCCCAGTCCATCTTGGTTTCGATATATTCTGCCGGGAAAGCAGTGCTGAAACTGGGACGGCTAACAGTGCCGAGGGTAAATTCTTCCACCACTTCAGAGGCAAGGATAAGCCGGCCACTCATAGCGGGTTCCCCTTCAGGAACGGAATCGAGCCAGAGAATATGCTTTTGAGCAAACCAATGATCACAACTTAGAATACGCTGTATTTCGAGTCGTTTTTCGATGTCATTGCCGGCGAGGATAAATTGTGCCGTCTCCCCAGTAGGGAGGATTCCTCGATGATTTAAGGCTTTAACGCCACCGAATTCCGGGAAATTCCCACCTTCAGGCAGGTGCTCAGCAATCATATTGGCAAAGAAGCCAGGATACAGGTGTGGTACCAGGGCTAACATCAGCAAGGTAAATTCTTCAAAACCAAGATGGTAATGTTCAAGAAAGGCGGAAAGGGTAGACCGTTCGCTGTACAGGTTTAGCAGATTGACCTCAAAGGTCTCGGTTTGGCCAAGGTACATACGCAGGCGACCACTGATAATAGCTTTTAGCCAGTCAAGAGCGAGTTGCAGGTTGGTGGCATTTTCGAGCATTGATGCTTTTCCAATATATAGCTAAGTCGCTTATTGCAGATTATTCAAATGGTCGGTTACTACCGGGCTAAGACAACGAAGGATTCAGTAGACTTTATCATGGTGCCCAATATTTACTAAAACGATTTCTTTATCATCAAAGTAAAACTCAAGCGTAATTCGATAGGAAACGTTTATAGAGACAGAATACAGATCGTGCAATTTGCCTTTCAACTGATGTAATCGTAAGGAAGGATGATGGGGATTAAGTTCTAAAATCTTGAGCGTTTTTTCATACTGGGTTAACAGATCAGGGTGCTTCTTTATAAATTGAGTTGCTTTACTAATATAGCTATCTGTATAAATCAGCGTGTATTTCACTTAGTTATTCGCTTAATGTGTTCTTCAACACCTTCAGTAATGAACTTACCGTTTTGGTAGTCTGCTCTGGTTTCCTGTAACGCAACGTCTAACTCGCATTCACGTAGATAATGGTATTGTTGCATATCCATAACGACATACTTCTCTTTGCCACGCACGGTAATGACTAATTCATTTTCGTTAGCTAACTTGCTTTCAATGATAGACACTCCTTTTGTTTTCAATTGATTGGCAGTAATAATATTCATAAGAAACCTCTTAATCGAATTTTAAACACCTTGTTTATAGTGCGATTATAGATTTTTTTAGAGATTTATTCAAGGAACGAAGCAAAGGCGGGTGTGGTTAAAAGTAGTGTAGTAGTGTAGGCTGGGTTGAGGCACGAAACCCAGCTTATTCAAAATCCCGATCAATTACATTTGGGTTATCAGTAGCCCAAGTCACCGGATAAATACCACGAGCAACCCAACGATGAAAAGAGGAGTATGGCCAATCTCTTACCCGCTTAACATAACCATGTTTGACCGGATTATAATGAATATATTCAACATGATGTAGGTAGTCCGCTTCATCACGAATCACATGTTCCCAGAAGCGGCGTTGCCAGATACCCCGTTCATTTTTGCGTTGACGGCTCTCAGAAACGTATTCTGAGGTCGTTATCGATCTTGAAAAATGTGATTTAATTAAACGCCAACGAAAGGAAAAATTATCATCTTGTGCCGGTAATTGCCAAATACCATGTAAATGGTCTGGTAAAATGACCACCGCATCCAAAGTAAAAGGGTGGGCCTTTTGAATTTGTTTAAATGATTCCCTTAAAGTATCTATATGTTGAATGAGCAAATGATTGCCTCGTCGATGTGCCAAGACGACAGTAAAGAAATAACAACCACCTTCGATTTTGATGCATTTGTAGATTCTCATGGGTTAATGGGCTTATAAAAGCTAAATTGCGTTTCTACGCTAGCGTGTAGGCTGGGTTGAAAAACCCAGCTTAATTAATCTTCATGATAAATTTTAATATAGGGTTTCGTTCCTCAACCCAGCCTACCCAGGATTAACACAGCCTACACGGGCTGTGCTTTAGTAGGTTGAGTGGCCTGGTGGAATTCTTCTTTTAAAATTCGACGTAAAGCTGATTCAGTTACTGGCGGTTCAGTAACTCTGCTAAGGTATTCCTTTAATGCTTCGTTCATCATCGTCTGATAACCGGTTCCGGCTTCTTCAGCGCGTGAACGAAACGCCTCCAGCGTTGAATCATCAATGTAAATGGTTATGCGAGTTTTACCCTTTGTTGGAATAATGGCACTTCGTCTGCCTTTCGAAAAATCGTATTCATCTTTCATAGATCTTTATCTCTTTGCGTGTTGCACGACGTGCAGAAATAAGACGAATTTCTTCACCAAGATAAGTGGTGTATACCACAACCAAAATTTGACCTGCACTTCCCATTCCTACGGCGATGAATCTTGATTCTCCTTCAGAATAAATATCTTCAGTATGTATCGCTAATTCATCATAAAATACACCTTCAGCATCAGAGAAAGATACATCGTGTTTTTTTTCGGTTGCTAATCGCTTTATCTGGGTCGAATTGGAACTTCATATTTTCAATATATGTATAATATACATACCTGTCAAGTTCTGAATTTATGATCAGGATTGGGGAAATTTTGATAACAACATAGATTTTGAATAATCCGTTGAATATTTATAATCCGTAGGGTCGGTGCAGCAACGCGAAGCCGACCATTATTGATACCAATAGAGGTAATAATTATTTAAATAGTCGGTTACATCGACCCTACCGGACTTTCCAGTTTCAAACCGAACGGTGTTGTTGGGTTTCATTTCATTCAACCCAACCTACGCGGCACTGCCATTAAGTTAAGCGTAGTTTTCCCCCGCCTTACCAAGGAGGGGGTGAGGGGTGGTAATTAACGAGTTAAATAAGAATAACTTTTTTAACCACCCCCAGCCCCTCCTTGTCAAGGCGGGGAGAAATGGTTCTTAACTTAATGGCAGTGAACCTACGCGGACTGTAGGACATTGTTATTCCACGCCATGAATCTTATCGCTGATCAGCTAAAACCCGCTTGAAGCAGCCCAAAATCAATGCCAATTGATTGATAAAATATTTCGCGTCGTCAATACACAAAACCTTATCATGCAGCATCATAAACTGCCAAGTCTCACCGGTGGTGACACAGCCGTATACCGTTTTTAGGGGAGCCGTTTCGCGCTGATTAAAGATTTGCGCCGCGACCATCTCCGCCGCACATTGTCCTATACCTTCTTCGACATCGTTTTTCTTAGCCTCGACCAGCATCAATACCGGCGCTTGCACGGTCGGTAAGGCGGGAGATCGGCTGAGGATGAAATCACAGACGCCATGCAAGCCTTTGTCCTGATCGACATCGAAACGTATCCCGGAATAAACGCTGATGTCTTGTTCCAGCACATCGCTGACAAATAAAAGAATCGGCGCAACGATAAACTCAGAACGAGCTTTCTCGCTGATCAAAGCGATATGTTGGCTACGTTGCAGAATTTCCTGCAGCCACGGCGAAGGAGAAACCGGGTTGATATGCTCAAACAAGTTTTGCCGGGTGACTTGTAAGACAAACTGTTTGCGTACCGCGTCTAAAGACCAATCGGCATAGCTTGGTTTGCGTTTGCGGGTTGTCATTTCAATTAAGTCCGGCTTGCTGAGGCGGCTTTGGGTATTTTGATGTGCGCTCGTTTCCAATCTCCAGACTTACCCTGCCCTGAACGGTGTCGATGGGCTGGGAACGCGGTGCGCCAAGCTCCAGCTTGCTGAGATTCAGGAAGCTAGAGCTTTCAAAGCTTCCAAGACCGGGTTCCCCTAAAGATCGGTCAATATCCCGCATAGCAGCCCTTATCTTCGGATCTGCAACAATAATATCCCAGTGTCGAATTTGTGTGTCCATCTTAAATTTATCATGCAAGTCAGTAATGGTACTGA
This sequence comes from Thioploca sp., assembly GCA_012032555.1. Classification (GTDB taxonomy): domain Bacteria; phylum Pseudomonadota; class Gammaproteobacteria; order Beggiatoales; family Beggiatoaceae; genus Thioploca. Next base: position 55,792 of record JAAUSR010000022.1, read on the forward strand.
TAAAAATGGTAACATCCCCTTTAACACTTGTAGTGTTGGTGGTAAGCGGAGCGAACCCCAACCTTTCCAGTTCCAAACGGTGTTGTTGGGTTTCACTTCATTCAACCCAACCTACGCGAGCTAACTGTTTTATAATCATAAAAATGTGTAGATACCTTTGCGGTCAAACCAGAAGCTAGGTGGATGACAGCTACACTTTATCCACCTTAGACTGGCTAGATTCGTTGTCGTTTTTTAAATATTATAACTTATTTTGGTTGACGGTTCCTCGTGCATACATGCGTCTTTCTATCCACTCCGGTTCATAAGGAGATAAGACTTTTTATAGCTCACTACCAAGCTCAGCTTGGTAGTGTCTACATCCGAAGCTCGGCTTCGAGAGTTTTGCTTGAGCGCCTGGAGCGCCGGTGCCGTTTTGCTTTACAACAGACATCTATGCAGAATAAGATTTTCTGACCGGATTGTATGTAATTAATTCTGTCTGGGTACTTACCAAGCTCAGCTTGGTAGTGTCTGCATCCGAAGCTCGGCTTCGAGAGTTTTGCTTGAGCGCCTGGAGCGCCGGTGCCGTTTTGCAAATGGCACCGGCACGTTTCTTGGAACCATCGTTTAGCGTTTCAAAATCCCTCCAAAAACTTCACTTTCAATGGCGAGTCAGGATTTGCCGACGACCATATCCAATGTTCCGGCCTCGCCACGTAGCCTTTGCGCACCGGATTATTATGGATGTAGTTGAGCTTTTGTAGATAAAAGGCCGGTGATTCAATGATTTTTGGGCCGTTGTCCTTTTTCCAGAATTGGTAAGCGCCAGTTGCTTCGTCCATGAATAATTGCAATACCGTGGGTTCGGTTTGTTCCAAGTTCAGCTTGAACTTTTTTGATGTAAATTTTTTGAAGTCGCGTACAAAACCCACCATGTCCAGTGCAGTAGCTATCATATGTAGATGGTTGAGCATGAACACATAGCCGTTGATTTCCAAACCTTTGTTCGTTTGGCAGTAGCGTAGAGAATCGGCCAGGATTTCCCAGCGGTTGTGGCGGTCGAACAGGTAATACCAGCGTTGTATGGTCATGGTGAGAAAATACGTGCTGGTGTTTTGCTCGGTAGAAATGCGGCGTTGAGTCATGGAAATAATATATCACATTCGCAAACGTTGCGGTCGGGTTTACAAAACCCGACCGGCCCTTGGGACCGCGGCCCCTGGCATACCCCGACCGGCGAGGCGTTAAAGGTATTAGCGAAATATTACTATAACACCTTCGCTCTGAAGTGCTTGTGACATTTCTGGCGGCACAGGCCCATAAAACACGTAGCGAATCACTGCGCCTGGATATTGCTCTTTACGTTTATTAACTTGTTTTATCATCTCCCGGATATCTTTATCAATTAGGAATTTTGGATATTTCTCCCAATTTCTTCCCGTAAACTCTTTAGTATCTTCAATTATATTACCTTTGAGAACGATATCAGCCGCTTCTTGACCTTTGATAGCATCGGCCATATTTTTTATTTCCACACCTTCCGACACCAATTCTTCAACTCTTAGTAATTCTCCCCTTGCGCCCTGTGTCTTTTGCCGCATATCACCTAAACGTTTTAGTACTTTATCTGCACCTTTTATATGCGAGATACGTTCATACTTTTGTAAAAGTTCAATGCCGTCGAATGGACATGTCTCCAATACTCTGACTCCTGCTTCTCCAAACTTCGCTACTAATTCAAGTGCGACTTGGTCACTTTTTACTATACGAAGAGCATCAGGGCGCTCTTTCAATGCATTGCGCACATTCTCTGGCAGTTCTTCAAGTATTGCACTGGCAGCCTCTGCCTCGAAAACACCCATGCCCTTGGGACACGGCACCGTCAGGGTACATAAATAATTGCAATACTGTGGGTTCGGTTTGTTCCAAGTTCAGCTTGAACTTTTTCGACGTAAATTTTTTGAAGTCGCGTACAAAACCCGCCATGTCCAGTGCGGTGGCTATCATATGTAGATGGTTGAGCATGAACACATAACCATTGATTTCCAAACCTTTGTTCGTTTGGCAGTAGCGTAGAGAATTGGCCAGGATTTCCCAGCGGTTGTGGCGGTCGAACAGGTAATACCAGCGTTGTATGGTCATGGTGAAAAAATACGTGCCGGTGTTTTGCTCGGTAGAAATGCGGCGTTGAGTCATGGAAATAATGTATCACATTCGCAAACGTTTTGGTCGGGTTTACAAAACCCGACCGGCAAGGGCGAGGCTATAAGGAACATGAGTGACCTGCTCTTGGCAGGCGCTGGTGCCGTTTTGCAAACGGCACCGGAACGTTTCTCGAAACCCTCGTTTATCGCCAATGCTCGGCATTCCACAAACGTTTCGGTCGGGTTTACAAAACCCGACCGGCCCTTGTTTTTTTTATTTTAACATGGTCTTTTTTTCTTGCCTTTGCTATATTGATACGAATTGGTGTCAGGCCCCAATCCCAGGTTCTGTTCAGTGATCTGCTTTACAGCCTTCTTGACATCATCGCGTACTGCTTGGGTGAGTCCATGCTCATCCTTGAACATGACGTTCTGGGCACTGTAGCGCGCCTCCATCACCGATGCGATAAAGCGAATCTGTTGCTCAATCATGGATTCCATTACCTTGACCTTATTCTTGTCTTTGATGTTCGGATTAATCTTCACATCTCCATCACCCTTATGGCGTGTGGTGCGACGCTCGAGCTCGGGTGAATGCGTTGTTGAACCAACATGAGTCATGGGATCTCCGTGCATTCCCTCTAAATGCGTGATCTGAGAATGACCTACTTGTTGTGCTTGTTCCATAGATACCACGATGGCCTGACCGCTACGACTCATTTCAACAATTTTCAGCAGAGCTTGCTGCGCAGCGAAGTCCCGAGCTGACTGGGTATGGTGAGGGCTACCGCCCCCAAGTTGAGTAATGTTGATAGAAGAATGCATGCTGCCCACTGTTTTGCCTTCACGCACTGCTGTTTCAATGAACATAGCAGGATGTTCTTTGTAGCATCCACCTTTTCGCACATGTTGAAGACCTGGGGACAACATAGGGTCTTTTATGCCACGTTTATTGTAGTAGGCACGGAGAAGGCTTGTTGGTTGACGGTCTACAGCAGCCTGACCACCTCCGGCGAACTCCACATACAATGATTCTTGCTTTCTACGTTCGCTCAATATTTTCGCGAACGCAAGACTTTCTGCTGGAGTGCTAATACAGAGTGATTCCTGTTGTGAACCTGAGCCAGCTTCCATCTCTACCTGGTGTTTCTTAAATGCTTTTTGGACATCTGGTCGTGAGAAGATTTCTCGTGCTACTTCATAGATGATTTTTCGTAAGGCTCCTCCGTGTTTACGTACAAATGTAAGTATGTCTTCTGATGGATTAACTCGCGCAACAACCTTTGGATGATCTGCAGGGCCTTCAAAGGCCAACCTTGAAAGCCGATAGCGTATCTTCCAGACCACTAACCGAGCTCTCACCAAGAGGCCACTCGTCTTTCCCTTGGCGACCATACGTTGCAGTTTCGGTTGAATTGCCTTAACCGCCTTTTCCAACCGCTCTCGTTTCTTCTTCTCTTTCTCTTTTTGTTTATCGCGTTTTATATCAGCGGCATTCTTCTTAGGCTTATCAGGTTTGGCTGGTTGTTGATTATGCTTGTCAGGCTTCTTTTTCCCAAATAACTTCCCACCCAACTTTTTCAACATCCCCCCAAGCCACCCCACAATCTTATCCAACCCCCTATCAATCGGCTTACGAACCTTCTGAATAATCCCAACAATCTTTCTAGGAATATTCCCCAACCCCGCAAATTTAGCCAAAAATGCAATCACCACAGTCAGCGTACTGGCCATAGTCTGCTCAACCCGTTTAGCAGCGTTCATAACCTGCCCGGCCGCAATAGCAGCAATGGAATTGATAAACGAGCCGACCACAGCAGCAATCTGCCCAGCCTTTTCAATAAAGAAACTGATGGTATTGTAAATAGAGATGATAGATTGAATCACTGCACCGACAGGACTTAACATGCTCGCCAATTTCACCACTGCGGCTTTCACCACTTCGGTAGAGACCATCTCGGTCACTTGAGCGATCAGCTGATCTTTAAGTTCAGTCAGTTCAGCCTTAATCTGTTCCCAAGCGGCAACCGGGCCCTTAGTCACCAGGGTAACTAAGATATCAGCGGTTTTTTCCAAACCCACAAGTATTGGATCAGGAATAATTTTAACCAACTTAGCGCGGATGCTTTGCCAAGTCAGGCTCAAGACCGACAGCACCAGCTTGATAATTTCGATAAGACTAAAGGATTGGGGAATATACACGCCAGCATCACCCAACGGCCCGACGATCCATTTAATCAAAGCCGCTTTCAGATGTTGCAAAATATTCCCGGCAAACAGCTGAAAACCTAATTTCCCAGCCTGCACCAAATGACCAGCAAAGGTGATTGGACTCTTGAGGATAGTGACAAAAGCTCCCTTGGCCTTTTTGATATACGGTATCGCACCCGGCGCAACCACAGAAAACAGAATTTCCAACAGGCTGACGACCTGATTAAAAGCCCAACTCACGAATTGACCGGCGATACTGGCAAACGTTCCGACAATTTTACTGAAGGCTCTAGCTACAGTAAGGATATCCTCAATAGTCAGGGAGGTCAGAGTGGCAACAATCCGACCGGGGATAGAACAAGCAAAGTTCAGTAGACCGGCCAAAGCACCTTGAAACCAAGCCCAAGCACGGGCCACCGCATTGCCTTTTTTGAGATTATTCCAGATTTCTTCCTGCCCGATGAATTTCATAAAGCCACCGATCAGGGTATCCGCATTCCGTGGCACTGGCTTGCTGGTAATCGGATCTTCGCCGAGCAGGGCACAAAGCAAATCATAGCCCCGTGTTCCTTTAGCCAAGGCAGCCAGAGGCTTCAAAATAGCATCTTTGATAAATCTAAGAATAGCTGCAACCGCACCTACTGCGAATGAAATAAGTCGATTAATAGGCGCAGTAAATATCTGTTTTGCTTTATTCCATAAATTGCCCCAATTCCAAGGCGCTAAATCAGTCAACCCGATTTTTTCAATAAATTGAGTCAAAGCGTTCTTAAACATCTGCCCAACCATACCGAACGCTCTAATCTGCTGTTCAACCCAAGTAGCAACTTTGTTAATAATACCGTGGTTGTCAAGTGCAGTAGTAATAATGGATCCGCCTGGCATGAACTCTATAAGCGCCCTCAAGATGTTGGCGGCACTCCGGTCCACATTGCTCATATTAATGGGGTTCATGCCAAGGATGATGGTGAACATCCGGAATCCCGGTATGATGTTTGCCTTTTCAGCAAACCAGTCAAGTATTGCGCCATCCCCAGAGCGCTGGATATGCGGCTGGGTACTCGTCGTGCTGACCCGCGGACTACGCTGGATCGAATGCCCCTGCTGGATGGTATGGGTCAGCTCATGTGCTAGTAAATGTTTGCCTTCACTAGTGCCGGGCTGGTACTGATCGCGGGAGAAAAAAATGTGATTTTGGTAGGTAAATGCTCGTGCACTAAGTTGGTTGCTCAAGCTAGCAGCTTCGGTATCACTGTGGATGCGCACATTACTGAAATCAGCGCTGAAACGCGGTTCCATGTAGCTACGGGTTTCACTAGCAAGAGGTCGTCCGCCAGTCGTCTTGTTCTGGATACTGGACTGGATACTAGCGTTAACAGCTGGTGAGCCAGGGTTTGCCTTGCGTTGTAATTTTTCTTGTTCCTGTTTTTGGATCTTTTCTTCAGGTTCAGCTTTTTGAAGTTTGTCATCCTCGGCTTTTTGGAGCTTTTCTTTGGGTTCAGCTTTTTGAAGTTTATCGTCTTCGGCCTTTTGAAGCCTTTCTTCGGGTTCAGCCTTCTGAAGTTTGTCGTCCTCAGTTTTTTGGAGCTTTTCTTCGGGTTCGGCTTTCTGAAGCCTTTCCTCTTTAGTGGGTGCGGGTGGAGTTGGCATCCGCATCACCTTGTTAGCCATTTTGTCGGCTTCTTGCTCGAATTTATCGCCGGGCTTGTTCACCGTCATTTTTGCTTGTATGGCCGGGGCAAAGAATCCACTTGAGCCGATTTTAGCGAAAAATGGCTGGTTAACCACCTGGGTAGCAGTGCGGGAGGCGGTTTTAGAGGTTTTGCTAGCTAATGCTTTCATGCGGACCACTCAACTCTTAACAAGTATGGCATCCAGGGCAGTTTGATCATACCAATACCCCAGGGAAGTTGATCCAATAGGATATCATGAGTTTGTGTTTCTACTTGTAGTAGCCAGCCACCGTCAGGGTAGGGAGATAGTTTGCCTAGACGGCTTAGGAAGTTGCCGCGCAGGCCATCGGGGGTGGTGTTGCGCAGGGCTGCCCAGTGATGAATGACAGCTTGCAGTAGGGCAGTGGCCTCATTCTGTTCGTTTTGAGTGATTCCAATATCTGCTGGCAAAGGGGCATCCAGTGGCAGATTACAGAGGACTTTGGGCAGAAGCAATTCATATTCCGGTGCCAGGATTTGTCCGGTTGCCAGGAAATAAAGGAGACCCGGCGCCCGCTCCGCTTGCAGAAGTCGCGCATCATCGCCAATACCTAAGGTGGTAAAAAAACGGGGTAAGAACGGATGTAGCAGAACCAGACCGGCTTGCCCGGTGTAGAGTGAGTCGGTTTTCTGTATAGCATATTTCTGATAGGAGGTAGCTGTTTCCGGTACCACTGTTTCAGTGTAAGCAGTCGCTGCTTCCTGGGCAGTATGCATCGCCGCTTGGGTATTTTGCTTCGTGTGGGAGATTTCTGCGTCGGAAAATAAGCCACTTTCCGATAGCGCTGTTTTAGTGTAAGCAGTCACCGGTTCTTGAGTGGTATGCCTCACTGCTTGGGTATTCTGCTCCGTGTGAGAGACTTCTGCGTTAGAAAATAAGCTACTTTCCGGTACCGCTGTTTCAGTGTAAGCAGTCGCTGCTTCCTGGGCAGTATACCTCACTGCTTGGGTATTTTGCTCCGTGTGAAAAACTAGCGGCCAGTGTTGGGTAATCACCTCAAATAGCTGGTGGTGAGGTTCTTGGTCAAAATCAACAATCTGAAGCTGATATATCGTGTCTACCAGCAGCGTGATAACGTCGGGTTGCTGGTGCTGGCTGAGACGTTGAAAGGCGGTTTTCCACAAAGTACTGCTAAATGTGTAAAATACGGCAGTGGGGATATGGGCGGCTGAAAGTGTTTGCAAGATCTGGAGGAGAGTTTCTAGGTGGTCTGGTGCCACTTGTTTCAATAGCTGTTGGCGCAGTGGCTCCGAAAACTGCCAATGAAGGCGTTGCCGGACGCCAGCAGATGCCAGTAGTCTCACCAAAGCTTGCTGATCTGCTGGGGAAAGGGTACCGTGTTTGTCGGCTTCTGCACCGGTTTGCCAGCACGCTAGCAGCCGTTGCTCTAAAGTTTCGCCCTGCTTGAGATGGAAGTGCCAGGGCAAAGCACCGGTTATCAGAAAATACAAAAAGGCGTTGTGTAAAGATTCTGCTTCACTTTGGTAGGTGGCACTGACTTCAGTGGTTGAGGTATTGTAAATTTTGAAAATATTGCTGTCGGAGGAGACTAGCTTACTTAGGGTTTGGGTAAGCGCCTGTTCAAGCGCCTTCTCCCAGTCGTTGCCGTTACTGATCGCTGCTCAGTGGGGCAAGGTCTATGGTAAGTTGTTCCAGGCGCCAGTGTCCGCGATCAGGTGCAAATTTCTCTAGTGTACGTTCGAGGGCGGGAATCAGGTGATCATGGCAAATAGCAGGTAGACGTTGTTGGAAATGCAAGCCCTCTCGTTCCGCGCCATTGAAGGTAACGTGTAGGTATTGCTGGTAGATGATATGGCTCATCAGCTAGAAACAACCTGGATCAGTATCGTCTGCTCGAATTCAACGTGCATACCGCCTGCTACGTCATGAATAGAGCGCAGCATAAACGTGGTATTTTCACTCATAGCGGCAGTGGTAAGTTCCAGTAGATTGCCATCGCCGTCTGCTTCAGCTACCAATTGTTCAGCCTGCCATAACTGATAGTGCACCTCTTTCGTGCTTTGGATTTGAATGGAGGCTGTGTCACCGGCTACGACTGTTTGAGGTGCCTGGATCACCGGTATGGCGGGCAAGGATACTGTATTTGCTAATTCTATTGCGACATTAGTACGGGCTTTACGGGCGCTGATATACAGTGTTGCCTCTGCCGGTAGGGGGGTTGTAAGCTCCAATACTGGTGTTTTCGGACTAGTTGTGGTTGCGATCACAAAGTCTCTTTCTATCCGCAGGCGACCAATACCCTTGTCTGTCTGAGTCTCATTCGTTGCCCATTGGTGGAAGTAAGCAGGCAGACTGATGTCCTCACCATCCGTAGCGAGGCGAAAATGATAAAATACCCCGGTCTGGCCATTGGCAACTTGGATAGCATGCGCTTCTCCTGCGGTGACAAAGATGCGTAGAAACAGGGCAGGTGTTGGATCAGGTTGCGCTAGCAGCACAATGGGCTGATGTAGTTGAACAGCGGAAGGAATATGGGTGTTACCGGTTTGATGCTGTTTTTCCGCCTGCAGGATAATCAGACTGTCTTCAGTCAGTGGATCCATTAGAACCAAATCTAATTCTCCACCGTTGCCCTGTGCGCCAGTGCCGGTCGTAGTCGTATAACCTGTTGGTATCCCCTGCCAGATAGCCTGCCATGCAGGTGAGATGACCTGTACTGGCTCATCAGGGTAATCCGGTACCGGTATGCTTAATAGATCTCCCGACCCGTTGCCAAAAACGAATTCATTGTCTTCAAGCGAATGGCAGAAAGCGCGATAGTGAGCACTTGCTTGGGTTGCTTGTAATCTAATAATGGGATTTGCTGCATAGGCAACTATGGGATTTGGTGTTGCGGCCACCAGCAAATTCGTATTGGCGCGCACTTTGAGCGGTAATTCTGTATCCAGCCAAGCGCTTTTTTGGTTGTCACTGTCTCCAGTCAGCGGTTTTTCAGTGACCTGTATATAAATGTTCGTATCTTCGGTTACTGCTTGGCTGAGAATGGAAATAGGATTGCCACCACCTAATCCGGTGACAGCACTTGATAAGGCGGTTGCCTCGGTGCCGTCCTTTGTCGAAAATAATCGGTATTTGACACCTTCCTGGGTGTTACGAATTTCTACCTCCACCCGGTGTTCAAAATAGATCAAACGGGCTGCAGTGGGATCAATAGAGCCAATAGGTGAAATAAGCAGGGTGACTGATGGCTGCAGATTATTGCCTTCAGCATCAGTTTCCTGGATGATTTCCGCTTCCAAGTGAGTATTCAGGCCAACTCTGAATTTGGCCGGTTGTTGTAGGTAAACCCGATAAGGATGGGTATCCGTACAGATATCATTATCGGTAAGACGCTTGCAGGCCAGTATTCGGTAGGTTTTATCCTCATCAATGGGTGGCGTCGTCAGTTGAGCTTCCTTACCATTACCGATGACATGACAGGTAGTCCCTTCTTCGCAAAGTACTGCAATCCCTTTTTCATCATATAGCTGGTAAATAACATCACTTTGACTATTGCTGATGCGGATGTTTGCCTTTTCGTTATAGGGCACCCTTTCTGCCGATACTACCAGGTCGGATAAGGGATAGGTGCAACCAAAGCCAAGCAGGTCGATGAGGCGGTCGCGGGCAGCGCGTACTACTTGATGGTGGTGAGCTGACGAATCACTGATAATTTGCTGCCAATGCTGGTAAACTGCCTTAAAGTCCTGTAGCGATTGTGCATCCAGTAGCAGGAAATCTATGTTCAGATGAGCCGGGATCTCAGCACAAATGGACGCTTGCAAATCCTCAAGATCAATAGATAACATTATACTGAGGTCATTAGGCAACACCACACTGATGCGCAATGAATATGGATCTCCATTAGGGATGTCGTCCCTGAGCTTGAGGATAGGGGCGGTTTGTCCCTTATCTTCGGGTACCTTATCTTCGGGAATGGGTCGCAACAAGATGTGTTCAACCAAATACAAATCCGCTGTTTTATCCAAACCCAATTTGAGTCGGATACGCTGTTCCAGTGCTGCCCGGGTGCTACGGCGTTGGCTTAGGTCTGCGTATTGCTGCAAATAGGCCTGTTTGTAGCGTATTCGCTGTCCCAGTGTATGCTGCTGGAGGTGATCGGGTAGTTGTTCGGCGAAGCGTGCCAGCAGATGGGTAAGGAAACGGTTTTTACGTTCAATGTGGTTGACAGCGGTGTTGACATAATTATCCAAGCGGGTACGGCGATCATCCTTGTCCGGCGCTGTCCACAGGCCGAGCGCGTTAGGCGCATCTTCATCCAAACCCAGGCTCGGATCATCCAGGATCTGGGAAAAATAGGTGGCCGTATCCGGGTCTGCTGGAGTGATTGAAAATAGCCGTCCCACGTTAGCAAGTTGGGCAAAGTAATTGGCTAGAATCTGGTCGAATAACAGCAGATAGGCTTTCAACTGCTTTGCTTGAGCTTGACGTCGGGGGGAAGCGGAGGCAGGTAAACCGTTACTGTTAATGCCATAAGTATCTGGAAACTGATGCTGGATGGAATAGTAGGGAGCACCAATCTGCCGATCTTGGGCGGCAATGGGGGGAAATTCATTGGGCTTTGGCGATAGTCCGCTATTGGTTGCTTGGCTATCATCAGTGAAGGAAAGCTGCACACCAAATTGTTCCGTTTTAAGATTGTCATCGTCACCTGTGATTAGGGTTATCTGTGATCCCCGTTGATAGAACAACCTTGGTTGGTCAAGTTTGGGTATAGCCTTATGATCCAGTTTCAGCAACCACTTTCCACCTTCTAGAAATTCAAGCTGTTTCACAGTTCTAACTCCTTCTACATCCATGAATAGACGGATTAGGTCGGAGGCACGCAATTCGGTTCTACGCCGGTTGGCTTGTAATTCTGCGGAATCAATAAAACCTTGTGTCAATTGGGGACCTGCAAAGATTTCATCCACAGATTCACCCTTATCTAAACGCTCCTGTAAAGAATAAAAGCGCACTGGCGGAGAAAAGTAATGGTCAATTTGCTGAAGAATGGTTTTGCATACACGTTCAGTATCGGTAGTCAGGTCTACTTCCAGGCTAGCTCGAATGCGAACCGGACTATCATTAGCATTGTAAGGCTGAAATCTTCGGCAAGGCCACGGCACGTATACAGTCGCTTACACAGTCGTCGCTTAGTGGTGGTGGCGCCTTGATAATAGATTTGTTGGATACCCTGTAGACGTAATGGTTCCACCTGGTCTTCTTGTGACAGACTTAGGGTATTTTCTTCCTTGTGGAAATACACAGCAGGTTGGTCGTGTGCAGAATGTTCGATCCAAGCATTCCAGATATCAGGCATATCCAATAGCAGCTTGTGCCAATCTGTCAGTGTTACTGGACTGCTAGTCAGGATCTCGGCAAGGCCAACCAAATTGGCGAAGGGATCCTGACCGCCTTCCGATAGCAAATCCGACATCGGAAAACCTATGCGGTAGAGCAAATCCGTGAGGGCGTAGCACAATTGTTCCAGGATGGTGATGCCAGGATCGTGGGTGTTGTAATCCGTCCATTGCTGGCTGCCCAACCGTTCAATGTGCCGGATGCCTTCTTGGCGTAGGAAGTTGTAATCTATGGTCATTTCAGCTTAGGAGTTTTCATCTTAATTATTAGACCTAACTAGATCTATTAAAGAATCCCTTGGGGGAAATATTGGACTTCTTATTATAGGTGGTACTGCCCTGAAGGTTATACCATCCAGCTAGAGTAGCTAGAGTAGGCTGGGTTGAAAAACCCAGCTTAATCAATGTTCATGATAAATATTAATATAGCTACGCGTGCTTAACCCAGCCTACGCGGGCTTGCCAGTTGGATTGTGATAATTTTTGTCAAAAGTGTATAGAATCGCGTGTTTATCAATACTTTCTGCTAAGATAAGGCAATCAGAAAATCG
>JAAUSR010000181.1 GCA_012032555.1 Thioploca sp.
AATACCATCCCCTCTCAGAATAAAGACCCTTCCGGCACAGAATTTTTTTTCTTCAATGGAAAAAGCTTATCTTAAAGCATTAAGAAAACCGTTCTTTGAAGTAATTATATAAGTCATTGAAAGGCAGTTAATTAAAAGCTTCCCACCTTCATCACTTTGGATTCAATGGCAAAGAAAATGACAGAGAGTGGGGAACGGGGGGAAACTATATCGATTTTGGGGCGCGTTTATATAACCCTTCTCTTTGTAGATGGATGGCTATTGATCCATTATCGAATAAGTATCCAAATCTTAGTCCTTATAATTTTGTAGCTAATACTCCTTTGAGGGCTATTGACCCTGATGGCAAAGAGATAATCATACTCTATACGGGCAGTGATGGAAAAATAAAGAGAATCAAATATGATCCTACTCAAACTTACAATGTTGGGGGATTCGCTGGCAATATCATAAAAGCACTACAAGAAATATCAAAAACTGAATACGGAGAGAAAGTTGTCAATTCCTTAACAAAATCAGATGCTATTTACGAGATTGTACAGGCAGAAACGTTGGTGGCAAAGGGTGTAGGATATCTTGGATCTCACTTCAAGCCAAATCAAAATGAAAAAATATTAAAAGAATTTGAAGGAAAAAATATGACAAAAGAAGATCATGAAAAGGCATTTTTTGCAGATAATGGCACAGAAGTAACCGGCGGAAGACTCGAGATATATGATACCAATTTCGAGTTTTTTGATGGAGTTAGTTTTCAAACAAAACATGTATTAGGTCACGAGTTATTTCATGCTTATCGGAGAGAATTAGGTTTTAAAGGCTACTTAGAGGTTTTTGATAAAACTGGTAAAAACCGCTTGGTTCAATTTTCCGAAGTAGAAGCCGTGGGGTTTGAGAATTACCTAAGGGCTGAATGGAATGAGAATAACTTTAACTTAAGATGGCAATATAGTAAGACACCCTTACATTCTGAATTTACCAAAAAGCAAAAGTTAGCTGGGGATGGCAATGGCTTTATGGTGAGTATTATGACAAAACTTTCAACGCTGAAGATTTCGCCGACAAAAATTTAAATCCGGCTTTGAAAGTTATAAACCAGGCTGAGAACAAGAAAAAAGATGAATGATTCAGAGTATGTATAGAATTATAACATTGTTACTTATCATTGGCTTACAAGCCTGTAACAGCCAATCTCTAAACTTGATTGATAACTTTTACAGTTATGAAAATAAAAAAACTCTAGAGGGTAAGTTTCCTAATATGTATACCAATATGTTTTATGGAGATGAAGTGTTAGTAGCTGTAATACCAGAATATAGGCACTTGGGGGTTAATGGTTTTGTAGAGTTGATGTTCTGTAAAGACAGGTTGGCAGCGGTCTTGTTTTATCCACAAAATAGTGATTCAACAAAATATTATAACAAAGTAACTAATAGATTAGGAATATCTAAAAATAGAGATGTAGTTAAAGGAAATATAAAAATTTCGCTTCGTAAAGCTTATTATAAAATTTCATTCTCTTATTTTTCTAAAACTGCTTTGCATTCTTTTGATTTAAGATTAGCCAAAGAAAGAAAAGAATATGGACTTACCTGTAAAGATGTACGTTAGGATTATCCAATCTGACCAGAGATGGACATTACGTAACTGGCGTACCAGAAATCGAGTTTAGGGGAGGCAATTAGCCTACTATTCTCAAAGGATCAAGGATTTGCTGTACCAAACGGATCCACCTATATTACCAGCCCTGGTGTACCTGTTACTATAAATCTGCCTAAGGTTGATGCAACAACTGCTGGTCTCTATGCTATAATGCTCGATGCTCAACAAAAAAGACAGTTAGAAATAACCTTAGCACAGATTAACTATCATCAAAAATCACGCAGGATTATGGGTTTAGGTTGTATAATCCGGCATTAGCGAGGTTCTTGTCGGTGGATCCTTTAACATCAAGTTATCCAAGTTGGTCACCTTATCCTTTGCAATGAATAGGGTGATTGACGGAATTGATTTAGATGGAGCAGAGTTTACACCTCGTATCACCTATCTTAGTGATAAAGAGAATACAGCAGTCCTCAAAGCAGAACAAGCTACAGCACAATTTCTCAACGGTGGAGCAAAAGGCTTGTATAACCGATGGTTTACAGCTAAGTCTTGGACTAATTGGGCTAATAGTTGGACAAGTTATGAGGCATGGAGGAAAGGGGCTTATAGAGAATATTTTAATAGTCCTGAAGAAGCCTCTAGTATAACAATACAAGAGGCGCAGGCTGCTAAGGAAGTTCTTAAATCGTTGCCTAATAAAAGCCCGGAGGAGTTAGGAGAACTCGTGATACCTCCTTTGGTCGAGGCGGCGGCGGCTAGACAAGCTTTTAATTTTACACAGCTACGGCGGATAGACATTCAGCTACCAGATGTAGAAATAAATAGTAGTAACGCTAGTAGACTAATAAGAGGGCCAGGGGCAGCCCCAAAAGGATATACTCCAGGAGAAGTAAAACATACTAAAAGTGGATTTCCAGTTACCATTAAATCAAATGGAGCACCAGATTTTTCTCCTTATGCTGTAAAAGATGTTAAGATAGATATGAAGGGTGGAGATGTAGATTATGGCCCAGCAAATGCTCAGGCGTTTCCTGAGCTATTTAAAAAACATAATATTGATGTGAATAGTAATAAAGCAAAATGGGTTCATAAGTGGGCTGATGGTGGAAAATATGCAGATTATGAATGGCATCATGTTGAAGACTTAACAACAATGCAATTAGTCCCAAATTATATAAATAATCCTAAATTTGGAGGATTACCTCATACAGGTGGAACAGCTGGTTCAAAAAATAAATAAAATAGGTTAAATGGAAAGTAATCTTAAAATTATTGAAACAAACCCTACTATATCTTTAGATGAGATATTAGCTGTAGAGGATAGATTAAGCGTACGGTTTCCAGACCAATACAGAGATTTTTTATTAAGGTATAATGGAGGGAAAGTATACTATAATTCCTTTGATAGATACTTGGAAAATGGTGATACTGTAAATTACAGCATTGATTATTTGGAAAGTTTACAAACCCTTGAGCAGGCAATGGTAAATCTTATTGAATATGAGGATTTTGTAAATGCAATGATAATTCCAGTAGCTCAAACTCTTGGTTCTACACTAATCACAATTGGAATAGGGGATAGTAATTTTGGACAAGTTTTTGTGTTTGATTGGGACTTTGGGGCAACTTTTCAAGCACAAAGCTTTCAGGAGTTTATTAGACAGATAAAATACGACCCTGATGGAGAATCTTATCCGTTGTTTTAGGTGTTCGTGTGCCACGAGTGAAGGAATAGCCCGCTAGCGCCCCCAGTTGCGCTAAGACTTCCTCCTGTGTTGTGTTCGGTTTAAGCGCAGCGGAAACCGAACACGACCAATAAACGGAAGTTTTCAAAACTTCCAGCCGAATGGCTAAGAGCTCTTGAACCAAGATAAATCTTGACAAAAACCGGCAGTCCTGCCTAAAACGGGG
>JAAUSR010000182.1 GCA_012032555.1 Thioploca sp.
CGCTTTATAAAAAAGTGTCCACCTTCTGCTGGCAAAAAGAAGATCATAGTTCCAAATAATGTTTATGTCGCAGCATGGAACGCTTTTCTTTTTGATAAAAACTATCAGTTAATTCCAGTTGATGCTAACTTGGAAACTTGGAATGTAGATTTATCTAAGTTAGAAGAAGCTATAGTTCAATATCCAGATGCAGATGTGCTAATAGTACATAACATTGGAAATGTAATTAATGTGCCAAGATTACAATCTAAATTCCCAAATACACATTTTGTTGAAGATAATTGTGAAGGATTTTTAGGAGGTTACGGCGGTCTTGTAACCGGACAGGCTAGTTTTGCTGCCTCAATTTCATTCTTTGGAAACAAGAATATTACCAGTGGAGAAGGTGGGGCATTTGTAACCAATTTTGAAGACACTTATGAATATGTTAAGTGTATTCAGGGACAAGGTCAATCTTCTACTCGTTTTGTACATAAAGAGTTAGGATATAACTACCGTATGACTAATGTACAAGCTGCTATTTTATATGGGCAGCTTGAATGCCTACAAGATATTCTTGGTCTTAAAAAACAGATATTTGATACTTATCGACTAGCATTTCAAGATCGTGATGATGTTAGAATTCAAATTAATGAAGAAAATACTGCCAATTCTAACTGGATGTTTGGAGTAAGAATTCCCGGACAATCTTCATATGAAAATGCTGAAGCATATTTCAATGCTCGCAGTATTGAAATTAGACCAATGTTTTATTCTATTTTCTCTCATGACCATTTAAGAGATAACGTAGATGTATTGCCAACAGATTGTATGGTTGCTGATTTATTGAATCAAGAGTGTTTTATCTTGCCAAGCTATCCTGAATTAACGTCAGAAGAACAGCAATATATAATTAACACAGTTAACGAATATGTGAGAGAACTATGAAAAGACATACTTTATCTACAATATCAGAGCAAGAGTTATTTGAAGCCATCAAGTCTTCAGAAAATGTTCAGAATACTCTTTACTAGAAGAAATGATTAGCACAGATACTGTCTATGGCCCTATGGCTTTAAAGCTGATTAAAGCTGGAAAACCCGAAACTCGCTCTTTTATGACTTTTTTGGCTAGACAAGTTGTCCCTTCAACCTTTTTAGAGGTTGGAGTGCGTCGTGGTTGGTCTACAGCGGCTGTTGCCATGGCTTCTCCAGATTGTCAAATTTACGCTTTCGATGAATGGCATGAAAATTATGGAGGCTCTGCTAACCCTGGACCTCAGTTTGTACAATCGGAACTTAGCAAATTAGGTTACAATAAACCAATCATTTTTATTAGTGGAGATTCTCATAAGACATTACCAAAATTTTTTCAAGAGAACGATGAGAAATTTGATATGGTTTTGATTGACGGAGATCACTCAGTAGATGGCGCTCGTCAAGACTTAATGGATATTATGCCACATATTAACGTAGGTGGAGTTATGGTCTTTGATGACATAGTTGATTGTGAAGGCTTACAAGATGTATGGGATGGCCTCATTAAAGAGTTTCCAAATTTTAGATACTTTTTCATTTAGGGAGAATAAGCCTGGCGTTGCCTGTGCAGTTAGGATTAGCTAATGACAAAAGTATTATCTAGACAAGACATTCAATTACATCACATGGCATCGACCTGTACGTTTCCATTGTTTTGGCATGAAGGTAGATTGTTTAGATCATACATCCCCACTGAAGAAGATAGATTTCAAAAGATATTATCACTTAATTTCCCAGAGATACAAGAGGTAGTCGAGACGGAATTTTTGGTCGATCTATCTGATTTGTCCGTTTTGGTTGATCAATCAAAACTTAATGACTTCATAGATTTTACATATCTAGATGGATATGCCCCAGTATATGAACATAAAAATTATGTGCATAGAGTTCGTATACAAGAGACATATCCAGAGTTAATGAAGAAAATTGTTTCTACTATTGTAAGATGAATGCTAAATTGGTAGATCATAATATGATTGCCGTAGATACACATGAAGCTAATATCAATGTAACTATTGATGGAATCAAATGGTTAGATTACGGATCTATTAAGGAAATTGATGGGTATTTAACGTTACGATCTTTTGTGGAGATTGGTTATTTAATAGGCAGATATTTACTTGATACATATCAAGACATTCAAGGTCGAATTAATATTGACCTTGTAAGAAATTTTCATGAAGAATTAAAAGCAATATCTGATATGGATTTATCTAAACCAGAAGCATGGCTCAAACTTAATCAATTTGTTGAGAGCTTATCAACGGCAGAATTACAATATACACATTGGTCTGACGAGTATACCCTGGAATCAGATATTGACCGACCAGAAAGTCGTAACGGTAAAGGTATAGGATACTGGAGTTTATTGCAAGAAATAGACTTTGAAACCGTAACTGATATCGCCTGTAATAAAGGATAT
Source organism: Thioploca sp. (assembly GCA_012032555.1). Taxonomy (GTDB): domain Bacteria; phylum Pseudomonadota; class Gammaproteobacteria; order Beggiatoales; family Beggiatoaceae; genus Thioploca. The sequence continues at coordinate 2,440 of JAAUSR010000182.1, forward strand.
TTTGGATTCTTGGCAGCCAAGAAAGCTAAATCTGTCATAGGATTTGATTATGTTCCTAAATGTATTGCCATGGCATATGAGTTGAATGAGAAATTTAAACTACCAATAATCTTTGCCGCTAAATCTGTAGAAGACTTCATCACCAATGAAAACTATGAAACAAGTAGATTTAAATCAGATCTAGTTGTAGCATTAGCTATAGTACATCACATTAAAATTTTCACCTTTAGAATTTGTTAAGATGATAGATAGTATCTGTAACAAATATGTCATCATTGAAGATATTACTAACGCGGCTGGCTATGAAGCATTGTTTATTGAACAAGGATATGAACTTGTCAAAAGAATAGATAGCTCGCCATCTCCAAGAACCTTGTCGTTATATAAGAAACTATGAACACTGCATGCATTACAGGTATCACAGGACAAACCGGCTCATATTTATGCGATCTTTTATTAAGTAAGGGGTATAAAGTTTATGGGCTCAAACGCCGTAGTAGCTCACTCAATACTGAACGTATCGATCACGTATATGTTGATCCGCACATTGATAGTAACAAGCTAGAGATGGTCTACGGCGATTTAGCAGACTACTCATCTCTAGCCAGTTGGATTGGCGATATTAAACCTGATCTATTCTTCAATATGGGCGCGCAGAGTCACGTTCGTGTTAGCTTTGATATTCCTGAATACACTATGGATGTCACAGGAACAGGAGTTATGAGAGTTTTAGAAGCCATTCGTAAGAATAGCCCAAAGACTAAATTCCTTACTGCCTCTAGCTCAGAAATGTTTGGCTCTCAACCACCACCACAAGCTCCGGCTTGTTTGAGGAGGCGCGCACCAGGCCCCAGGTGCCGTCTTCCAGCACGATGCGAACGCCGTTCACGGTAATCAGTTCGCGAACTTTCTGCCCTGCGAGCATACCGCCATTGTCGGCGACCTTCTGGAAATGCGCGACCATCCGATCGACCACCTGATATTTCAGCTCGTCGTCGCAATTGTGGCGACATGGTCGGCGACTGCCAGGTGCGGGG
>JAAUSR010000183.1 GCA_012032555.1 Thioploca sp.
TGCCCAAAACGGGTTAGCGGATGGTCCGGCGGATCTTAAAACAAAAGAGGAATTTGGAGCGGGAGGTAATTGAACCCAATTACTTCCATTAAAATATAATATACTTCCTTGTTGTTCGCCTGTTATTGTTAAATCAACAACAGTTGGATTTGGTAAACTACCTGATAAATCACCTGATACTGATGTGTTTAAATTTCCACTTATTGTAGCATTTCCTGGTATTACAATGTTTCCAGAACTATCAATTGTTACGGTAGAGGATCCGATTGTATAACCATCTGTACCTGTAAATACAGCAACAGCATTTGTAGTACTTATTCCAGGACCCATTACAAAGCCATCTGTTTCACCGGCTTCTTGAGCGGGGGAATTAACAGGACTTGTAATAAAGAATTCAAAACCTTGAGTTTGCATAAAGGCATCTAAATCATCTTTAGATGCAATTGGAGCATCAATATCTACAAATACAGATCCGATATCCTGAAAAGTAACAGCCCCAGGAACTTGAAATGACAATTCATCAGCATCAAATGCTACAAATCTGTATCTATAAACAACCATTATACAAACTCCAAACTTGCTATAATTCCATTTGGTGTAGCGCCTATTGCTAAAGCTTTTGTTACTTCAATGTCTATCAAATCTCCTTGATTTACATTTATTTGATTAACTATATCAGAAGATTGGTTTCCTGTTGATGCTAAGGTTACACTTAATGAAGATGCTACAGAATTAATTCTTACTGTATAAACTATATTATTTCCATTTCCAGCAGAAATGTTATGTCTTATGAATAAATTTTTTAAAGTACCATCTCTTGGTGCGGCCATTGATACAGCAACTGTTGGTGCTAATGTACTTGCAACACCTGGAATCAAATATCTAGTTGTTGTTGTTGCTGCTACTGAACTCGCTCCAAATAATATCATTCCCCCATCAGCAATCTCTTCCCATGATGGATCCATCAATGTACCATGAGTTGTTAATACATATCCATCAGGACCCGGATCCAATACAACCCAATTGCTTCCATTAAAATATAATATACTTCCTTGCTGCTCACCAAAAATGGTTAAATCAATTACTTCAGGATTCGGATAATAACCGTCCAAATCGCCACCAGCTTGACCCGTTGGTGCTGCTCCCAAAGCATCCCATGCTGTATTTGTATCATTTCTTCTATAAAGAATATTTTGATCTGATCGCCAGAAAATTTCTCCAGCAGCAGGAGAGCCGGGAAATGCATTACCAGCTGGTGCAACTAAGATACCACCATTTGCACGGTCCCATGTTTGCTGACCAACAATTGTTTTATCAGATGAATCATCAATTTGTAATACAACAACTTGGGTAGGCATGTTACACTCTAGTTCGATTAATGTTTAATATTCTATTTGTGAAAGGTCCGGCATATGTTATTACTTCCACTATTCTATACGATTCTACACCATTATCATCATATTGAATCGTATCTATTGGTTCACTCTAGGTCCTATATATGTATATTCCTGTTCTCTTATTTTTGTTGTCAATGTAATATCTGTATATGTAGTTACATTAGATAATCTGCCGGCTGGGCCTAAATAACTAGCTACTGTATATGAATCTTCAACAATGTCATGAGCAATTGTATCTAAAAATTCATGTTCTTGTTCTGTAAGTGCATATCCATCTAACTGTTCAATTGCTTCCTGAACCGTATTGGCCGTTATATTTTGAGTATTGTTTGGATTAAATCCTACCTTGGTAGCTCCGGCTGGATATATAAAATCAGCTCCACCGCCAATAGAATTTGGTATATTCTCTACAACTATAAATTGTGTTGCATTTGGAATACTTTCTACTGTATATAATCCTGCCGCAGCATTAGAAAAAATACTTACAATATCTCCAACTTCCAAGGATTATCAACATTATCTAATCTATCATAAATATTTGAAACAAGTATAGTTACAGTTCTTGTTGCGCTTACAGTATTTAATAATGATAATGTTCTATATATAAAATATCCATCAGACAGAAGCTCTTCAGCATCGACAAAATCAACATCAGAAACATCTTCTTTTGCAATGCTGTTATCACCTGTCATTTCACTTTATTTCCTGTTTTCTTTGCTTTTTTAGGTCTTATAATCAATTCTTCAGATTCTTCTTCTGAATCCTTTAATTCTTCAATTTCTCGTTCATCTGCTTCTGCTTTACTTACCAAACCATTCAAAATAGAATATACAACACTTATCATTGTTTCAAATCCGGCCGCCTGCGATCTGGCTCCATCAGCCTTCATCCTATATTCATTTGATAAATTAAGACAACGTATTCTTTGACGTTCTGCCTCATTCATTATTTGAAGCAATGTTTGTTCATAAATATCTTTTGATTTTTCATCAATTACTTCCAATTTAACAGCATCAAGCATGCGTCTGCGTAATTTAAATAGCATTTCCTGATGAGTTACATTGACTTGCTCTTCTATCATTTTTTCTCCTTTACTCTTGCTAAATGATTTGCTATTACAAGACAAGGTTCACAATAGATACCTTTAGGCAACCCTTCTCCTGTAATACTAAAAAATCTCATTGCCTCTTGTGGACTATGAGGTCCATTACGCCGATAATATTCTGAACACAAATGACCATTTGCACACATATTATCCACAGGACGTTTTACTTCTTTATATGTAATTGTAGGTTTCATCATGTTATAATTAACCAGTTAATATGATCTCCGGCACGAATTCGACGATAATTAACAATAGTTGTGGTACTTGCTTCCAAATAATCATCACCTGCCGCAATAGTTCCCGGATCTCTTAATATACCACGCCACCAAACCATTAACCCGGCTCCATTTCCACTTCCATCAGGCACATATGTGTTACCTGCCGGAACTGTAATTGTAGATCCCGCAGGAATTGCAACAGATGTTCTTGTAATTAATCTTGTTACAGCACTTACACTAGAAATGGCATCTGCTAATTGTTGCAAACTTTGTGTAATTGTATAACCATCTGTTAATATGGGACCTGAATAGGTTCTATCGCCTATTTGCTCATTTAATGTATTCAATGCCTCTACTACTGTTGGAGTTGCATCGGGTAAATTTGAAAATGGAAAAAAATTAATTGTATTATTCAAATAACTGGCAAGATCTGTATCACCATCATCAGTACCAATTGTTGTTTGAAGATCAACTACATTCTGTCTCAATCCGGCATCGCCTACAATTCCATTTGCCAATGTCACACGAAATGCATTTTCATCCATATTATCAAGACATTCTCGATAACCATAATACATATCTACACTTGTAGGTTGGCCTGCTTCCCATGTATATGGAACTGCTGGACCGGCTCCATAACCATCCGGAACTGCTCTAAATTCAACTTCTACTGAGTTTGGTGATGTAGAACTGCCGGCACGAGTTCTTCCAAAAACTCTATAACCTTGACTTGGACCTGATAG
>JAAUSR010000184.1 GCA_012032555.1 Thioploca sp.
TCCTTATTTATATTTCTTAAATCTTTTTATTTTTTTTATCACATCTTTTATTTGGATAATGATCTTTAAATAAATACTCTTTCATAATATCTTTTTCAATAGAACTCATTAATTGAATTTCAAATATTTCAAGAATCTGCATTCTAATTACTTCCTTCATTGTATCAGAAATACCAGAATCACATATAGTTTTTTTTAATTCTTTACATATATCCCTAACCAAAGATAAAACTTCTTCATCTTTGGAAGATAAAACTTCTTCATTAATTTCTGGATATTTTTTAAAAATTTTCATTTTAGCTCCTATTATTTAGATACCATTCTAAAGTTTTTTCAAACCATCATCTAAATTAATTTTAGCTTCCCATTTGAGTACATCTTTAGCTCTAGAAACATCAAGACGCCTTTTTGGCTGCCCATTAATTACTTTATCGCCACGATAAATAATACTACCAGTAAAACCAGTTAAAGTTCTAATTTTATCTGCTAAATCTTTAATAGATATATCTGCTCCTGTCCCTAAATTAATTGGTTTATCATAATCAAATAAATTTATAAGAGCTTTAACCAAAGCTTCTGCACAATCTCCTACATATAAAAATTCTCTCGTTGCTTCCCCAGTTCCCCAAACCTCAACCTCTTTCTCTCCTTTTTCTTTGGCTTCTACAAATTTTCTAATAAGCGCAGGAATTACATGACTTGTCTTTAAATCAAAATCATCTTGTTCCCCATACATATTAACAGGTATAAAATGACACCCTTTTAATCCATACTGCGTTCTAAATGCTTCTTGCATCATTAATTGATGACGTTTTGCAATTCCATATGGAGCATTTGTAACCTCTGGAAAACCATTCCAAATATCATCTTCTTTGAAAGGAACGGGGCAATCGCAAGGATAGCTACAAACACTACCAAGTGTATACATATATTCAATATCATATCTCAAAGCACATTCAAATATATTTGATGTCATTTGAGTATTAAGATGAATAAAATCAGCAGGGCGATCTTTATTAGCTCCAATACCTCCACAAACAGCTGCCATATGAAGAATAATATTTGGACTATATTTTAAAAACATTGCCTCGGTCATATCAAGTCTAGTTAAATCAAATTGTTTACTACTAGGTGTAAATAAATAATATGATGATGGATTTGCAAAAATTGTAGCATCTTGATAAGCCTGAATTACATGTTTTCCTAAAAAACCATTTGCACCAGTTATTAAAATACGTTTTTCTTTCATACATTATCCCGTATTAATTTTTCATTTCTAGCTTCTTTAAGATCATGATCGATCATTTCATCGATTAATTGTTCAAAAGAATATTCAGGTTCCCAAAAAAGTTTCTCTTTTATTTTGGTATTATCTGAACATAAAACATCAACTTCTGTTGGTCGAAGATATTTTTCATCAAATACAACATAATCTTCCCAATTCAAATCTAATTTTTTAAATACAATTTCTAAAAACTCTTTAATAGAATGAGCTTTCCCAGAACCTATAACATAATCATCTGGTTTATCTGCTGTAACAATCAAATACATAGCATGAGCTATATCTTTAGCATGTGACCAATCTCTTTTAGCATCAAGATTTCCTAATCTTAATTTATCTTGTAAACCATATTTTATTCTGGCAGCAGCTTTTGTAATCTTTTTTGTAACAAATGTATGTCCTCTTCTTGGACTTTCATGATTAAATGATATTGAATTACTTGCATGCATTTTATATGCTTCTCTATAATTTATAGTTGAATAATAAGCACAAACCTTAGCGCATGCATAGGGTGATCGAGGATGAAACGGAGTATTTTCATTTTGAGGAGGAGGGGCAGAGCCAAACATTTCGCTTGTAGCAGCATGTAGGTAACGGGTTTGAGGGCTATTAATTCTCAAAGCCTCTAAACATCGTATATTTCCCATTGCGATAGTATCCATAGTATACTCTGGAACATCAAAAGAAACTCTAACATGACTTTGTGCTGCGGCATTAATAAAAATATCTGGTTGAGTTTCTTGAATAAATTTTTGAATAGAAGAAAAACTAGATAGATCGCCATAAGAAAGATTAATATCATCAAATATATGTTCTATTCTTTGAGTATTAAAATTACTAGTTCTTCTAATTAATCCATAAACATCATAACCATTTTGCAAAAATATTTCTGCTAAATAAGAACCTGTTTGACCTGTTATTCCTGTAATACATACCTTATTCATATTTTATTCATCCAGGTAGGAGGATTTGGTTCAACCCAACCACCCCATTGCCAATGGGGTGTTTTTTTTCTGATCGGATCGTTATAAAAATATATATCTAAAGAACGACCTACATCTAACATATAAGCATTTTTTAATTTACCATGAAGTCGATAAATTAACCAATTAACTGGAGCGCCACCTTCACAGATATAAATAATTTTCTTATCACCATTTTGCAACTTTTCATGAAGCGAAATTAATTTCTTTATTTGTTTTTCAATATTAATTGACGCATTTGTTTCATGAATTTTTATGTGTTTTATTTTATTATTTTTTACAATATTTGGTAATTTAGATAAATAATGTGGGCCAATTAGAACAATTTCATATTCTTTTAAGTCTGTAAACAGCTTATGAATCTGTCCATTCATTGCCCAAGTTTTCCAAACAAGAGAGTTAAATGGAATCTCACCGGGAGGGCACATTTGTTTTATTAAATTTGCTACCCAAGGTTTACCATTAGGAATTGGATATGAGCCATAATAATAAGTTCTATCACTAACTGATAGATGAAAATTTTTAGGTTTCGGATTTACAATCATTTTTAAAATACCTTCAAAATTTTCCGCAGTAATAATATAATTCATTCCATTTGTTTTATTTCTAACTTCCAAAGCTTTAGCTGTTGAAACTCCTAATTTTTTCAAAAAATTATTATTTATATTATTTTTTGGCCAAGATTTAAAACCCATATTATTGAATGCTGTTATGAATAATGTCCAGGCATCTAAATTAAATCTTATAATAGAAAATGATTCTTTATTTTTAATTCTATTTATAAAATAATTAATATGGGTAGGGTTCCAAAAATCTAAAGAAGCTCCTTTAAACATTGGAACCTTTTGAATAAATTCAGACAAACTCCCTCGCTATTTTATTTCCAAAATCTCTAAAAAAACGCTTTCTCGACCTTTCATATTCTTTATTTAATAATCTTTTGCTAAAATATTTCTTATCAGTTGCTTTTTCTATAATATCTTCTTTCTTAACAATATTATTACACTCTAATAGTTTGTTAATATTTAATTCTTTTCCGAAAAAATCAGTTATTTTTTTAAATTCAACAGGAAGGTTTGATTTTCAAATCTTCATATTTTACAACACATTTAGACTCCATTATATTTTTTATGATGTTTTTTTAAATTTTCAAC
>JAAUSR010000082.1 GCA_012032555.1 Thioploca sp.
AAATGGCAACAAGAAGGTAGCTAAAGAACGAATTTTTGTAGAAAATAGCATTTCTGGCATGAAACGCTACAGAACACTTGTCAATAAAATTGATTTCATACAATTGATTTATATGATGAAATAATTGGTGTCTGTGCTGGACTATGGAATTTTTACTTAGCTAATTGATTGGTTTTTAACGTGATACAACTCTATTATCCTGACTCCCGGAGGCGAGATAATGACCATCTGGACTATAAGCAAGCGTTACAATGATATCCCGATGTTTAGTTTTCCTATCGGTTGTGGGTAACCAGTGAATTTCTTTGGTTAGTTCTCGATCCCAGATATGAATCGTTTTATCCCAACCACCAAAAGCGATTTGTTGATTATTTGGTGAAAAAGCGATAGTGTTAATTTTGTCTACGTTTTTTTCCAAGTGTTTAATTTCTCGCTTTTCACCACTTAAATTCCAAATTCGCACTATACCATCACTACCAGCTAAAGCTAACCATTGATTGTTCGGACTCAGTGCAATACTATTTAGCTGTACTTGTGGCAACGGATTAATCCGTTGTTGAATTTCTACGAGGGTTGGTTCAATTGAACTCTCTTGAGGTAAATAAAAATACCACTGGATGGTATTCCATTGGGAACAACCTGACAAATAAAAGAATAAACAACACCATAGTACATTTCTCGACATTTTCTCAATAAAAAACCAGCCAACTGGGCTTAACTATGAAGAAGATGAGATTGTTTGCGGTAACCCTATTCTCAATAATAATATTATTAACTACCTGTACACCAGACCATTTTCAATGTAACAGTTCCGTCAGGAATTTCATAAATGAAGGGACTGGTACTATAAAAATTGCTCCTCAAATCAATGGTCGGATGGTTAAATTTATCCAAGCGGTAATCTATTTTCGTGAATCACATGGCGGATTTCAATCCCGTATTGGTTTTGAGAATTTAGCAACCCATGAATTTATTCTTTTGTTTGATGAAGTGAGATATTCTGATGACAATCAGCGCGGCCCAAATGATTGGCTAGGTAGCGTTGAAGGCGGAATTTTAGGAGGGGCGTCTCCTCTAAAAACGGTTGAATTGTTGCCCAACACGAATTACGCGCTAGTTCTCAAAAATATTAACCCACCCATTTGGGGAGGATTAAAGCAACAAAAGGCTTATTATGCTAAAACCAATTTTGTAGACCCAGTACCCGATAACAACATTAATACCTTTACTTTTTATGAAAATCAAAACGTTGAACCACCTAAGAAAAAATCGCTGGCTTTTCTAAACCCGTTAGGCAGTGCTATTGCCACCATCATTGGGTTTGAAGACAATTACCAATACGAAGAAAAACAAGATTACAATGACATTATCATTGAGATGTGCTTGAATGTCACTTATGACCCATGATAAATTGCCCAGCTAAGCGGATTGCTTCACATCGCCAATGTATTTCATTACCTGTTTTTATCAATAAGCCTCGCCAATATAAATCGCGCAAGAGTTTATTAGTTAAATAGACTGGATAAGATGCAATTTTAGGTTTCTCTAACCATTGAGCGAGGAGTTGCTTATTATTAATGAATGGCGCGAACCATTCATAAATAAGTGGTTCTTTACTCAAACGCTGGGTAAATTCACCTAATGAATCCGGGTTCTGTTGATACCAATCCAAACAAATTTTGAGTAAGGAGGGATGTCCACCACTAATCTCCAGCAAGTTATTAGCTACTTCTTGGCTTACTAAATCCGGACAGTCACTACTAGCTATTACATCTTCTTGAGTCAATTCGGGCCAATGATAGGACTTGGCGTAATTAAGCAATGAATGCTCACCATTTAGTAATTTAAGTTCCTCCAATTTTTGCCCGCCACAGATGAGGATATATAAACTACTTAGAAACTGTTCATTGAGGCTACGTAGAATCCCGCCTAATTCTTGAGCTTTATTTCTGGAAATCTTTTCAAAACGACTTATTAACAAAAAATAATGAGGGATAAGAGCGTTTCTTATTTTATCGCTGAACTGATTTTCAAATTCACTGGCATTGTGTACTGGTTTACTCAAATTACACCGTTGTCCCAATTCTAAGAAATAACTTTGTGGATCTTCAAGTGCGTGAGGAAGCGTAAGATGGATACATCGCTCTGGGTAACGTGCCGCAGCGTATGAAAAGAGAGTGTCAATGATAGAGATAAAATCAAACTGAGAAAGCAATAAAACCGGCGCTAGAAAACTATTATCAAAGTGATTTAATAACTCTTCAATGAAAGTTTGAAGGTTGGCTGTTAATTGTATAGTCGGTAGTACAGCTTTAGCACTTGATCTTTCTAGATAAAATGACATTTGTTCTGCCTCACTTAAGGGATTGCGGTCTGCTACCTCCAGCAAGTGATTACATTTTTCTAAAGATAGATTGAGTATTTTAGCCATATGTAACAATATGCAACGGGTATGAAAATTACGTTGTGGCGTACTTATTCCATTTTCCCAACGGCTCAGAGTAGAAACAGTTATTTTAGTTTTGGGCTGATCTTTTTCTCCTCGTACATTAATTTTATTGGCTAATTCCCCAAGGCTTATATTCGCTTCTTTCCTATATTGTTTAAGCAAAGTATGAAACGGGGTCATGTTACATCCGGTTGCATTTAGAACTATTTATTCCAATTAGTCATATTAATTGAATGCCTATTTAGAAGCAATAGTTTGCAAGTATTTGTTGTATAGAACTTCTAGTTTAATGTCGTGTAAACTGCTTTTTACCTTGAATAAGGGTAAAGTATTAAATTTTATTTAATTTTTCTAGGCTACTTGCTTGCTTAAACACCTTCTTTTAGGAAAATTTAGTTATGTCAATTTATAATTTGAGCACGAGATGTGTTAATAAGAAGTCAGCCCACTGGCGAAATCCATTCGCTGAGTGGCTAGTGATGACATTTGAGGTATTAGTATTAGGTATTGCATTGCATATACCGGTATTTGCTGCCAGTTCTTCTATTGTAGGAAGTCCTAGTGCTTGTACTACACCCACTAAAACTGCTAAGGCATTGAATCCAGCGGGCAAGTGGGAAGATGCCAATACTTGGGTTCCCATTGGAATTCCTAGTGCCAGTGATACCGTTTTAATTCCATCCGGAGTAACAGTAACAGTTTCGCCATTATCTAGCCCTGCTGGGAACAACAACATTAACATTGTAAACGGAGTAAAGCTCCCGGTAATAGAGTCTTTCTGCCTTCAAGGAACAGTGTTGTCTGAAACGGTGTTGGTTACTTTCCAAGGCGTAAAATTCAACGATCTAAACGGTAATGGTGTTCAAGAACCCGATGAAAAAGGGATATCCTTTGAAACCATTTTTATTCGTAATGATGACTTAGTCAGTAAAGGTTTGCCCGGAGATTACACCGCAACTACCGATATCCAAGGACAGTATAGTATTGATGGATTGTCTCCAGGAAATTACACCGTAAGAACATCGGTAGGTAAAACACTTTGGCAAACAGCACCAGTCAAAGCAACTAAAGTAGGAAATGTCGTTCCTTATCAATTGAATGTTCCTAACGGTACTATCACTCAGGAAATTAACTTTGGTATATGGGATGGTGTTGAACGTCAAGAATGTACTTTGTGCGTGGTTGCCAACGATCAACAAGTCGATGCTGGTGAAGCAGTTTTAGTGGGTGGCTCAGTACTCGATAAAGCACCCGATGGAAGCGATTTGACTATCATTGTAGAAGCTTTTGGTTTTAGCACGGTTAAAGTGATTCCAGGAGAAGAACGGGCTGCTGGCAGCACTGTTTCTGCCACACTCTCGGTTTCCTTTCCTCAAGGTGGAAATTATCCGGTAACCATCACGGTGAAAAAAGGCTATCAAGTGGTAGGCGAAACGACCGGAAACATCATAGTTCGTGACGTTGCCACCAGTGATGCCTGTGACATGGGTGTGTCCAGTATTTGGTCCACGCGTTCCGGAAAATGGGATGATCCAACCGTATGGACTGGCGGACGGGTGCCCCAACCCAGTGATTGGGTTATGATACGTTCCAATCATGAAGTGAAATTACCGGCGGTCACCACCGCGCAAATGATAAATAAAGAAATGCCAAAAGTTAAAGGCTTGTGTACAGAGCAAAACGCCAAATTAGGTTACTTTTATTATCAGGAGTTGACCAATGGGCAATTGCTGAGTTTAACGCCTAATGATTCAAAAACTCGTCAGGTACGTAAGAGTGATGCTTGTGACATCCCCATAACGAAAACAGCTAAAAACCTAGAACCGCCGGGATGGTGGAATAATGCCAATACTTGGCATCTACCTGGTGTACCTGGAAGTACTGACAGTGTAGAGATTCCTTGGAATGTCACGGTAATTATCCCCTATTCAACCACGATCAATGTCAACCCCATAGATAGCCTCTGTATTAGAAAAGGGGCAGTACTTAAGAGTCCTACGGAACTACCACCGGATAATCAACAATATTGGTTAGCTATTAATGCTAGTAATTTGACTAATCGGGGCAAAATTGTGTCAAACGACGGTAACAATGGTGGTAACGGTGTCGGTATTTATTTAGGTACGCCTAACGACTTTGATAATGATGGCACGATTCAGTCTGGGAATGGAGCATATCCCGCTGGAAATGGCGGGCCAATAAGATTTGATCCCAATAACTTTACCAACACTAACAATGGTCACATTCAACTAGGCGATGGCGCTCCTTGCGATAAAGGTTTTCTTCAAAATTGTAATAATAATGGTAAAGCGGGCAATGGTGGTGAATTAACCATTAATGGTGTTGGTGAAGTAATCATTCATGGTGTGATTATTGGCGGTAATGGAGGTAATGCTACTCATACCGGTGGTGCTGCATTACAAGGAAAAGCCAGCCATATAGTAATCAATGGTAATCCCGCAAAAATTGACAGTGGTGCTGTAATCGATGGTAAAGATGGTCAATGGTTTTGGGATCCCATTTTCCTCGAAATCGGGGATAATGTACAGATTCATAGTGGTGATATTTACTTCGTTAGCGATGAAGATGGCCAAATTGAAGTCGGCAATTTATCGGCAGGTGCTATCACAGCCGAAAGAACGCTCACCTGGGCAATTGGTAGTGGTGGTGTAATTGATTTTAGCCAAGTGAGTGATAAAGCCTTTAAAGCCAGTGAAGAAGTGATTATTTATGCGGATAACATTCTTCTGCCTACTGGCAAGACCTTAGAACAGTTAGTTGATGCACCTAAATTAACCGTCGGCTCCGCCAAACTGTTAGCCAGAGCAGCTTGGTTTACCAATAATGAAACTATTCTAGGCAAGCCAGAAGAAACCATCTCGTTACCTTTAATTTTAAATAATCTCGGCCCAGCCACGGATACTTATGACCTGACGATGACTACGGAACAAAATTGGTCACTGTGTAAACTACCCGAAACGGTCACGGTGAATAGCCAGCGTCGAGTGGAACTGGAATGCCAGGTGGTGTTACCTTCAACCGATAATGCGGAAAATTTACTGACCATTACAGCGACTTCTCAAAGTGATCCGACTCTCAGTATTTCTTCACAGTTACGTTTGAAAGTGCACGCAGAGCCAGATGAATTACAATTACTATCAGCAGCTTGTTTACTCTACGGCGTTCAAGATCAAGCCCTCAACGATAGTATTTTCTTCGCTTACAACCCGGATGAAAACACGGTTAAGCAACTTGAAGAACAGTGTTCTGGTTGTGATATTGAATCCCTGACTATCCATCCGCTGACTAATGAAATTTATGTTGGTGCTGGGGACGATACGGCTGGACATCCTCAAGGACATCTCTACAAACTTAATCCTATCACCGGTGAATTATCTTCTGTGGGTGATACCGGATTCTTAGACATTAGCAGTCTAACGTTTGACAGTCAAGGTCAGTTATGGTCTTGGGCTAAAGGTCAGGGCTTAGCCATCCTAAATCCTGATACCGCGCAAGGTCAGCTAGAATTACCTTCTTCACTTGAATTAGCTGATTTGACTTGGGATGACATCGAGCAAGTGCTATATGGTGTGGTAGGTAAAGAATTGTGGAGTTACGCGCCCACGACTGGTGAGGTCAACCAAATTTGTGATAACTTACCGACGAAAACCGAAGCACTCCAAGTGTTGCCTCCTCAATTCCTCCCGGAAGGCTTTATCTTACTCGGTTCACACCATAACCAACAATTGCAATTACAAGTTTTCGATAGAGTTTCTTGTCAGCGAGTAGCTAATCAAGACATTACTATTGGTTATGACGACGTGGAAGGTCTAGCCATGCCAATAGCGGCGTGTCAATAAAGCAACTAGGGTGCGTTAGGCACTAGCCGTAACGCACCAACCCTTGAGCCATGGAAAAATTGTTGAATTGAAAGGTTTAATCAAAAGAAGTTGGTGATGTTGGCATGCGAAGCTTCACTGCCATTAAGTTAAGGCTCCCCCCTTTGAAAAGGGGGGTGAGGGGGGATTTAAAGAGATTGATTTATTAGTAAATTCCCTTTTGTCTCCCATTGTCAAAAATGAGGGGTTGGGGATGGTTAAAATTAACTAGCAAAACAACTATTTTTACACTTACAAACAAAGTTTTGATAGGATTTATTTGAAGAGTACCTGTTACTAACCCCATTCATTGAGGTTATTAATTGATTATAAATAAAGGAGTTATCCTATGTCTTATCAGGTTGGAAATCAAATGGTCAAATGGTCAAGTGATAGCATAGACAATTATTTAAATCCAGATACTTCCCCGCCCACGTTTACTAAATGGCTTCTAATTTATTTCCTATTTGTTTGTACTATTCTAAGTTTCACCTTTCCCACTTTCTCACCCGCAGAAGAAAAAACAGCTTGCAATGCGAGCGAATGTAGCTATACAGTTCAATTTGATCGTTCTGGTTTTTATATAGCAGTCGTCACTTTACCGCCGAACCAACGAGAAGGTGTTTGGAGTCTCATTATCGATCCCCCCACGGCACATCTTGGCAGTTTTCATGGTGGCGGAGTGTTACAAGAAAATGGTACAGTACCCAGTTGGGTCGCTTTCTCGTTGGCACAAGCGGGTGTCGTGTACATTGATCCCTTCAACTATCCCAATGACCCAGTTCCTTTTCGCTTAGAACTGATGAAGGAACAAGAGAATAAACAATACCAATCCGTTTGGGGCCCAACGTTAGTTAATCCAGGTCAGCGGTATACCACGGCAGCTTTGGAACCCGGTTTTTATGTCGCTGTGGCTAATTCTATCGGACCAAAAGACTTTTTTGGCTTATCGCTCTGGAATCCAAGCTTATTTGGTGGTGTTAGTGGTGGTTGGCTTGATTCACAGACCGGGGTTGGATTTGCGGCATTCGATATCACCCGACCGCAAACCATTAATTTTAAACTTTGGTTTGGACAGATTTATGGTGATTTGGGGGTAGAACGGCTAAATTTGGAGATTTATTATCAGAAGGCAGATGGGACACGGGAGTTGTATTGGTCTGCTGCTAACGTAACTGAACAAGAGCCTAATGACGAACCAATACAAGCTACACCCATTCCTACTTACCCC
Organism: Thioploca sp.; assembly: GCA_012032555.1. GTDB lineage: Bacteria > Pseudomonadota > Gammaproteobacteria > Beggiatoales > Beggiatoaceae > Thioploca. The sequence continues at coordinate 7,559 of JAAUSR010000082.1, forward strand.
TGGAATGTCAGTGGTACTCTTCAAACTGATAACGATGAAGATTATTTCAAGTTTCCTGGCAAACAAGGCGATATTATCAGTGTCGTGATTACCAAAACGGATCCCAACTTTAAGCCCATGCTTTCTATTGAAAAAGCAATGGGCCAACCTTTGCGTGATATTAACTTTAATCTCGATGAAGATAATCTTGATTCGGAAAAGTTTTCTGCTCAATTACCCTATACCGGTGATTTTTACCTCTTAGTCTCTGACCAAAATGGTCGAGGTGCTGGGAGTTTCACTTACACTGTTAATATTTTTGTAGATGAAGATGTGGATGGACTTGCTGACAATGTGGAAGCAACCTTGGGCTTAATGACTCATTCACCGGATACCGATGGTGATGGTATTTTAGATGGTATCGAAGCTAAGGGAAATCAAGATATTGATGGTGATGGTATTCCTAATTGGCTTGATTTAGACTCCGATAATGATGGTATTCCTGATCAGCAAGAAGGTAACGTGGATGCGGACGGTGATGGTTTAGGTAATTTTGTAGACGCTGATGCTGATGGTAACGGTATTGCGGATAAAGATGAAATTGGAACTAATGCCAAGCAACCCTTAGACTTTGATAATGATGATATCCCTGACTATCTGGACACAGACGACGATAATGACGGTTTGATAGATAGCAAAGATAATAATCGCGTCGCTTCTATTCCTTCATCTGATATTCTTGACCTTATAAATCGCGTGTATCTGGAATCTACCGCAGTCGTTTTTGGTGATAACGTGCTGGAAGATACCGCGAGAGCTGGTGATACTTTAATTCTAAAAGGAGCTGGCTTTGCGCCAACTGCTAGCGAAAATATCATTATCTTCAAAAATGAGGCTAATCAACCTATCAATGTAACCCCAGCGACAGCAACAACAACTGAATTGACGGTAGTGTTGCCAGAAGGTGCTGGTTCACAAGTGGCGGTGGTTGCAAGAGGACAACGGTCTAATTGGTTAGGCATACAGCTATTGCCAAAGAATGCACCGCTATTGTTAGAAATAGATACGATGCCTATCGTGCGCTTGGGAGAAAAATTGACATTGAAGGGGCTGAATTTAGCTAATGTAGCTAATGTCTATTTTGAAACCGTGAATGCCCCCGTTTCTCAGGCAACAGAAACCAGTGTAGAGGTTATTGTTCCGGCGCAAGCGGTGTCTGGGCGGGTAACAGTAGCAGATACGAAGGCTTTAAGTAATCCGCTCTTTTTGAAAGTGACACGAGAAATTCCTGCACAAGTAGTATTGCCCGTTGGTTCACCAGTCAATGTGACTAATTTGCTAGTGTCTTTTGGACCCATTGGTGAAGCCATTCCTGATGCAAACGGTAATGTCAAGGTTGATGTGGATAATTCTGGTATGGATATGGTTTATGCGATGTTGTCAGAATCAGGGGATAAGCCAATGACAGTATTTTTACAGGCAGTGATGTTGCCTGGGGATATGAATGTGACGTTAGATAGTTTGTCAACAGCAGTGGCTTTAGTGATGACTTTTTTACCAGTTGAACAACAAGTAGATTTAGCTTCCTTGGGTAAAGTACGGACAACTGTTAGTAATTTGCCCGAAGTGGTGACTTTAGCTTCTGTTTTGGGAACTGTTTTAAATGCAAACCCTTATCTTCTGAATAGTTCGTCGGACGCAACCTCGCAGGGCTATTATGACGCCTTGTTTGCAGCGATGGGAGCAGCACAAAAGTCAATTGCCACGCTTCTGGAAAATGGCACTTTGCAGTCAGCTACACGAAAAGGTGTAAGAGAGGAAGAAACTAAGCAAAAACCAGAAATTACTCCAGCAGAAAAACAGTATGATGTGAAAGTTTGTCAAGTAGGTGGATCAGATGCTATCAAGACTATTCCTTCCGGAAAGGAGTGCGTAGCAACTGAATCAAAAGACATTGAAGTCACAAATGACACCCAACTGTATCTGAGTTCTGAATTTGTTTTAGCGCAAGATAAAACTACTTTAATTAATCACATCACTTGGTATTTTGATGATGAAATGGTTGGTACACAAGGAGGACTCTTACGGTTTTATCTGGCTAAAAGAAAAGACTACAAACAGCCTAACGGAAAGGACATTCGTGTTAATGTAGCCACTGCTGGAGTGGCTCCTCCTCCAGTTGAAATTGCACTTCCCAAGGGAGTACATGAAAGCCTGATATGGAGAACAATTGTTGAACAAGAAATCTTACGTTTAATAGATGCTCTTGTTGGAGCTAAAATCCTAAAACCTGACGAACTCACCAAAGTTTTAATCAAGGTAGTTCCCAACCTAGTTGAGACAACTGCTACTTGGGTTCAGAATGGTGATGTCGGGGAAGCCGTTGCTTCGATCCTCAATGTTTTTTTGCAAGATGCCCTGTCTATTGTAAAAATTGAGATTAATGAGACAGAAGCAGGACTTGAATTTGATCCTGGATTTCCCACTGGTGCAGGCACTCTCACGAAATATCTTTTTACCAAGGCCATAGGTGAAAAGAACTTTAAAAGAGCAGCACTGAAAGTTTTTGGAAGACATATAGTTAAAAAGTTGATACCTTTCTTAAACACTCTCACAGCCATTAAGACCGTAGGGACAGTGACAGATATGGTTGTAACAGGTGTTGATATTTTTAATACACCCAAGGTACTTACCTTTGAAGTCAAATGGCCTTTCCAAGTCGAAGAAGTCACCCCGGAGATAATTCAGAAAAAATCTGAAGAGGTAGAAATGACCATTCATGGACGCGGCTTTGCGCCTGTTGAAGACAAATCTCCGAAAATTACCTTAACTGATAAAGGCGGAAAAGCTGGTGAATTGACACTTGATCCCGTTACCATCAATTCAGATGGAACGGCAATGACTTTTACGTTGCCAGCGGATTTTCGTAACAACGCAGAAGGTCCAAAAATCACGGTCAAGGTTACTCACAAAGACCGAGAGGATTCTAGCGAGTTTGAAATCACTTCTGAACTTAAAATTGTCAGACTTAACCCAGATTCAGGTGATGAAGGTATACCTGTTACCATTATCGGTGCTGGTTTTGATCCAGACCCTGCTAAAAACATTGTCATTTTTAATGGTGGTCAAGCTAAAGTAGTTTCTGTTTCTGAATCAGAATTGCATGTGATAGCACCAAACGGTGTAGAAACAGGGGATGTCACCGTAACTGTCGGAGATAAAACGAGCAATCCTCTCACTTTTACAGTTGAAACTGAATGTAGTGAAGGTGCAAGTGCTGGTGGAAGTGAATCTGATTCTCGTAGTATTTACTTGGGTAGAAAGAGTGGGACTTTCACTTTTAGTTATCAAACTTATGAAGCAGAAGACCAAATAGTAGTTCAATACGAAGGAAACACCTTATTGGATACAGGGTGCGTAGGAGCAAGCGGTTTCACCACATTATCTTATTCAGGTGAATCGAAAAGTATTACTGTTACAGTGATAGCTAAGTGTGCTGGTGACAATAGTACCCAGTGGAATTACGTAGTAGGTTGTCCTAGCAAGGAGAATCCAAAGCCACCGAGTCCTACTACGGATTCATCGAATGATAATAGTTCATCTTCAACAGATGAACCAACGTCCGGACCTAATCCTGAACCACCAACCCCAGAACCACCAACTGACGAACTGCCAGTTGACAATAATCAGCCAACGGACAGCCCAGTTACTGATGAGGTTCAACCGACCGAGAATACTCAACCAACCAATGATAACGGTTTACCAACCAATGAAACTCAACCAACCGGTACTGATATAACCATTGTAGTACCAGAACCTCTAATTGACTTCAGATCTATACCACAAACCGATAATAAGATGCGGTTTGAATGGACAACTGCTTTTGAAATCAATCTTACGGGCTTCAAACTTTGGCAAGCTTCGCCGATTAATGGCAGTTGTCAGAACGTGACAATTCAAGACCCCGTTATTCAATTAACTGAAGAATTGATAGCGGCTACAAGTCAAGGTTCACCTTATTCCTTTGAATCACCGCTAGCATTACCTAATCAATGTTACGGATTAGAATGGCTTTGGGTAATGGGAAATAGTACGATTTACATCGTAGGACCCGGAATTGAAAAGTGGTTGAAAGTGGAATTACCACAACCTCTTTCTACTCCTTAGCCAAACTAGGTAGAGTGGGTAAACGACCTTTAGTTTATTTCCACACCATTTTGGAGTTAACTGCAAACTGCTTGATATTTTAATAGCCATCCCTACTCCCAATGCCATTAAGCCCTGTAGCCCTGTAGGTCGGCAATCCCTTGCCGACTTTCGGAAGTTAAATCATCAAGATGTCGGGAAAGGATTCCCGACCTACCTCCTTGATTTTTTAGCTTGGTAGGTCGGCAACCCCTTGCCGACTTTTGGAGGTGATATTGTTTCAAAACTACATTGATATGCCATCTGGTAAAATGGAATCATGTCCAATTATCGTCGTTTTTACGTTCAAAACCACCCTATTTTTGTAACCATCGTCACACACACCCGTCAACCTTGGCTGGCAAACGACGCAATGATGGTTATATTACGCACTTCTATGCAACGAATTAAAACAATCCATCCATTCCGCCACATTGCTCATGTTGTTTTACCCGATCACATCCATTGGATGTTTGAACCTACCAGTGAGAGCACCTTTTCTCAAATTGTGGCGGCTTTTAAACGAGAGGTGACATGGACAATAAAAAATACTCACGCCGAAACCAATAAAAAATTACCTGTGTTTAAACTATGGCAAAATCGCTTTTATGAACACACTATTCGTGATGAACAAGATTTCAAAAATCACTTAGACTACATTCACTACAATCCCGTTAAACACGGGCAAGTAAAAAAACCTGAACACTACAATTATTCCTCTTTCCTAGAATGGAAAAAACGTGGAATATACGAAGATAACTGGGGTAATCATGAACCACTATCTATACAATCTATAAATTCAGAATAGCGAGTGTAGGGTGCGTTAAGCGCATCTGTCTGCGCCGTCACGCCCCTTCCCTGAAAAAAACCACCCCTAACCCCTCCTTGAAAAGGAGGGGAATTAATTTGTGGTCCCTTTAAGAAATGGGGAATTCGCCATTCCTTTTAAGTAGTCAGACAGAATTAATTACACACATTTTTGTCAGAGAGCATTTTTCTACATAGATATCCTTTGTAAATATTTTTGTCTGGGTACTTACTCCCCTCCTTACCAAGAAGGGGCTGGGGGTGGTTAACTTTCACTTTTATCTTTGGCAAGGGTAAAACGTTGCGGGGGATTTTTGTTTGCACCAACCGCTTACTTTTACGCTATACTATTTATAGACTTATTTAATATGGAGAATAAAAGTGCAAGCCATCGAATTTGAATGTCAAACTGTTCAGGGAATGATTAAAGTGCCAGAACAATTCCAAGAGTGGTATGGTCAAGCGGTTAAAGTTATTTTATTGCACCTTGAAGAATCACCTATTCCTTGCCAAGTGATTCCCGAAACCACCGTAGCAAATTATCTGACCTTGATGCAACAATTTGCTTATGCACAGCCGGGAGACCATTGGTCACGAGAAGAATTGAATGAACGATAAATTTTTTCTGGATACCAACCTCTTGATTTACTCATTTGATTCCAGAGAATTTACCAAACAACAACAGGCACAACATTTAATTGTTCAGGCACTCAGCAATCAAAAAGGAATTATCAGTTTCCAAGTGGTACAAGAGTTTTTAAATGCGGCACGCCGTAAATTCGCTAATCCTTTGTCAGCGACTGACTGTCAAACCTATCTTACACAAGTATTAATGCCGCTTTGTCAGGTATTTCCTCAGTTCGATCTTTATCAGAAGGCATTAATTGTGGAAGAACGTTATAGATATTCTTTTTATGATTCTCTAATCCTAGCAGCAGCGTTACAGGCTCACTGTCAAATTCTGTATACTGAGGATTTACAAGCCGGACAAATAATTGAGCAAACGCTTCAGATTGTAAACCCATTTTTGTAACAGTTGATTAACAGATACATTAGCAATGTGTAGAATGTGTTAGGCACGTCTGTTTGTGCCGTCACATCCCTCCTTTGGTTAAACCACCCCTAACCCCTCCTTGAAAAGGAGGGGAATTAGCACGAGTAGGCTGGGTTGAGGAACGAAACCCAGCTTCTATAACTCGGTAAAACCCGATGACGTTAATCCGGTGAGCGATTGGAGATCTTCATCCTTTCATCGTTGGGTCGTTCATGGTGTTTACCCAATGGATTGGACTACCTATAACCATAGCCCTGTAGGTCGGCAACTCTTTGCCGACTTTCGGAGGTAATACCAAATCGTGATTGAAATTATCCATATATAAAATACAATAAACTAATCTTCACGATTTCGACTAAAGGTTAAGATAAAATGACTAAAATAGAAATAATCGAAGAAGGCGCTGAGCTAAAAAGACGGCTACAACAAGAAACCCGTGGCCGACTCAAAGAACGCCTCCAAGCTTGATATTTACTGAAAACGGGCCAAGCTCAGAATGCCATTGAACTTCCGTATTTACTCGGTAGAAGTTACTCTACTATCAAGAACTGGTTAAAAATTTATCGACAACGAGGTCTCAATAGCTTGCTCAAACTCCAACACAGCGGTGGTAAAAGTCTCTCACTCCCCAACCCGGTTCTAGCAGCTCTTCAAGAACGTCTAAGAACCCCTCAAGGATTCAGTGATTATCAAGCCATTCAAACTGGGTTAATGACAACTTATGGCATAGATATTCCTTATAAAACCCGCTGGGGCATCGTTCATAATCGACTCTAAGCCCGTCTTAAGGTGGTACGTCCCCACAGCCAAGCACGTAATGAATCAAGCGTGGCTGATTTTGAAAAAAAAGCCCAGCGACTAAGTATTCTGGCTACTCTCTATCATCCTCAAATACCATCTATTCATTATTGGTGTCAAGACGAGAGTCGTTTTGGGTTAAAGACTATCACTCGTCGTCGGCTCACCCTTCGAGGCATCAAGCCTCATAGTCCAGTACCATGGTCATTTAAATCTTATTATCTTTATGGAATGGTTGAACCTTTAACCGGTGAAAGTTTTTTCTTAGAATTTTCTCACTTAAATACCGACTGTTTTCAAGCTTATTTGCACGAGTTTTCTCAAGCTTATCCCCATCAACTAAATATTGTACAAGTAGATAATGCTACTGGTCATACGACTAAACGTTTATTGGTACCGGATAATATTATTCTTTGGTTTCAACCCGCGCATTCACCAGATGGTAATCCGATTGAAAGGTTTTGGGCTTGGGTTAAAAGACAACTTGCTTGGCATTGGTTTAAGGATCTTGAACGGCTTAAAGCTGAGGTTGCTTTGATTTTAAAGACTCTTTCTCTTTCGTTCTTTTCTTCCATCACGGGTAAAAACCGACTTCTCGCTGAATTAGCTTTTATTAAAAGTACCAATTTATTTATGGGTTAATTCGATCAAGAATTGGTATTACAACCGAATTTACAAGGATTTACTTTTTAGTTAAGGGACGTTATCAGACTTTGCCTTTATCTGCTGAGGGTGAGTTAATTAGTTGGGAGTTAGGTTTGATTTTGCGACCACAAGGAGATTTATTAAGGTTGGTGCTTATATTGGGCAGATGTTAGCAACTTCGAGAGAAGAAACTAAGAGAGCTAATCAGGCTGAAAAGATTATTGAACTGCAACAGGAATTAGAAAGACTACACCGGAAAAAGAATTGATTTGACAAGAGATATCAACTTGTCGACGGCTAACGCCTAACCCGACCTACTTGGCTGAACGTATTAACTCAGTTACGGAATTTATTCTTGCGACGTCTGGCTTCATTGGCAGGCACTAGGTAGGTAGTTACGTGAAATTAAAACCTAACCCCTACTAACTAACGAGCAGGGGTTAGTGTTAGCTAAAACTAATTAAACCTTAATCGGCCCACGATAAATAACCATCGCGGTTCCTTGCGATTGTTTGTAATTATCATAACCAACTAAGCGAATATGATGGTTAGGATGGGCTTTATGACAGGCATCGGCTTCTGCCAAAATTTTATCCACATCCGCTTCCCCAAACATCGGTAACTTCCACATGTACCAAAAATGGTTAAAAGCTTGCTCTGGTTCAGAGTGTTCAATTGCCGGATTCCAACCCTTACTGACAAGGTATTTAACTTGCTTGTAAATATTGTCTTGAGTCATTTCTGGTAAGTAAGAAAAGGTTTCAAACTTACGACTCTTGGGATCACTTAAACTCGAACGATAATCTTGCATTTCACTCATGGTGTTTGGTTCTCCTGAAAAAATTAATTATCAAATACCCGCACTCTAATCAATCAATAATTATTGTTGGAAAATAAGTCTCATTTTCCCCTTTTGAGCCAGCTAGAAAAAATTATTTCTGCCTTAACAAAAGGAGAAAGAACGAATTCATCATTTATGGGCAACGTCTAACTTATCAACGGTATCAAATTCAAATTTGATTTCTTTCCAAGTTTCCATAGCCATCTTGAGTTCCGGACTATGTTTAGCGGCGTTGGTTAAGATTTCTTTACCTTCTTTTTCTAATTGGGCACCTTGGTTACGGGCTTCAATGCAGGCTTCTAAAGCAACACGGTTAGCGGCTGCACCAGCGGCATTACCCCAAGGATGACCCAAGGTACCACCACCAAATTGGAGGACCGCATCATCACCAAAAATGCTAACTAAAGCCGGCATATGCCACACGTGGATACCACCAGAAGCGACTGGGAACACACCCGGCATTGAACCCCAATCTTGATCAAAGATAATACCTCTAGAGCGATCTTCCGGGATAAATTTATCGCGCATGATATCAATCCAACCTAAAGTGGCATGCCGATCACCTTCTAACTTACCGACGACGGTACCCGAATGTAAATGATCACCACCCGATAGACGTAATGCTTTAGTTAATACCCTAAAATGGATACCATGGTGTGGATTGCGATCCAGTACGGCATGCATGGCCCGGTGAATGTGTAATAACATTCCATTCTTACGACACCAATTAGCTAAGCCGGTATTGGCACAGAAACCACCGGTCAGGTAGTCGTGCATAATAATGGGTGCACCTAATTCCTTAGCAAATTCAGCCCGTTCATACATTTCCTCTGGGGTGGGCGCAGTAACATTCAGATAGTGACCTTTACGCTCGCCAGTTTCAGCCTGCGCTTTATGAATGGCTTCCATGACGAATTCAAAACGATTGCGCCAACGCATAAATGGTTGCGAATTAACATTTTCATCATCTTTGGTGAAGTCTAAACCACCACGTAAGCATTCATAAACAGCACGACCATAGTTCTTAGCAGATAGACCCAATTTGGGTTTAATGGTACAGCCGAGTAGAGAACGGCCATATTTATTCATTTTGTCACGTTCAACTTGAATGCCATTGGGTGGACCACCACAAGTCATGACATAGGCAATGGGGAAACGAACATCTTCTAAACGTAATGCCCGTATCGCTTTGAAACCAAACACATTACCCACAAGTGAGGTAAATACATTAACTACCGAACCTTCTTCAAAGAGGTCCATTGGATAAGCAACGAAAGCATAAAAACAACTATCATCACCCGGGACATCTTCAATACGATAAGCACGTCCTTTGTAATGATCGAGGTCGGTCAGTAAATCGGTCCAGACCGTTGTCCAAGTTCCAGTAGAAGATTCAGCACAAACGGCTGCTGCAGCTTCTTCACGGGGTACACCTTCTTGGGGAGTGACTTTAAAGCAAGCCAAAATATCAGTCTCTTTTGGCGTATAATTCGGATCCCAATAAGTTTCACGGTATTCTTTGACACCGGCTTGATAAGTTTTTTTAGCCACGGATACCTCCTAGGTCTATTTGCAACAAATGGATAATGACAAGCGAATTTAATTACGATTCACCCCTACATTCAGTTAGGGGTGATACAATAATCTTTGAAGACAGATGCTACTGTAAACCTTTTCTTGCTGAAAAGAAAAGCAAATTTAATTATATTGATCATAATTTATCATTTAACTTTTGAGTGAGCCAATCGTCCTATGTACATGACTTTACGCCAATTAACTTTATTTAAAGCCGTGGCTCAACATTTGAGTTTTACTCGTGCGGCTGCCGAATTGTGCTTAACCCAACCGGCGGTTTCTATCCAAATAAAACAGTTAGAAGGGCATATCGGTATGCCTTTATTTGAGCAAATTGGCAAACGGATTTTTTTAACCGAGGCTGGGCATGAATTGTACGCAGCATGTGGAGATATTTTTGCCCGAATTGAGGCACTTGAAACTTCTTTAAATGAGTTACAAGGGAGCATTAAAGGTCTATTAAAACTATCAGTGGTAACTAACGCCAGTTATTTTACTCCCCATCTCTTTAAAGCATTTTTGCATCTATACCCGGAGGTGCATCTTCGCCTGAATGTGACTAATCGAACTAATGTGTTAGAACGCCTTGCTAATAATGAAGATGATTTAGTCATTATGGGACAAGTACCAGAACAAATGCATGTTGAATCCTATCAATTTTTAGAAAGTCCACTCGTGGTCTTAGCAACACCACAACATTCATTGGTAAATCAATTACATATCCCACTAGCCCGGTTAGCACAAGAGCCGATTCTTATCCGCGAAGTGGGCTCCGGTACTCGGTTAGCGATGGAACGTTGTTTTGCGGCTTATGACATCGAATTACCCACTGAGATGGAATTAGGTAGTAGTGAAGCTATTAAACAGGGGGTGATGGCTGGATTAGGCGTTTCGGTTTTATCTCAACATACTTTAACTTTAGAATTAGCGACTGGCAAAATTAAATTATTGGATGTAGAAGAATTCCCTTTGATACGTTATTGGTATGTTGCTCATCTCAGTGAGAAAAATTATCTTTAGTCGCTCGTACCTTTTTAGATTTTATGTTATCTCGTGCCAAAGAAATCATCCAAAAAATTCATCAACCGCTACCAGAAATCAATTGATACCGAATAAGATATCCAATTAAGATGGTTAATTAGCGGAGTTAATTATACTTACAAATTGAGGAAGGCAAAATGAATCAATTGAAATGGCCAAATTACCTAATAATTTCTTTGTTGTTATCCAGTTGCTTGCCGGTTCAAGGAACCACAGTTTCTTCTTTTTCTCAGTCAGAAAAAAATCCGATAAGTGTTACTACTAATGAAACCATTGATAAACATGCGCTCAATTCACCCCATTGGGCCGAACAATCTTTACCTAGCTTAGCGGGCTATTTAACTCAACCCGCTAAGCGTGATCAGGATAAAGCACGGGCTATTTATCGGTGGATTACCCAAAAAATTGATTATGACAATCGAAGTTTATCAACTAGCAATGGCGGTGATAATAGTCCAGAGAAGGTATTACAAAATCGCCACACTGGGAGTGAAGGTTATGCTCGACTATTTCAACGCTTAGGAGAATTAGCCGGACTAGAAGTTGCGGTGATTACCGGTTATTCCAAAAGCTACCGTTATTCGGTTGAGCAACCCCATTTACTTAATCATGTTTGGAATGCCGTAAAACTAGATGGACAGTGGCAATTACTTGACGTAACGTGGGGTGCTGGTTATTGGGATGAAGAGCAGAAGCAATTTGTCCGTTTATTTCAACCGCATTATTTTTTAACACCACCCGCACAATTTATCGCTGATCACTTCCCCAATGAGTCTCAATGGCAACTGCTGCAATCCCCAATTTCCAAAGCAGAATATGAGCAACGCGTTTATCCCCGAGCCGTCTTTTTTGAAACGGGTTTAACGATTGGCAGCCATCCTGATACGCTTATCCATGCGGATAAAAAAATTAATATCACTATACTTGGCCAAGAGGCAGACCTCAAAGCCCAGTTGCTTCAAAGCAATTATGTCGTTGATTCCTCGCATATCACCATTCAACCACAAGCGGGTCAGTATGAAATTCAAGCGACTTTTCCTCGTCCGGGGAGCTATGTTTTAAGATTATTTGTTAAACGTGCCGGTGATTTAAAAGGTTATCAATGGGCATTAGATTATAAAATTCTGGTTAAAGAAAGCTTGCCGGTCAATGAAAAACCGGTTTATCTAGAACCCGCGTTTACGGAAACCGGCCTACAAATTGATAGTCATCCTTACCAATTGATTACGGCGAATCAACAACTGCAAGTGACTTTATTGGCACCTCCCACCACTTTAGTGAGTGCCATTTTATACCAAAACGGTAATCGTTTAGATAAATCACTTACCTTTGTTCAGAGAAATGCCGATAAATATGAAATTGATGCCGTTTTTCCTCAAACAGGTAAATATATGCTACGGCTATTTACCAAGTATCAAAATGAAGCGGATTACCGTGCCGCCGTGGATTATACTATCGAAGCACAGCAAGCGATGTCAGGTGAAGTTGGATTTCCTAAAATAGATGCACCTTTTAAAGAAATGAATGCCTATCTTTATTATCCTAAACAAGCACATCTCGCTACCGGTAAACCGCAACGTTTTAAATTAATGGTTCCAGCAGCCGATAAAGTGGCTGTTGTTAGTGGAGAACAATGGTCGCTACTAAAAAAGCAAGGCGATGTCTTTGAGGGTGAAGCTATTATTAATCCTGGCATCGTAACCGTTTATGCTAAATTTACTGATGCTAAAAAATATGCCAGCTTGTTACAGTATCAAGCAAATTAGAATCATAACTAGATAAAAACATTAACAATGTATGGTTGGTAGAGCCAAGCGAAACCCACTTAGGACTTACGCAGTTGGGTTCATAACCAATTAATTTTATTCAACATCTATTTTGCGCTGCAAAATATTAACTTATTGAAATAATTAGATTATCTATTTCAACTGCGTAAGTCCTACCCACTATAACAATTTTTCAGTCTTATTTGACTTGAAGGGGATTGATGTTTATTTTGAATCTGCTGGGTTTCGTTCCTCAACCCAGCCTACTCACTGTATTCGTTTATAATTTAATTATAGACATGATGATTAATTAGTCATAAAAAACCCAAGCTCAGGATGTAAAAAAAGGCTCGAATAGTCTTGGGACTGAATTTGAGTTTCTCCGCAACCGCTTGAACTCTTTCTTTGAGATCCGCCAAGGTTTTGCAACCAACATTTTTTAATTGTATTTTAACCAATTCCATGCTGGTTCGTCAGCATTCAACGGGGGATTATAGCTAACCTGAATTCGATAATGGAAAGTCTAGACAAAAAACCGTTTCCACTCATTCTTAACTAAAAACTTACACCGTTGTTTGCTATTAACTTGGAATTTCAATTTATTTATAAAAATCAATTTTTTAAATGTTTAAAGTAGTGTTATTATTTGTTATTTAGATAGAATTTGGGGTAGTTGTTAAATATGTTGCTAGGAAAAATTAAAAGTGTTTTGATAAATTTACTGTTATTAATTATTTCAACTAGTTTGATGTTATTAGTGAGCGAATTTATTATTCGTCAGATATTAGAGCCAGTAGATTATTCAAGACCTGATGCTAATAAGGATGAAATTTTAGGTCTTAAAATTGATCCTTATTCTGGGGGGCACGATGCATGGGGATTTCGCAACCTTTTCGTACCTAAACAAGTTGATATTGTTGCCATAGGTGATTCCTTTACCTTATACCACGCTACTCGTCATGGCCGGTTGTATTAGAAAGGGAAAGCAATATACCGGTCTATAATATGGGATTGGGTGGTTATGGAACGGTTGAGTATTTTTATTTACTAAAAACCAAAGCGCTTCTTCTCAATCCTAAGCAAATTATTGTTGCTGTTTACCTTGGTAATGATTTAATGGATACTTTTAATGCCGTTTATTCTAGGCCTTATTGGAGCCAGTTTAGAAATTCGGATCTTAATTAGAGTTGTATCACGAAATTTAAAATGCTATTTTGCTAAAAGGAGAATATAAGAAAGAACAAGTTTTGAAAACTTAGGAAACCGGGTATGAAAATGCAATTGACAGAACTCACAACTGAGCGCA
>JAAUSR010000083.1 GCA_012032555.1 Thioploca sp.
AAATAATATAAATACTTCATCAAGTATTGCAGATACGATGCCCCCACGTAATTCTAATAAAAAGTGTTACTATTTATGTTTATGGCAAAACGTAGTTTCGATATAGTTATTACTACCATAGCCCTTATCTTGTTAAGTCCTCTCTTGCTAACTGTAGCATTATTAATTCGTTTAGATTCCAAAGGGCCTATATTTTTTCTCAATTACGAGTTGGTAAGGGAGGAAAAGAGTTCAAAATGTGGAAATTTCGTTCAATGTATATCGATGCGGAAAAACGTAAAGCAGAATTAATGAGAAAGAATGAAATGCAAGGAGGCGTATTATTTAAAATGAAACAGGATCCCAGAGTGACTCGAGTAGGAAAAATTTTGCGGAAATTTTCTCTCGATGAATTACCACAATTATGGAATGTTTGGCGTGGCGATATGTCATTAGTTGGTCCGCGTCCACCACTACCTAATGAAGTAAAAGAATATAACTGTTACCAACGGCAACGCTTAGAAGTAACTCCCGGTATTACCTGTATTTGGCAAGTATCAGGTCGGTCTGATATCCCTTTTCATCAACAAGTTGAGATGGATTTAGAATACATTCGCAATCAGTCTTTGACATATGACCTGATAATTTTACTCAGAACCGTTCCAGCAGTATTAAAAGCACGCGGTGCTTATTAATAGAATAAATTAACCGAATTTTAGCTTTCTCCTTAACCTAACCCAATTGATGCGGTCTCTCATGGAATTTGAGTGAGTCGACCGCAATTTTTTTGCCTAAAATTTATATATCTATATAAATCAAATAATTATTTATATAATCTATATTACAAATTAAAAAATCTAAATATTTAATTGTTTATATTTATATATCAAATAAATAGGTGCAAAGTTAGTATTTTACCCTTATAATTTTTTCATGTTAGAGGAGTATAAGTCATCAACAATTAAAAGGGGTAAATCATGAAACATTTCTTTCATCATTCATTTTCTTATCCTTACCTGTTCTCTCTTTTTAACCAACTTCATCACTCATTACAACATTCTTCTTGGTATGGTTGGTTAGTTTTAGGATTCTGGGTGAGTTTATTTTGGGGAACAAGTATTGTTTTTAGTGATTGGGTTATTCCAGCTTGGTTATCCCATCCACCACTCATTAAGTAAATCATTAGATAGAAAAAATTTCTATGGTAGGGTGGTGGCTCTTGTCCACCATCCTGAACCTAACGCTCCCAAGTATAACGCAAATCTACCCCACTTTGGGTTCCAGTTTCAGTCTCGAGAGTGAGTCGTTGTGTCAATTCGTAACGCATCCGTAAAATATTGCTACCATCAAATAAACCGACCCCATAACTCACATATAAACCCGGCGTGAGATATTTACCAAGCACCAATGCAGCTTCTTCAACACCACCTTCAGAACTAATTCCAACTTCATCAAAACCAAATTGTTGGCCAATTTTTTGGGTCAGTGAGTCTCCTTCCTTTAAAGACATGGCTGTTGCCGCTTTAAATAAGGTATTACCTTCACTTTCAGTCGCTTGAGCAGCTGGTTTGCCTAATATAATGTAAGATAGCGTATTACTTTCATCTAATGAAGGTACTGAAAATAAAGTTAATTGCGGTGATTGAACGGTGCCTTGGATATATACACCGGCAACAACATCATCATCACCAATATCGAGTTGGCGATAGTTTTTACCGGCATCTTTAATGCGGCGATAAGCTTTAATATCTAAGCCGGGATTTTCTATTGAACCCCCGGTGAAAATAATTCGCCCTTGATCAATCTGCAAATTTTGCCCATACGCCTTATAGGAACCTTCAACGATTTTCAACTCACCATTGCCTACAGTTGTTTTACCAGGTTGATTACTGGCCACAAGTGCACCTTCTATGCGACTTTTAAAACCAGCTCCTTTAAAACTGACTTTATTACCTAAAATAACTTTAACTCGACTAGAAATAGCCATTTTTTGGGCTAATTGGGATTCTTTTTGGGTATCTGAATCTTGTGGATTCATTTTGATAACATCTTTTGAAACTATAATGGCAGTATTTTCGGTTTTAGATGGGGTAATCAACGCCTGCGGAACGGTAATTTCCCCAGTTACGTCAATACGATCCGGAAGTAATTGAATGTTGAGATCCGGTGAAATTAACGCCCAAGCAATAGGGGTATTAATAGCCTCAAAATTTTTGCCACTGATGGTTAAATTAGCCTGCCAATTAGGGTTAAGCACCGACAACATTTCTCCTTGGAGATTTAATTGGCCGGTTTTACCCGAATTAAGGCTGGCTTGTAATAGCAAAGTTTCATCAGCCTGATTCTTAAACAGTAAATTAAAATTTTTCATTTCCAGTCCGAGATCAGGTAAATCAAGTGCAGCTTCTTGGATACGGATTTCTCCTTGCATTTGAGGTGTAGCTAAAGTTCCATTTAAAGCAACATCTAGGTTGACTTGACCACGAACATTTTCAACGGGATTAACTAACTGGGGTAATTGCGCTAAGTCCTGAAAATGGACTTTAAATTCACCTTGTAAAGGTTGCTGCTTCTGAGGAGGCAAATGGGTAAATTGGGGTAAGTTAACCGTTCCTTGAATGTCATTGGCTTTGAATAAACCTAAGTTTAAGTTAGCGGCTAAACCCTGTTGCGGATTAATTTGTAATTGGAATGCACCACCTCGAAAAGCTAATTTCTTTATTTCATTGTTCAAATCAGTAGTGACTACACCCGGTGACATATTAATCAATACTGCTGAGGTTACTTCACCGCTCGGTTGTAAAGTAGCTGCTATCTTGCCATCAACTGTACCGCTCAAATCAGTTGTCTCTGGTAAAACCACCCGCGCCAAGTTGAGTGGTAAGCGTTTCAGTAAAATGTTTAGCTGACTTTCAGCTTGTTGTTGCCAGTTGAATTGAGTACATAATTTGGCATCCTGCTGATTTCTAATACAACTTTCCGTTAATTGGGCAGCAGTGGATGATAACATCAATGAACTTGAGGTTTGTAGTTGCCAGTGACCGGCTTTAGCTGAGGTCAGATTTAATTGTTGTAATTGTCCTTGCCAACGTGGTGCCACAAACCCACCGGTTAATTGCAATGCCAGTTGTTCATGGGGGAAAGCGACTTTAGTGAGCAGCGAATGTGAAGTAACTGTCCCTTGACCTTGGAAGCTAAATTGCTTAATTTGGTTATTACCTTGATTAAAATCCGTTGCGTTTACTTTAATTTGTAAATCTTGCTTACCCAGTAAATTAATATCCACATCAGCTTGTAATGCCGCTAACTGCTTATCTTGAAAAGCAACTGAATTCGCTGCTATTTGAGCGATGAGATGGGGTAAGTTAAGTGGTCCGGTAATCAAACCTTTACCGTTAATTTTACCCTGTCCATCGGGCAATAAAGTCGTTAAATTGGGTATATTCATAGCCCATGTTAATTGCGAATGTTGACCCAGTTGCCCACTGGCGATAATAGTGCTCGACCCAGATTTTAATTCCAGTTGCTTGATTTGATATTCTTGATCTTTATTCGTGATTTCAGTTTGGAGTTGTAACGGATAATTACGTAATTGACCTTGCAACGGTTTAATACGCAATTGGGCTTCGAGCATACCTTGATTAATTCGCCCTTGAGTTTGAATATTTAACCCGAGTTGACCTGGCCATTGCTTCCATTGCACCCCTGGGTTGAGGTGGTCGCCTTTTAACACTAACTGCCAATATCGCTCTGGTTGCCAACCGACTTCACCTTGTAAATTAAGCATACCTTGTAAAATTCGACCTTGTAGCGTTTTTAATTGAAGATGATGACTATCACCTTGTCCGCTAGCTTGCCACCGTCCAGCAGGCATATTTTTACCTTCAATTTGAGTATCTAATTGTAATTGATAGTTTTGTAAGGTACCTTTGGCTAAAAAATGACCATTATGACTATAAGCCAATCCTGCAACTGGTTTAGCTACCACTAAAGGCCAAGACAGGTTTTGCCAAGACAAATTACTCTCAAAGCGACTGTTCTCACCGGCTAATAATCCTTCACCCTGTAAAGATAATTGGGTATTAGTCTGAGGTAAATTAACTTGCCATTGTTCAATCTTAACTTGATCGCCGGCCAAATTTGCTGTTAACTGGCTGTTTAAATCCAATTCCGTTGGCCATTGTTCCCAAAGTGGTTGTAGATTAAGTTGATTCGCTGTTAAGACCACTTGAGCGGCTAAAGCCGGTTGCCAAGCCATTTGACCATGACCGGCTAATTTTCCCGCTAAAATCTGGCTTTGCAGTGATTCGATAGTTAATTGTTGTCCATTGCCTTGACCATGAACTAGCCACTGACCGTTGGGAATTCGCGCACCACCTAAATGAGTTGCTAACTTAATTTGATAATCTTGTAAAGTTCCGCTGACATCCAGTTGTCCTTGGTTACTACTCACTAACATCTGGCTGCCACTGAGTGGCCATTGAATTTGTTGCCAAGTTAGCTGAGCTTGTTCCAATTGACTATTTTTGCCGGCTATTGTTCCCTGACCTTGTAAAGCAAGGTGAGTTGCCGTTGAGGGTAATTCAATGGCAAATTGTTGAATGTTAAATTTATCTCCATCTAACTTCGCTTTTAACTGGCTATTCATGCTTAAGGATTCTGGCCACTTTGACCAAAAATCTTTCATATTGAGTTGGTTAGCATCAAGATTTACTTGAACAACTAATTGTGGTTGCCAAACCACTTTGCCAATCCCATGCAGTGCACCCGCTAACCAACTTGAATCCAAAGATTGAATATCAAATTGTTGCTTATTTCCCTGTCCAGCTAATTGCCAGCGTCCTGGGGGAAATTGTGCCCCGGCTAATTGAGTAGCTAACTCTAACTGATAGTTTTGCATCGTACCGGCTAAGTTCAATTGGCCATTAGAACTGGTTATCATCGGTTTATCACCCACTAAAGGCCACTGAACACCTTGCCACTGCAAAGTAGCAGTTTCCAACTGGGGTGTATTGGGTACTAGGGTTCCTTCACCTTGGAGAGTAACTTGGGTTGCGGTTTGGGGAATGTTCAAATTTAACTGATTAATTTTAAAATTTTTATCATCCAATTGTGCTACTAATTGGCTATTTAATCTTAAAGGTTCCGGCCAATTGGGCCATAATTCTTTTATCATCAATTGGTCAGCTTGGAGATTAATTTGAGCATTGAGTTTCGGTTGCCAACTGACTTTACCGGTTGCCGCAATTAATCCTTGTAAAGTTTCAGTGCGTAATGATTTAATTTGTAATTGTTGCCCATTACCTTGACCTTGAATTAACCAATGACTATCAGGTAGCTGATTACCAATTAATTGCGTGTCTAAATCCAGCTGATAATTTTGCAAGTTACCGGCTAAATTCATTTTACCTCGATTACTTTTCACCATCGTAGTTTCACCTCGGAGTGGCCACTGTAAATCTTGCCAGGTTAGCGTAGCGGTATTCAGGCGAGAATGCGCGCCAGCGAGCAAACCTTCACCTTGTAAAGTCAGTTGCGTAGTAGTTGTGGGTAAATTTACCGTTAATTTGTTAATCTTAAATGTATCTTTTTCTACCTCGGCAACTAGTTGACTGTCTAGTCTTAATAGTTCGGGCCAACCCGACCAAAATTCGCGCAAATTAATTTCATCCACATCTAACTGGATTTGCCCAGCCAACTGCGGACTCCAACTGACTTGTCCACTAGCATCAACTTCACCTTGTAACCAGCGGCTAGATAACTTTTCTAACTTTAATTCTTGACGATTTCCTTGTGCCTGCATGGTCCACTTACCTAGGGGCATCTTTTTACCAGAAACTACAGATTTGAAATCAATATGATAATCTTCGAGTGAACCCGTTAAATTGAATTGACCTTGTTGACTACGAACCAGATAATCCTGAACTTGAGCAGCATTGAATGGCCAATAAACCTCCTGCCACTGTAAGTGAACATCGCCGTTTAAATGACCCAAAAGATCTTTAGCTGTCGCGGTTATTGCTACTGCCAGCGGTTGGCTGACAGTATGAGTTAAAACTAATTCTTGGGTATCACCACTTAATTGACCTTGTCCAACTACTGTAAATTGAGGCAAATGGGCTGACCAATCCAAGTCAAGTTGAACTGGATGCGGTGTGATTAAACCGACTTCGCCCATTAATTTAGCCTGAAATAAAGGTGAATTAATTTGTAAATGTTGTAAGGATAATTTATCAGTGGTATCGGAACGTAACTCAATGTTATCAATTATAATTGGTTTAGCTTCAGTCGAATTAATGGTCACTTGGTTGATTTTGACGTCATCCAAAGCAACCGAGACCGGTAAATGAATATCTGGAATTTTTAGCGGTGTGGTTTTTTTTTCCTCGCTTTTAGGGAAACTCGCACTAATACCATCAATATATAATTGATTAATATGTAACTTTCTTTTAAATAACGCACTACCCTTCCAATGCAATTGCAAGGAATTAATAGCAATGCGGGTATCCGCCTGTTGGTAAGAAAAATCCTTAAAACTGAGGTTATCAGACAAACGTCCGGTCAAATTTTTAATTTGCAATTGACCGGGCGCCCAGCGTTGAGCTTGATTGACAATAAAATGTAGCCCGGATTCAGTCGTTACTATCCAAATTGAGCCACTTATCATGATCACGAACAAGACGAACAAAGCGAGCAGTGAATAGATAAACCAACGTTTCATAAGCTGTTTTACTTTAGCTATCGGATTGAAATAGACTTACGATTCTGTAATTAACTTAATTGAACCACTTTTTAGCTGTTTTGGAAAGTTCAATTACATCTAAGTAAAAAAATACTTAGAGATAAGTCATACTAAACAGGGAATATCGCTTTGTCTCATTGGGTTTTATGACATCTTAAAATTTAGGCATTTTCTTCACATCAATCGGGTCAGCAAACAACATTTGAGCAGCATCGATAGAATCTTTTTGAAAAATCCATTGGTCATTAGCGTCTTTAGCCACAAAGTCGACTTTTAAGGCAGTTTGCCAATCAAGAGGAATCGGCACAACACCAGTGAGATTCTTAATAGTTTTGTCAACTTCATTCCAGGTTGCGAGTGTCATCGAACCTTGTTGTTTATATTCTTGAATAGCTGGGCTATTATGACAGGTCGCACAAGTGAGTTCATTGTTCTTTTGAACGGTGTGTCCATGAAATGGTGCCACGACTAAAAAACTATTTCCTGCTGTTGCCATCGTTTGGATATTACCGGTCGTGACTTTACCGGTTGATTTCCGTTTGACTAAGATTTTCCAATCTGTAATCGGGGGTTGAAAACCAGAACCATCTGCAAAGTGGCAAGAATAACAGGTCATGGTCATTTTGACATGGCAAGCCGCACATTCAAAGTCCTGCAGATGAGTTTCGTGCATTGCTTTACCGGCAATAGCTAAGTTAGTATGACAACCAGATTGTTGGCAATCAACCTTAGTTGGGTTGTTATGTAACGAGCTATAGGTTTGACCATCACCGTGCATTTGTTTAGCGGTGTGGCAATCAGCGCATTTCATTTCTAATCCACCATCAGTTTGCGCTAGCAGATGGTAATCGGGACTAAATTGTTGCTCAAATTTTTGGCGACTATGACAAGAATCCAAACATTTGGTATTATCCGGCGTATCACCCGGTACCACATGACAAGCAGTACAGGCCGTTGAGTCGATATGACAACTGTTACAAGTGAGGTCGTCATAGGAAAGGTGAGTAAATTGCTCAAGTCCCCCTTGATCGGCTCCATAAAAATGACTCATTCCTCGAGTCGTACCATGTAGTGAAGTGGTCATGACTTCTTGGATACTTTGTACTGTAAAGGTGATAGGAGTGATATTATTATAATAAATATTATTTCCAGTTTGATAACCGACATAAACGGCAAATTGTCCCGTTAATCCGCCTAAACCACTGATTATCTCAACGAATATTTCTTGTTCCGGCAAAGGAGTCCGGGTGGAGTAAGCAACCAACTGATTAGGATCGCTATTCCAAGGTAACCAATTACCTTTATTATCCTTCATCATAAATATACTGTTATTCCACAATATGACCACGTACACCGAACCCGCTTTACCGACATCTGTTTGAGCCACTTTAAGTTGAGCAGATAAATTAATTTTATCGGAGGCAATCCACTGTTGACCAACAGTTGCCAGTTGGTTATTGACAGTTAATTGCGGCGTTAAAGTGGCATCAGTTTGAGAAAAATCGAGTAGCATCGGTGGAATGGCTTCCTCCGCAGAAATCCTGTTGATAGTTGATAGGAATACTAAATAGCTACTCACAAACAGGATTGAAACTATTTTAAGATATTTCATTTCTACCTCTCTTTAGAAGGGAATAACTTTAACTTTATCAAGCTATTTTTTGCTATCGCTAAAGATAAACTGCCACTTAGCGTTAACCGTAATAAGGTTATACTTTTTAGTTTGTTTACGCAAGAAGAATAGGTGTAATTAATTAAGAAAGGTAATTACTTGAGAAATTCTTATATGTAGGGCACTAACAGCAATTCTAGGTAATCAATTAACTTTGCCAATTTCCATCTCACTTTAAATACCAATTAGGTGCTAACATATTTAACTCATTGAAGAATAAGTTGGGTTTCGCTGCGCTCTACCCAACCTACATAATTTATTGATTAGTAAGCTAATATTTTAGATTTTAATTCGCATTTAAGGCTAAACTGAACTGAGCGATGACAGCACAAGTTAGTCTCCTCTCCAAGTAACTCAGGTTGGAGATGGGCTATTCACGCGCTTAATCCACTTTCTAAAAAAGCGGCTACGACTGCAGTCCAAGCGGTGGCTAAGTTTTCTAGATGGTATCCACCACCACCGAGTCCTAAAATTCTCCCGGCACAATAGCGATTAGCTAATACGCATAACCGTTGGGCGGCATAAGCGTGGGCTTCAAAGGTGTATTCTAGATGGGTAATCGGATCGCCAGCTAGGCTATCTGCTCCACATTGGAAGATAATAAATTCCGGTTCTGCTTGCACGATGAAATTTTCAGCACAATTCCAGGCTTGTTTAAACGTTTCATTTTTTGCATAAGGTAGTAAGGGTATATTCAATTTAGTACCGGTAGCGATACCTTGTCCAATTTCCGTCGCTGAACCGGTTCCAGGGTAAAGATAGCGTCCGTCTTCATGCACATCCACAAAATACAAAGATGGTTCTGTTTCAAAGGCGTAAAATACACCATCGCCATGATGAGCATCGATATCAATATACGCAATTCGAGTCAATTGATGATGTTTTAGCAAGGTTTCAATAACAACCCCACAGTCGTTAAATACACAAAAACCCGCAGCGGTATCCCGACGAGCATGGTGTAACCCGCCGATAGGGACAAAAGCCCGCTGATAAGTTCCGGCTAGAATTTTTTCCGTCGCGTCCACTGCGCAGCCAACTACAGTAGCGGCTGCTTCATAAATACCCGGAAAAGCTGGCGTATCGCCATAATCTAAAAAACCGCTGCCCAAACGAGATTGTGCTTTGACACGCTCTACATAATCATGTTCATGAAAGCGTTCAATAATAAGTTGTTCCGCTTGAACGGGTTCGCAAACAATGACTTGTTGAGCTAAACCGCTATGCTGCATTGCTTGCCAAAATGCACCTAATCGCTGTTGATTAAGTGGATGATCCGATCCAAAACCGTAACGTTTTAAGCTATCACCCACATAAACTGCTACTCTAGACATAAAAAACCTTTATGTAACCCGGTTCAAAAAAACTGATTTAAAAAAATCATTTGAGTTGAATTGAGTAAAACATCCGGTTATGATTTTTATATGAGATGTGTCACTCTCATTTAAGTGTCTATACGCTATTAGAACAGTTAGAACATTCTCAAAATAACGGATGGCTATTAATTCAATATTAAAATAAACACAATTAATCTTTCTAAACAACTCCCCTAACAAACCATTTTTAAAATCTAAACTGATTTTTTATTTAACTAAGGATAATTCAAAGTGGATGAAGAAAAAGTACTTTACGATACCAACCCTGCTATGTTCCGCAATAGACCCCTATTGTTTCTCATTAGCTTGATTACCGGCGTTGGTATTGTTTTGATTTTACTACCATGGTGGTTACTCGCTAGTAATACACGACTTACCGTTACCAATGAAAGGGTAACGTTCAAGACCGGTATTTTGGCTAAAAATATTCGGGAAATCTTCTTGTCTGATATTCGTAGTATCCAAATTGATCAGACTTTTCAACAACGAATTTTCAATACCGGTAAAGTAGAAATATCGAGTGCTGCCACTGCAGACGCAGAAATTTCCATCCGTGGTATCCCTAATCCTTATGAGGTAAAAAGATTAATAGACGAATATCGCCGTAAAAATTTATCAGCCGTAGATTAAACGCCATAAGCTTTCTTCAAAAAAAGTTGTTTAGATTCTTTATTAAACAACTTCTTTTGTTCAAACTAACCTCGTTTTCTCATGAGAAAACCTAAAACTATTCTGTTAACAACTCCCGAATGGCTTCATTAACTTCTTCTAATGGTACTATTCCGGTTCTCTCTTTTTCGATATAAAGTAAACAAGCTTTAATCACATTGTTATTTAAAGCCAGCAAGCGCTTTTCGTAGCTGTTGCGGGTAATTCTTAATGTTTCGCCAAATAAAGCAAAGTAAATACGACTAACCGCTTTAATATCGTTTAAGCGTTCATCAAAATATTTGAGTACACGATTAACCAGGTATTTTTCCCGCGCATTAGAAAGTACTTCCAACGCATTTCCCTGGTTAGCACGACTTAATGAGAGTAAACCGCGACTGACACGTTGATAAAATTCCATATTTTGCTCAGAAGCAAAAGTAATGATCGTTAAGACATGAAGGAGATGTTCTTCAGCAATTTCCTGTAATACTTTGGTGATGAGACCGTGCGTTTTATGAGTTAATTCTAATGATAAGTGTAATTTTAATAATCCGTTGATTTGGACAAATTTCTTCAATGCTTCATCAGCACCTTGTCGTAAATGTCGTCGCTGTTCATCAGACAATTTGGTATAAATCAGTGACAGAATTTCAAACCGCTGTTGTGTAGAGATCGTTTCAGCAAAGACTTGTTTGATTAAGTCTGTTTTACAGATTCCCAAACTGAGCCGCAATAATTCTTTACTTTCATTAACTAAATTTCTATCTTTACTACTTAATAACTGAATGATAGGAGACCAATCTTCTAATGATTGACATTCTTTAAGTGCTCGCAAGGCGACAACCTTCATTTCTTTATCCGTTGAGGTTAAAGCACGAAGTAACAGTTGTTTATGTGGCTCAAGTTGTCCTTCTAACATCCGGATAAAAGCTATAAAAGCCGCTAAGCGAATACTAGCGATATCACTATCAAGAAATGGTAATACATATTCACTATAGTTAGGTTGTTGTAATTCACCTAAAGCATACAAATACAATTCTGTTTCTGCACCAAGTGAATGGTGTAAGCGAGCTAATATCTGGTTTTCAATCGATTTTTTATGGTGATAAAGTGGATGGTTGTATAAACATAGGCAGGCTTCTACAAACACGGTTGGTGAGGGGTGAGAAAGTAAATTTTCTATAGTTTTATCTAAACTAATGGATTTAAATTTGGATAAATTTTTCAGGATTAAGGCTAATACCTGAGAATCTTGTTCTGTTTGTAAAGCCTCGATTAAATAGGTTAAATTAGAATGAGACTGTGGTAAAGCCACTAAAGTTGAAAGACAATATTTCTTAATGTCAAATTGTGGTGTTTTAAGTAATAAATGACCTACTTGGTTAATAAAGGTATTTAACCGCAATACCCGAATCATTTCTAAAGCAGCAATGACATGATAGGGATCGGGATTGTTAAGTTTTTCCTCTATCACTTGTTTAAGACTGCTATTGTTTTTACCACCCACTTTATTAACGTGATCGCGTTTATTAAAAAGTTCACGGTTAAGTAAGCCAAATACCCCTTTGTTATAGGCTGACGATTGTGGAAAGGCCACAATAATACCGAGTATTGAAATAATAAAAGCTATCAACGGCACAATAAAATCGACTTGTTCTTTAGATAAGGCTGATTTGAGTACAGATGATTCCATACTGGTAATCAAAATTAAAAAAGTGCTCGCAATAACGGTTGAGAGTGGGAAAACAATGCCATTCAGAAAAGCTTTATTAATTCCCCAGCGATTGGGAGGAATTGCATTAAAGAGTAAATTATTAGCGGGTGTTCGCAAAGCACCACGCATTTCCTGGTTAATGAATTGCGAAAAAACACCTAAAATTAACATAATTATTAAGCTATTAGATAGGTAGTTTTGAGATTTTAAGTAAAAATAGCTAAATAAGGCTAAAGAAGCTATAGCAGAAAGAGCGGGATAAAGTATATTGCTAGCACCAACACCGAGTCTCATGATCAAACGCGAAGTCAAAAATAATTGAATAAACAACCAAGCTAAGTTAGCAAAAATTTCATAGACTGCAAAAAAAGTGGCCCGCTTAGTCGAATCAGGAAAAACCTCGTAGTAAATAATTGTTTGATATTGATATTCTAGAAGTTTATTGCAGATTACAAATAAAATAAGTCCTAAAGACATGAAAATCATCAACGGCGAACCAACGATATAATTAAAAGCAGCCCTGAATTCGAGCAGCGGATTTTTATGACCTCGCCATGGTGACATACCGGATCGAACGGGACTGAGACGGGCGTTAATAATATGCAATAGCGTAAAAGCAGCTAAACAAGCCCAACCTAATATAATTATTAATTGTTGTGGTTGAAATTGAAAAACTTTTAGCAATGTAATTAAGGTACTTCCACCTAAAACTCCACCAATTGGAATGCCAGCGTTAATTACCGGCGTGACACGCTTAACTTGAACGGCATTAAAATAAGAGGCCACAACACTGCCAATATGAATATAAATAAAAATCTGAAAGAAAGAGAAACCCACAAAGAAAAATCCATAGATCCACCGTAGTTGATTTCCCCAATAGTGCGTTAAAAAAAACAAAACTTGAGCGAGTACTGAAAAAAGTGCTGTTGACAGTAAAAAAAAACCTAAAATAGCCAGCCCAGTCGATTTTTTGGTGTAGTGTGCGTAGAGTAATGAACCCAACATCATTAACATATCTATTAATATGAACATAATGGGTAATTTATCACCACCTACCTTTTCAACTAGCAAAGTCATACCAATGCTACGCGCAAAACTAGCACCAAAAGAAAATATTAATAGTACTAAGAAAAAATAAAGTACCCCATCCCATTCACTGGGTTTTATAGACAGTAATTGGCTTAAAAAACGTACTACCATAAAATGAAGCGTTATTTAGTTAACTACCTTAATTTTTTATTTTATATTCCGTTATTACACTCGTTTTTAGAAGAATCCGGTGATAATAACGAGTTAAATTTGTTAAAGTTTATACAAAAACCATTCAAATCAATGGTGATCTGAATTGCTAAGCTTCAAACTCCTCTCCAAGTGATAAACGGTTAGTTTGGTTTCAGAGGCGATCGGCTTTAGAGGCACCCAGACCACCCAACTTGCTCAGCAGTGTTTTCATCAAATGATCAAGTTTTTGTTGGGATACCTTTTTAATTATATCAGAGATTGCATTTTAGCCTATCTCAACAGGTTGTTCTCGCTTAGTTTTAATGCATTGACCCAGATCTGGTTAAATTAAGTTCGACTGATAATCCAATCAAGTTATTGTATATCATAAAAAATTGGGTTTTATCCAATTAACTATTCTTACTATTTCCAGGAGATACAATTTGAATGTAACAGAGATTGATTATGACGTCGAGGATTTTTGCTCGGTTTGTTTATTGGCGTGGCTGAGATCGCTGCTGCTAGCAGAACAACTCCAGCATAAATGATATTGATCGATTCAATTCCAGTGTCGGTATGCCATAACCAACATCTGTCTGACTGAGCACCATCCAGTAAGTAAATCAGATTTATTTGCATTCGTCCGGCAATTTGTGTTACGCTAATTTGGATTTTTATTGGGCCTGTAGCTCAGTTGGTTAGAGCCGCCGACTCATAATCGGCTGGTCGTAGGTTCGAGCCCTACCAGGCCCACCATTTTTTATTTCCCTCCTAATCTATCCATTACGTTAGTCTTGAATGTAGCATCATCAGATGGTGGTGTTTTCTTTCGCATAACTCGAAACTGAAAATTGAGTTTTAATATAATCTTCTAATTCTTTGAGTAAGTTCAGTTGTTGATTATCTAAAGGCATTTGGCTGCGGAGTTGGGCGATTTCGTTTAAAGCGGATAAGGGTGTCAATCGTGGCTGGTTTTTATAATCCCGTAAAATGTCTGCCTCATTTCGAGGATTAATTCGCCGCCAATAATCGGCAAAATCTTGAGTGAACATTTTGGGTAAATTGTCAGGATAGTTTCTACAAAGTAACCGGCTAGCCAGTTGACGCATGGCAATATTTTCAAACTGAGTAACTAGTTTAATTTGCTCCGCCAGTGAGGCCGCCTGAAATTGATGACAAAGCGCTTGTTCTTGCTCAGATAAAAAGCCATTTTGATAAAGAGCGGCTTCAATATCTAAATCGGGAATCCAAGGATAGCTGAATTCACGGTGATAGCGGATAATTTTATGGAAAAGTTGAGTATGAGATTGTAACCAAGCTTGATTTGCTTCGACGAGCGCTTGTCTCTCTGGACTTAAATAGCGCCAATACCGCTCGTGAGGCGGTAACACGATGCCTAATTCACCGTATTTTTTCCGTATAACCCACGTCGTTTCTGGAATAGTGTTGGGTGTCGTCTCCGGTAACTGAGGTAGATCAAGCCGTAACCAAAGTGTTTGGTTTTTATAAGGTATCGAATTGCCAATCAGTAAAACCGGCACTTGATATTGATTAACGGAACTAAATTCGTTACTAACCATTAAACCGATGCGATTACTACAAGCAATACTTTGAAAATTAATCGGTATTTCTTCAATCCGTTGCCGATCGATTTCTTTATCAAAGTAGTCAGTTACGTAATGCCACATTTTAGTTTCGTTATAAAATCGCCGCGCTAATTCCACTGTGGCTTCAACATCAACCAACGCATTATGTGCCATTCCCGTAGCTAAGCGATTAGCTGTACTCAGGTGTTCTAAACGTAAAGACAGTTTACCTGCTATTTCTGGCCAATTTAAGCTTTCTCGCTTATACAAATAATACATATTAGTGATAGGCAACATATCCATCCGTCGACAACCTTGATTATATTGATGAGTATAGGGCGGCAGTAAATTACGGTGAAAGCAGAAACGTAATAATTCATCATCAAACGATAAGGTATTGTAGCCCAGACTGATGGTTCCAGGCTGATTCATTAATTGGTGAATTTGCTTAATCGCTTCAAATTCAGTTAACCCCTGCTGAGATTGAGCAATGGCAATTCGATGGGTTATGGTAGCTAATGGAGAGGGAATCACATCCGGACGTAATTTGACCCAAATTAAATGCCGATCGATTTCTTGTAACTTCATATCGGTGCGAATGGCAGCAAATTGTAATACTTGGTCAAAAGCTTTGTTTAAACCGGTCGTTTCGATATCATAAAAAAGATAACTTGCCATGTGGGGTATTCCTCACCGATGCAAGAGATGAATTATAGTAATATTCTTTTCTTTTGGTACCCAGCTTAGTTCCCTGCAAAAAACGGTAGTCCGGTACATATAGTGATATTACAGTATCACGCGGTTGTTTCCAACTCCCGTCATATCGCTCTACCTACCTGATAAGAATTCAGGTTTCTAACTATTTTTTAGAGTAGGTAGTAAGAGAGATAGCAACTCGGTTTATACGACCACTAAACGGATTGATAGATTATGAATAAGATAAAACTAAAAGGTGTGCTCTGGTCCAGGAAATAGACCGGTTTTCACTGCTTTGATAAAAGCTTCAATCGCGGTTGATATCGATCCCGTTTCCAGTAAAAAATCTTTAGAAAAAGAAGGTCGCTTACCTGGAGTAATGCCCAATATATCGTATAAAACCAGCACTTGTGCATCACAAGCCGGACCAGCACCAATTCCTATTACCGGAATATCTAAAGATTGAGTAATTTCGGCTGCTAAATTGCCGGGAACACATTCCAATACCAGTAAAGCAGCACCAGCCGATTGTAAGGCGAGTGCATCCTGACGAAGGTGATTCGCTTCACTTTCGGTTCGACCTTGAACACGATAACCACCTAAGCGGTGAATTGATTGCGGCGTTAAGCCTAAATGAGCACAAACTGGAATACCCCGTTCGGTTAATAATTGGACCGTTTCCACTAGCCACTTTCCTCCCTCTAGTTTAACGACTTGCGCCTGCCCTTCTTGTAATAAGCGTGCTGCTGAGTGCAAGGCGAGATCGGGGGTGGCATAGCTCATAAAAGGCATATCAACTATCAATAACGCGTTTTGACTACCCCGATAAATCAGTTGGCAATGATAAATCATGTGTTCTACGGTCACAGGCAAAGTCGTTTTATGACCTTGAATGACCATACCCAGTGAGTCACCGACTAACAAAATCTCAATTCCAGCTTGGTCTAGTAGCGTGGCAAAACTAGCATCGTAAACGGTTAAACAGGTGATTTTCTCACCTTGAGTTTTTAATTGACGTAATTGGGTTAAAGTCAGGCGATTCATTGATTAATTTTATCCATAATCAGGTAAACGATTATTAAGAAACAACCACAGATAATTTAGTTAATCCATCCGGTGGACAAGCTGATACTAAATCTTGAAGTCGTTGTCCATTGGGTAAAAGCAAATGGGGATCACATTCATACAGTGGGTATAACACAAAGGTTCTTTGATATAGTCCAGGGTGGGGTAAAGTTAATACGGGATCAGCGGATTGTTTATTACCGTATAAAAGGATATCTAAATCCAAAGTTCTTGGTCCCCACCGTTGCTGTGCTGAGCGAATTCTTCTCTGTTGATTTTCAATCGTTTGTAATTGACTTAATAGCGCCAAAGGCGATAAATAGGTACAGAGTACTGCAACGGCATTGATATAATCCGGTTGAGGTGGTCCTAAAGGGACACTGTGGTAAAGTGCTGAATGATTTAATAAAGTCGTTTGGGGCACTTGGTTAAGTGCCAATAAGGCTTGCTTAATTTGTTGGATAGGATTATCCAGATTACTTCCTAATCCGACATAGACAGTATGCAACATGGGTGTAAATAATTTAAGTATATCGTCTTAATCATAGCATTTTATCATTCGCTTTCGATCTCAACCTTGATTTTTATCTTTTTTTTATGATTTCGGCGTCGCCGTGGTTGTTTAGAACCCGTAGCTGGATATTGAGATAACAAAGCTTGACGTTGCTGATCGTCGCTACTAATAAATTGAGTCCACCATTGAGCAAAAGGTTTAGCTTCTTCTTCACCAGCTTGTGCACGTAATAACAGAAAGTCATAACCCGCTCGAAACCGAGGATGTTCTAGTAAATTTAAGTGTCTTTTCCCTCGAACCGGTCGGACCAACCGTTGTTGCAATGACCAAATTTCCTGCATCAATACGACAATCCGTCTAGGGATAGCAACATGCTTACATTGTTTAGTGAGTAAACTTTGGCTGGCTTTTAGTAGTATTTCCGTTGAGTTAGTATTCTTATTACCACCAGATTGCGTGAGTACGGACCGTGACAAAGGTGGCCATAATAAAGCCGCTAACAAAAAGCTGGAGCAACCGGTTTATTGCCTTTGAGTCGCTCATCCGTATTATGTAGTACCTGTTTTATTAAAGCCAAGGTTTGGGTATCCTTAAGACATTCATCTGTATAAGGAAATAATTGCTTGAATAAATTATATTCACGTAATTGGATAAAGGATTGGACGGCATACCCACTTAAAAACAGCTTTTGTACTTCTTCCAATAACCGCGCGGGTGGAATATTAGCGAGTAAACCACCTAATTGCTGAATAGGTGTCGCCGTAGTCGATGCGATGGTGAAGCCCAATTTAGCTGCAAATCTGATTGCCCTTAACATTCTTACGGGATCTTCTTCATAGCGACGTTGTGGATTACCAATCACCCGAATAATACCGGCGCGCAGATCAGCCAAACCATTGGCATAGTCTAATAAAGAAAAATCACTAATATCATAATAAAGTGCATTGATAGTAAAATCACGTCGCCACGCATCTTCGTCTATGGTACCATAAACGTTATCGCGCAAAATTCGCCCGGCTTCCATCACACCATCTCCGCCTTTATCGTGATGAGCACGGAAGGTGGCCACTTCAACGATATCTTTATTTAAACGGACATGCGCCAATAAAAAACGTCTGCCAATCAGTCGACAGCTTCGAAATAATTTTTTTATTTCCTCTGGCAAAGCATTCGTTACGACATCAAAATCTTTAGGAACTCGTCCTAATAATACATCTCGAACACCACCACCGACTAAAAATGCTTGGTAGCCGGCATGACGTAACTGATATAACACAGTCAATGCTGATTGGCTAATGTGGCGACGTGACAAAGCATGTTCCGGACGTGGAATACGGATGGGTCTCTGTTTGATAGAGTCTTCCTGCACTGGCAAGTTAATTTGAGGATATTGTGGTAAAAGGTTGGTAGATATTTTTAGTACTGTTGGTAACAAACCACTCGTAAGTGAGCTATGACTTGTCAACTCTCCTCCTTTGATTTCAGCAGAAATCTTAATAAGTTAAACACTTGATTAACAGTCTTATCCAATCAATGTTAACGATCAAATCCACCTCTAAAACAAAAGCTAATTCTAAATGGTTTTAATTGGCTTAGCAACCTTTGTCTTATTAGCTTTTTATCATGATGGCTTTGGCATTATTCTATTAATATCCTTGATATTTCAATAGTAAAGAACTACCTTAATATAGGTAAGCTTTAGATAATTCAAGAGTGATAACCTTGAGTTATTTCTAAGTTATTAAGGAGGTTTAATTTATGAAAAAGCGACTGACTAAAAAAGTAGTGTTGATTGGACTGGTATTAGTTAGCTTGACATTGACTTCTACTACGGTGACATAGGATGGGGTCTAAATTAAATTGGATGCTTATGTTAGTTAAATCAATTTGAGGAGGGTAATCCGTTACCTCAATTACCCTCCTCTCTTAACCCTAAAGAATAATTGGCTAAATTTTAACACCGCGTTGACGCATATCAGCTAATACGGTTTCAATACCGAGTTTGTCGATGGTCCGCATACCATGGCTACTAAGCCGTAGTTTAACCCACCGATTTTCACTGGGCACCCAAAAACGGTGAATATGTAAATTAGGAAGAAAGCGACGTTTAGTTTTGTTGTTCGCATGAGAGACATTGTTACCGCTCATGGGACCTTTTCCAGTGACTTGACAGATTCGAGACATTGAGGTTTCCTTGTTGATGGTTATTTAAAATTTATTCGCTAAAAACCCGTTCTTTTTAACAAAAAATGAGTTCAATAACAAGTTGTTCTTCACTCAGCCGGCGGATCAGTAGAATTAATATTTCTAGGCAAGCGAATTCGGCAACATTCTAATTCTGACGGTAAATTTTCACCGCTTATTTTTTTTACGGCTTCACACAATAAGTAGAATCTTTTATCCATAAAATCAATATCATCTAACATATAGTTAATCGCATACTGGATGGGATCAATATCGGGCATATCTTGAGGAATACCATAAGCATCATAAATTTTTTTCTCTAAAGCTTGTTTATGGTGCCGCTCGTAATTGGTATCGACTTTAATAATTCGTCCGGGAATACCAACTACAGTTGCTCCTGCCGGAACAGATTTAAGAACTACTGCATTGGAACCAATCCGGACACCATTACCAATCGTAATCGGTCCTAGCACTTTAGCGCCGGCACCGACCACCACGTCATTACCCAAAGTCGGATGACGTTTGCCTTTTTGCCAAGTTGTACCACCCAGGGTAACGCCGTGATAAAGGGTGCAATCGTTCCCAATACAAGCCGTTTCACCAATCACTACACCCATCCCATGATCAATAAAAAAGCGATGTTCAATTTGGGCACCAGGATGGATTTCTATTCCAGTTAACCACCGAGTTAAAGTGGATAAAGTCCGTGCAAGCCACTTCCAATCCGCTTGCCAAAGACGGTGGCTGAGTCGATGTAAAATAACTGCATGTAACCCAGGATAATTGGTTAATATTTCAAAAGTAGTACGCGCCGCTGGATCACGTTCAAACACACAAGCAATATCTTCTTTTAAACGCTCAAACATGAAATATTTTTTCCATAATTGTAATGGGCAATGGTTCGGGCAATTTTTCAGCCTTCCCCCTACACTGGGTAGTGATAGTAAAAACGGTTTTAGGACAAATGTCCAGTATATCGAAACGGCAACGCTAGTTTATGGGCATATTATTTATGCTATTAATATTTGCTATCTGGCTAGTACAGCAACCGCTAAATGAAAATAATAACTCTATCCAGTCAGTGGCTTGCCTTGGTAAGTCCATTTAAATGATTTTGCCATTGTTCGGTTGAAATAGTCAATGAACTCTAACAAACTGGTTTTTAGATCGGTTGTGGACGTGAAATGGCCACGTTTGATAACTTTTTTCATCAATATCCCCAACCAGATTTCAATCTGATTCCTCCATGAACAATGCGTCGGCGTGTAATGGAAAACCACCGATTTGCCGCTGTCAGACAAAAATTGTTTACGTGTAGCCATTGACTTCAAGATACTGCTCTTGCCTTTAACCCCAAGTTTGTCGCTGATATTGGCGTGTTTCGCGACGAGGCGAACCAAGGTTTCTGAATTGATGCGTATGGAGTTGGTCGGTCACCAAATGATAACGCTTAAAACCCGGAGGTTGCTTTAATAGGTCATCAATAAAACGCGCAAAATCGGTTTCGGTTCGTGTATCACCACAATGCGCGGTGATTTTTCCAAGCGCAATATTCATCGCGGCAATCAGCGTTTGTGTCCCGTTGCGCTGGTATTCAAACTCTCTTGCCACGGGTTTTCCCAGCACGTAGGCTGGGTTGAGGAACGAAACCCAGCTTCGTCAAAACCCAGTAGAAATTATGGTGGGTATTGTGAAGCAAACCCCACTATTTTTTGCACCTCCTTTCCAAGGCCATTAAGTTAAGCAATTTGGTGTTAGAAAGTAGGGTAGGCAATGCCTACTAAAATGCGATTGGTGTTTATCTTGAATAAGCTGGGTTTCGTTCCTCAACCCAGCCTACTCGTGCTATTAAGCAGAGCTTGGTAGCAAGCTGTTTTTAGATAATTAAAGATTTTTATTTTATTGACAATAACTTTATTTTTGATAAAGTTTTTAACTGGTAGTATAAAAATTATAAAGTTTTATTAGTTGAGACTTCCCAATGAGAAGTTTTAGCTAGTAATGCTATTTATTATACCAAATTTGTATTGAAAAAACACGTATATAATATAATATAATAAATATGAATAAGGAGAACCGGAATGTCCAGAGTAGGTCGTCTCTTAAATATAGAGAGAAAAGAAAGTGTTCAAGAGCTA
>JAAUSR010000023.1 GCA_012032555.1 Thioploca sp.
TAATTACCACCCCCTCCACCCCTCTTAGTAAGAGGGGAAACTACGCTTAACTTAATGGCAGTGTGGCAATGCCCACCCTACTTTTTAGGCTTAACTTAATAGCAGTGACGCAGAGCGTGGGAGCGTAGGAACGAAAGAAACTGAGTAGGGTGGGCACCGCCCACCATAACCGGTGCCTAAGCCGAGATCTTACCCTCATGGTGGGCAATGCCCACCCTACTTTTTTAGGCTTAACTTAATAGCAGTGACGCAGAGCGTGGGAGCGTAGGAACGAAAGAAACGAGAGAACATTGTATTGTGGCCACTTAAAAATGCAAAATTATTTTTGAACGACTCCTAAGTCTTCAAATTTTATGTTTTATTCCTTCAACCCCATGATGATATATTCAATTGGATACGCATGCCGATTGGCTTGAGTGGCGCTGGCAAATCGGCCCGTTTTATCATCCCGGGTTGGTGGAAGGATTTTTGACGGAATTGCTCTTTTAATGATTCTATCGATAAGAAAACCAGCTTGTTGTAAACTTTCCACAAACACCTCGGCATTAAGAATTTCAATCCCCTTCAATTGGGTGTTTCCTATGACGTAACAACACCGGCCGCCATTTTTTAGTATCCGATAACTTTCGTTAAAAACGGCTTGCATGTCGATAAAGTAGGCATCAATTTCGCTGGCCATTTTCCGGCTGACCAGTGACATTTGAGAGACGATATCTTGAGCAATGGCGCTTTGCGTGTGCCTATCATGATATTTTTTATGGGCCGTTCCGATAAATTCTTGTCGGTATTCCGAAAGGTTGTCAAACAGATCGAGCCATAAGGTAGAAAGTTGGTGTAAGTCCGCATATTCGTAGCTAGTAACATAGGGGCTAGACGTGACAATTAAGTCAACAGATGAATTTTCTACCGGTTGTTGCCGAGCGTC
This sequence comes from Thioploca sp., assembly GCA_012032555.1. GTDB lineage: Bacteria > Pseudomonadota > Gammaproteobacteria > Beggiatoales > Beggiatoaceae > Thioploca. The sequence goes on from JAAUSR010000023.1 coordinate 926, forward strand.
ACCATTTTTAATATTTAAGTGGGTTGATAGGCTTTGCCTGATTGCTACGGGAACAATCTTGAAAAAAACCGCATTGCCTTGTTGCATTTTATTTAAATGGCGTTTGAATATAGCGTAAGGTTTTACCGGTGGTTTTTTTAAGTCACGAGTTGGTTTCGTGCTACCTTGTAGCCAAATTGAACAATTTTTTAAAATATGACTAAAAGCCACTAAGAAAAAATTCCGGATATCTTTATCATCTTCGCTATGAATTGCTTGCAATATGATACCTAATTCGGTTTTATTTGCCGATGTAAACCAGTAATTAATTTTTTCCAGATGTTTTGCCGGGATTAGCGGTTCGATGACGCCCAATAGGGGTATCGATGAAGTGTCAAGAAAACTTAATTTTGACAGCAGCAGTTGGATTTTTTTGTTGAGATAAATGGGTTCTATCGGAGTCGATTTGACTTTAGTGATCAGAAAAGCAATTTTGTTTATATCCGTCCCACTGGCAAAGAAACCTTTAGAAATCGCTGTGACAATTGTGGTTCCACAACCCATAAAAGGATCGTTAATATGAACATCGCGCTCAGAAACATATTCAACCGCCAATTGTTCAACTAACTGGGGGATAAATTTTGCTGGATAGCGATGATAACCATGCGTCCATTTACTAGTATCAGACGGTTTCGATTCCGCAAAGGACCACTCTTTGTCTATGCCCTTCGCTTTAAACAATTCCAGAATGGCTTCTGGCGATAAATTTTCTGATTGAGTGGGAATTTTGATAATATTAATCATAGTGAGGCTATTATAATAAAACTCGAGGGGGTATCATTAATTAATTTCAACTCATTGAAAATATGAAATAAATATCGCTAGCCTGCGGAGGATACGGTTTGCCAAGCTTCACCGCATCTTACACTCGCTGGCTTCAATGCCATGACGTTAAGGGATCATTCCACCTCCTTCTAGAGGAGGGGTGAAGGGGTGGTTTAAAAAATTCTATCGAATTGAGTGACTTTAAAACCACCCCCCCAGCCCGCCTTGATAAAGGGGAGTAATTTTTCTTAACTTAATGGCCGTGATGCTGCACTGCCCTCAACTTAAGGCCTAAAATATATTATAATAGCTCAGATTTTCCCCAAAAAAGGCAAAAAAGACCGTCTAGAAATAAGCAGAGCGCTCATTCAATCAGAAGCATTCAAAGAAAGACATAAAAAATACCCAAAAAATTTCACCCGCAAGGGCAGTTTAGAACCTAATCCATGTCTATGAAAGGGCATTAAGCCGTAGCATGGATTGAATCGCTAATTTAAAATTAACTAATTCATATCTCTATGAAAATAAGATACAAAATTAATTTATTTATCTTGTTGATGTTAGCCGTATCTAATATTCTGCTTATGCTATTGGGTTACTTCATCATCAATCAAATGAGTTATCAACTGTATGCCGAGTTACTAACTAAAGAATTAAATCATGTTATTCACCAAGATATGATCCGTAACGACAATGATTTCAATTCTACAGCGACTGTTCATCACCAAGATAATAAAAATAACCTATCACCAACTCAATTAGAAAACATTTACCACCACATGGTTAAAGATATTGGTAATACGACTTACTTTTACGTTTTTGATAGTCATGCTCAAGTGATTTTGCACAAAGATTATTCTCCGGGGCAAATGTTTGCATTTGATTTTGCTAAAGATATGCTGCAACAACGAAAGGGCAAGATTCAGTATATCTATCAAGGCAAACCGTATTTTGCAGTGTTCTCAACCCTGCCAACCGGGTGGATGGTCGTGTTAGCGATGACTGAAGAGGAAATGTTTACTTACCGGGACTTTTACTTTCGATGGGCTAGCCTTATCAGCTTAGTTCTATTGTTGACCATATTGCTCTTTACTTTAGTATTCAGTAGGCGATTGACTAAAAAAATTCAGGCTATTTTACGATTTTTAAAAACGGTTAAAACCGGTAATCTCACTATACCACCGCTCACGATTGCTGGTCACGACGAACTGAATCTTATCCAGACTGGTATTAATGCTATGGTAGCTAAAGTGGTTGAAACCACAACGACGCTCAATCAATTTAAAACAACCTTAGATTTAACTTTAGATTGTATCTTTATACTGGATGCAGAAACTACAAAATTTATTTATGTTAATCAAGGTGCTATCAATCAAGTTGGTTATACCTATGAAGAATTACTCCAAATGACTCCGCTCGAGTTTGCACCATTAGAAACTAAAGAAAGTCTAGGAAAAATTTTTCTGCCACTGTTGAACGGTTCTAGAAAATCCATAACCGTTGAAAGTGTTCATCAACATAAACAGGGTAAACGAATCCCAGTAGAAGTATTTATACAGTATATTCAAATAGAGGGGCAAAGAGACCGCTTTGTAGCCATTGCACGTAATATTAGCGATCGCAAACAGGCAGAAGCTAATTTACTGCAAACCACTGAAGAAATTAATCAAGTGATGCAATTAGCTTCTCAAGGTGATTTTAAGCAACGAATTCAACTCACTGATAAAACCGGTCTTTTTAAGACATTTGCTGAAGCAATTAATCAAACTTTAGAATTCAATCAACAAATTATTGAAGAACTCACCCAAGTCATTGGTGCATTAGCCCAAGGTGATTTAACACAAACGATTAAACGCAATTATGCTGGTGCGCTAGAGCAACTCAAAAATGATATTAATACTACAATTGCTCAATTAACTAATGTAGTTAATCTCATTCAACCGGCGGCAACCGCACTAACCATGACAGCAACTCATATTTTACAAGGTAGTGTAACCTTAAATAATAGTACTGATCAACAAATGACTTCTCTACAGCAAACCACCATTCGCCTAGAGCAAATGATGACTATTCTCCATCAAATGGCTAATAATGCTCGACAAGCAACCCATATTGCGATGACTGCCCGGGCACAAGCTTCTCAAGGTCAAGAAGTCATTAAATTAGCGGTTATGGCTATGAATGAAATCAACGCCAGTAGTAACAAAATAGCTGATATTACCGGTGTTATTGATGATATTGCTTTTCAAACTAATTTATTGGCTTTGAACGCCGCTGTCGAAGCCGCACGTGCTGGTCAACATGGACGTGGTTTCGCAGTTGTCGCTACCGAAGTTCGTCATTTAGCGCAACGGAGTGCCACAGCAGCTAAAAAGATTAAGGAAATCATCAAAATCAGTGTCAATCAAATTGCTCAGGGAACCGAACGAGTAAATCAATCGGGTACGACTTTAGAAGATATTGTGTCAGCCGTAATAAAATTCAGCGAAATCATCGTTGAAATAGCCGCTAGTGGTCAAGAACAGTCCAGCAACATTGAACAAATTAATAAAGTAATTAAACGATTAGATAAAATTGCGCAACAAAATGCTTCCTTAGTTGAAGAATCAGCTACAACCAGTGAAATTTTAACTGAACAAGCTAACCAGCTTAAAGAACATATTGCTTTTTTTTACGATCCAAAAATAAATTAAATTTTATAATTAATAGGTTGAATGTCACATAGCATTATATTACTTCATCTCCTTCGATTCCAAATAGATTATGTCAGTACCAGAAAAGCAACTTTACTATTCTCCACAAGAATATCTAGCATTAGAAACACAAGCGGAGTATAAAAGCGAATATCACTCTGGGGAAATTTTTCCAATGGTTGGTGCCTCCATTAATCACAACCGTATAACCGTCAATTTATGTACTATTTTAAATAGTGGACTTCAAGATTCCAATCATGAAGTCTTCATGAACGATATGAAGGTATGGATACCCACAGCCCAAACATTTTTCTATCCAGATATCACTGTCATTCGTAACCTACCCGAATTTTATGAAGATCGGACGGATACCATTCTAAACCCGTGTTTAATTATTGAAGTATTATCGCAATCAACCCAAAATTATGATAAAGGTGGAAAATTTGATGCCTATCGTTCCATTCCATCCTTTCAGGAATATCTTTTAGTTAATCAATATTGTTTCCAAGTCGAACAATTTAGTAAACAAGCTGATAAACAATGGTTATTTAGAGAATATGATGAGAGTGATGTTAAATTACAGTTGGTGACCGTTGATTTGACAATTAACTTAGTCGATATCTATAAAAAAGTTATCTGAAGAATTCCTACCCGACTTAACTTGGACTTTTAATTTGAATTTTATTATGATGGTTTAGCTTTGGTGCTCATAACAACGACCTGAAATCCAGGAGGATCAATACGATGAAACGATTGCCAGTTTTGCTCGGCTTAGTAGTAGCCACGCTGATTTTTGCTGCTAATGCCGCCGAACCCATTGTCATTAAATTTAGTCATGTCGTGGCACCCGATACGCCCAAAGGCAAAGCTGCAAACTATTTCCAAAAATTAGTCGCCGAACGAACTCAAGGTAAAGTCAAAGTAGAAGTTTATCCTAATAGTCAGTTGTACAAAGATAAGGAAGAATTAGAAGCTTTACAAATGGGTGTGGTGCAAATGTTAGCACCTTCATTAGCGAAATTTGGCCCATTGGGCGTACGTGAGTTTGAAGTATTTGATCTGCCTTATTTATTTGATGGCTACAATTCATTGCATCAAGTTACCCAAGGTTCGTTAGGAAAAGAATTGTTAAAAAAACTGGAATCCAAAGGTATTTTGGGCTTGGGCTTCTGGGATAACGGTTTTAAGCAGATGAGCGCCAATAAGCCACTGAAAATGCCGGCAGATTTTAAGGGACTGAAACTGCGAATTCAATCTTCTAAAATTCTCGACGCGCAGATGCGTGCCTTGGGCGCTAATCCTCAAGTCATGGCTTTTTCTGAAGTGTATCAGGCACTACAAACCGGTGTGGTAGATGGCACTGAAAATCCACCTTCTAATTTCTACACCCAGAAAATGCACGAAGTACAAAAATATCTCACTCTCTCCGATCATGGCTATCTCGGTTATGCAGTCATTGTCAATAAGAAATTCTGGGAAGGATTGCCCCCCAACATTCGCGTTGCAATGGAAAAATCAATGGAGGAAGCCACTCGATACGCCAATGAGATTGCCAAACAGGAAAATGACAATGCCCTCGATCAAGTCAAAGCATCTGGCAAAACCGAAGTGCTTACCCTGACACCAGCAGAAAAGGCCACTTGGCGAAAAGCTTTGCTTACGGTACATGAAACCCAAGATCGCGTTCCTCAAGAATTGATAACAAAAGTTTATCAGGCTATTGGTCTCAAACAGTAGGGGAAGTGGTGGGTAACGCTTCGCTTTTGCCCACCCTGCCCGGCTGCAAAATAAAGGAATAAGTTATGTCAGAATATTTAGAACTTAAATACAATAAAATAATACCTATTTGCATTCTCGTTGCTAGCTGTTTTATATTGAGTACCTCTTTTTTGGTAGGATTTTCCATAAATACGCTGACTGGTTTAATACTTTTACCTGTTGCTATTTTAATGCTGGCAAATCCGTTAGTGGTGATTACCGCAAATGAAGTTCACCTGAAAAACTTATTTGGGATAACACTAAAAAATTATTCTTATAATAAAAGTGAAATTTCTATAAAGAACAATATGCTTTTCGTAAAGGATAAAAAAATTATTTCTTTTTGGCCTCTTCGTAAAGACAATGTAGATGCACTTAAATCCTATATAGAAAAATTAGCCAAGTAGGGTGGGTAAAATGCCGTCCCGTGCGGTTTGGTATTAGCACGGGATTAACACGGCATTTTGCCCACCATTCAGGGGAAGTGTGCAATTGATCAGACCAAAATTTTGGATGGCATTGAATGGTTACGAATGATTAAGACAGTTTCTCACCCATTCCCTGAAGTCTTTCATAGTTTTCTTACGTCCCAACTGTTTGCTCTCTTGTACATAACGCGGAATCGCTTCTAGTAAAGCGAGGTGAGGAAATTGACGACTGACAGTTGAAATTTCATAGTGTCCGTTCTGTAATAGACTGATGTGTAATTGTCGTCCATCATAACGCCATAATTCCGGAACACCCAGCCGCTCATAATTATAAAAATGAGTGCGTGAAGTTAAATCAATTTCAAGGGCTAAATCCGGTGGTGGATCTTGAGTTAAATCAATGCGTTCTTGACCACGAATCTGTGATTCATGTTGAATATAGAAGCATTCATCTGGCTCAACAGCTTGTGCCATAGCGGCATTTTTAAAGGTGGTTGAGCCTAACGCACGATATTCTAGGTCTAATTCTTCTAAAATGATTTCAATAAACCGTCCGATAATTCTTTTATCATCTTCATGTGCTGCCATGGGCACCATAATTTCCATAACCCTATCACTATAAGATAAACGTGCGGCTCGATGATCACCTAATTCGTCTAAGATTTGTTCCAAAGTTGGCCAATCAATGTCTTGTAATAATAATTGATGTCCGGAGGGGATAATTAATTGGTTTAGATTGATTTGCATGGTTTGACAGTTCTCATTGAGGAACGGATATAAAAGACCTGTTCAGGAAGCGGGCTATACCCACTAGAATGTGTTGAATTTAAATTATTTTAGGGTAGTTAGGAGGATTGTTCAAGGAATTATTTGGCTCAGTACGACGATGACTTTAAGGAAAATTTTTTTTGCGAAAACCATTCTATGAGAATAAAATCTTTGTTTAAGTAAAAAAATCAGCCATCCCGTTTAATCCGTGGAATCTTGTTCTAAATTAATTGGCGAAGGGATTATTAAGTTATTTAGAACTTTTAATTTTTAATGTGCTGGACAAAATTGGACTTTATTATAAAAATTATTTAGTTATCAGCTAATAACCGGTGCTAAAACTTTTAGATCACTTAGAAGAATGGTTAATCACCTTTTTAATGGGTGCCGCTACTTTGATTATTTTTATAGCTGTAGTACATCGTTACCTGTCTGGTCTTGCTATTCCCTACCTACAAGATTATTTACTTAGCCTCAATTTCAGTTGGGCACAGGAATTGTGCATCATTATGTTCGTTTGGATGGCCAAATTTGGCGCGGCTTATGGTGTGCGCACCGGAATTCATGTGGGTGTAGACGTACTCGTTAACCGCTTATCCGCAAAGAATCGTTTTAAGTTTATTGTATTTGGCTTGCTGGCGGGTGCGACTTTTACCGGCATTATCGGCACTTTGGGAGGATGGCTCGTGTGGGAAAACGGGATGCATTATGCGGTATTCAACCTGCTTAACTTAGAAACCGTTGATATTCCTGAAGGTCCAGTAACGCCAGATTTAGAATGGCCTACTTGGATAGTTTACTTAGCCATACCACTCGGCTCTTATCTGATGTGTTTTCGCTTTCTACAAGTTACTTGGCGCTTTATCAACACCGGTGAATTACCTCATTCTCAATCGTCGCTGGTAGAAGAAGAGATAGAAAGACCGGCTGAAAATATCAATTGGTTGGGAATGGATGATAACCTGCATCCGCATAGCATCACCAAACCACTCAACGGCAAAAGCACGCCATGAATACAGCCATTATCTTTGGTTTGTTGATTGCGTTGATGTTGACTGGTATGCCCATTTCAATTTCCTTGGGGCTAACCGTGCTGATTTTTCTGTTCACGATGACCCAAGTGCCCCTCCAATCGGTCGCGTTGAAACTGTTTACCGGGATTGAAAAATTTGAAATCATGGCGATTCCTTTTTTCATTCTGGCCGGTAATTTTCTTACTCAGGGTGGCGTAGCGCGGCGCATGATTAACTTTGCGACCGCGATGGTTGGCCATTACCATGGCGGACTCGGATTAGCGGGTGTTCTGGCCTGTGCTTTGTTTGCGGCCGTTTCGGGTTCTAGCCCTGCAACCGTCGTCGCTATTGGCTCAATTTTGTTACCGGCGATGGTCAAGCAGGGCTTTCCAGCTCGCTTTGGCGCGGGGGTGATTACGACTTCCGGAGCATTGGGCATTCTCATTCCACCTTCTATTGTGATGGTAATGTACGCGGTTTCGACTAATAGTTCGGTTGGTCAATTGTTTATGGCGGGGGTGGTGCCGGGAATTGTTTTGGCAACGATGCTGGGCTTCACCACTTGGTACCGAGCACGCAAATTCGATTATCCACGGTTGCCTAAAGCCACTTGGCGCCAACGTTGGCGCACTTTTCGGGAAAGTGTGTGGGGATTATTTTTGATCGTCGTGGTGATTGGGGGGATTTATTCTGGCTTGTTTACGCCTACCGAAGCAGCGGCAATGAGCGCAGTTTATGCTTTCCTGGTGGCGGTATTCGTTTATAAAGATATGAAACTCAAACAAGTTCCCAGAGTTCTCCTCTCTTCAGCGAATATGAGCGCGATGTTACTGTACATTATCACCAATGCGGTATTATTTTCCTTTCTCATGACTTACGAAAATATCCCCCAGATCCTGGCGAATTGGATGTTAGAAAGTGGTTTGGGGACGATTAGTTTTTTATTAGCCGTCAATATCTTATTACTACTCGCCGGCAACGTGATGGAACCCACTTCGATTGTGCTGATTATGGCGCCTATTTTATTTCCAGTGGCACTCAAGTTAGGCATTGATCCCATCCATTTTGGTATTTTAATCACCGTCAACATGGAAGTCGGTATGTGTCATCCGCCAGTGGGACTCAATTTGTATGTTGCCAGTGGAATTACCCGCATGGGCATTACCGAAATAACGATTGCTGTATGGCCTTGGCTGCTTACGATGTTGATATTCCTACTCCTAGTGACTTATATCCCTTGGTTGTCATTGATGTTGCCCAAGGCGTTGGGAATAATGTAATTTACGTTATGCGCCAAACGGTTTTCGGTTTCTCATTTAAAGAAAAGTAATTTAAATAACTTATCAATAAATAGTAATTTTACTTTACGGTATATAAATTTAAATTGTCTATACTTAATAAAGTTTCCATGCTCGATGACCCAAAATGAAATCTAGTCTCGTGGATTGGAAACCTGATTGTAGTAATATACATACGATTGAATTTAAAGAGTATTTAATATGTTAGTATTAAATAGAAATATGGGTAGGTTATCTCAAATGTTCCTAGCTTACTCCCTCCAACAACGATATTTTAATTTCTCTCAACAGGAAAGGTCAAAATTACCCCCCTCTAATTTACCAAAAAATATAATAACTTCCATACGATTTCTTTTGCTACTGTTACCCCTCTGCATCTGGACAAACTTTGTCAAAGCTGCAACAAATTGCTCTCAAGTTACTGAAATACCTAAAATTGAATGTGAAGCTTTAATTGCGCTTTATAATAGTACTAATGGACCAGGTTGGAAGAACAAAGCGGGTTGGAATACTAACAATACACCGTGTAGTTGGTATGGGATAAGCTGTGTTGACGGTTATGTATACTCAATTAGGCTAATTGGTAACTACCTAAGCGGACTGATCCCCCCAGAGCTAGGTAATCTCAGTAACTTGCAATGGCTTTGGCTATATTACAATAAACTCAGCGGCCCGATTCCCCCAGAGCTAGGTAATCTTGATAACTTGAGAAGTCTTGAACTAAACAACAACCAACTCAGTGGCCCGATTCCCCCAGAGCTAAGCAATCTTGATAACTTGCAAAGTCTTTCTCTAAATTACAACCCACTCAGTGGTACGATCCCCTCAGAGCTAAGCAATCTCAGTAACTTGCAAGGTCTTTACCTATATAGCAACCAACTCAGCGGTCCGATTCCCCCAGAGCTAGGTAATCTCAGTAATTTGCAATGGCTTTTGCTATATGACAATAAACTCAGCGGCCCGATTCCCCCAGAGTTAGGTAATCTTGATAACTTGCGAAGTCTTGAACTAAGCAACAACCAACTCAGTGGCCCGATTCCCCCAGAGCTAAGCAATCTTAGTAAGTTGCAACATCTTTGGCTAAGTGAAAATCAACTAATCGGCTTGATTCCCTCAGAGCTAAGCAATCTCAGTAACTTGCAACAACTTTGGCTACATAAAAACCAACTCTGTGGTAATATTCCACTTTCATTGATGAATCTAAATAACTTGTCCTACTCTGGTTTGGTGTTGCGAAATAATGCCCTGAACATTGATAATCTTGACCCAGCGTTGGGAGCATTTCTTTATTCACATGGTGTTATTTTGGAACCTCAAAACCCCGCCCCCGCCGTTTGCCCGGCTTTATTAGCAACGTTAGCTTATTTTGAAGCCATGCCCGTTTCAACCGGGATTCGGTTAAACTGGCAAACGTTAGTTGAGGCTGATAATGCTGGTTTTGTCATTTGGCGGGGACAACCAACCGGCTCGCAATGCAGTTCTTACCCAGCGGATTACCATGAGATTGTGCAAATCGGTTTTGAAATCAGCCAAGGTAACGGATTCTCCGGGACGACTTATTTCCATCAAGATAACACGGTCGAACCAGAAACCACTTATTGTTATCTCCTGGAAGATATCGATTTTGAAGCTAATGGTACTTTTCATTGGGATTCAATCGCGTCAGTCACTACGCCTTAATCGTGATTGTTTAGTAATCGTAGACTGCCATTAAGAGGGCGAACACGCAGGTTCGCCCCTACAGAAGGAATGTTTTGTAGGGGCAGACCGACGTGTCTGCCCTTAACTGAGTAGCATTTTAACTTGATTTAAACAAGCAGTCGTGATAAACCGGTAATGCTTTTTGTTTTAGAGTGGCGTCTCTTGGTGTCAGTAACCTGACTTGTACAAAATTACCCACAAAGGAAACATGTAATGAGCGATAAAGACAAAATCATTATTTTAATACTCTTCTCGGTATTTTTAGCCAGCTTTTTTGCTATGTTTAAACTAGGTGACTACCCCAACAGTAGCTTGTTCCAATATCTTTTTTTTATCGCAGCCCTCACCATGACTTTCACGGGATTTTTAGGCGCTACGGGTACCTTTAGCACCACCGGCCAAACGCTCGGAGGAGGTGCTGCTATCTTTATCGCTATGGTACTGGCTGTTGTCGGACTTAAACCCTATTTTGATATTAACAATTCTCTTAACGAATTAGTGCTGTTAATGAAATTCCCACCTGAGGAAAAATTATCCCCCAACGAAGCCGTGTTACGGGCTAATAACCAAATTAAAGAATACCGTGAAGAAATTCCTACTCTTACTAAGAAGATTTTTCAAAATAAACAAGAACTTACTCTCTGTGAATCAAAGCAGGATAAACTCAGTCTTGCTATCCGTTACTGGGATTTTCCACAACAACAGATAAAACCAGACGATGACCTCTTTGGGGTGTCTGCTGGGACTGTAGTGCCTAAAATCAAAGAAGACAAGTATGAACTATCTACTAAAGATTTGCAAAAAGAGTATGTCTATATTGCACCTCGTACCGACAAACTCGATTTTGGCCCCGCCATGTTGCTGAAATATGACGATAACATTCCTGAATTGCAATTGTTTGTTAGGAAAAAATAATTATGCGTAACCCTCATTATACCTTGGTCCGCTTTAACTTTTTCTGGCAGTGGCTCATCATGGTTCTGGTGATGACTATTTCGTCGACACTGGTTGCCCAAGACGCCTTAAAACTAAACCAATTGGTTCAAGCCTTAGAATCAACCGAGCCAATGCAACGACTTCAAGCACGAATTGACTTGAAAAATTATCTAGAAAATAGCGATGATAACCAGCGAGCGGAACTTCTTCAAACTCTAATCACTGCCTTGCCTTCACATAACCAATTGATTAAAAATGGCATTTGTAGCACACTCGATGCGTTAAAGCTATTTTGGATAGCGACTCGTCAAGACGAAGTTGAACAAGTGCTTTATACGCTTTACCAACAAGAAACGGATGAAGCGCTCAAAGCTCTCCTAGACCGAGCACTAATGCGAGCTAAAGGACTCTACCGAGACGCGATGGAAGACTTTAATAATGACAAAGTTGACCCTTCAGTAGAAGCCAAATTTCGGCGTGTTTATGAAACCTATCCCAAGAGTACTTACGCCCCCAAAGCACATTTTTTTCTCGGTCAATACTACCTCCGTTCTTTGGCTATTCTCAAAGAACGCAACCAGCCGACCCAGCCAGAAGAATATCTCAATAAAGCCAACCAAGTTTTTCAAGACTTACTTGACAAAAGTAAAACGGTTTATGAACCCCCTCTTGAACATCTATTGGATGCCCATTACTTCCGAGCACTGAATTTCGTGCAGCTTAACCAAGTGAATGACGCCCTCAAGGAATTGAAAGATATTCAAACACAACCCCCTGCGGATGAAAAAATTTATATCTACCAATTCTTTTACTCCAATCTGTTAGCAGACCAGCCGAGTCATTCCTTGTTGCTCAAAACCGATATTATTGACAAGTTTCTTGATAGCACCGAATTAGCGCGGTATACCCAACAATATCTTGAAACCAATCAAAATAAAAACTTCAAAGAAGTTGCTAATTTGCGTGATTTTTCTGCTTACCTCCAAAAACGATATAAGGAGAAGTGAGGCAGAACCAGTAGGATATGGCAGAAGTTCTGCTAACCGATTACTTCGCGATTAATGCGGTTCGTTCCTCGCCACATCCATCGACATCATCCCAGAATGCTGTCAAACTTTTTTAAATATTGTTTATTTATCTTCAGGTTTTCTTAATATGTTAGAAGAATTACGTACCCATTTACAACAAGAACTCCGTATTCCCACAATTCGCAGTGAACGTTGTGTACATGCTCATATTGAAACCGCATCCTGTCGTGCTTGTGTGGAAAGTTGTCCTCAACAGGCTTGGCATTTAGATGATAACAGTTTAGGAATTGATATCGAAGCGTGTGACGGTTGCGGATTATGTGCGCCAGTTTGTCCACAAGGTGCTATTCTACATGCTCATGAGCCACTATTACGCCAACTTAATCAAACGGTGGTGGCACTAGCGGCTTGTGAACACACTCAACTCAATGGCGAAGGGATTATGCCTTGTTTACATGCTCTGGGGTTACATGATTTGCTCAAACTTTATCGGCAAGGCGTACGTGGTTTGATGACAAGTATGGGCGATTGTACACCCTGTTCCCGTCAGGTTAATCGTACTCACTTAGCAGAAGCTTTAACGACAGTTAATGCTGCTTTAACTCAACGGCATTACCCGACTTTTACCTACCAGGAATTACCGGCGGAGGCTTGGCAAACACAACGACAACAGTTAACACCACCCCTATCGCAACAACAACTGAGCCGGCGACATTTTTTACGGCGTGGTCTGCAAAACGCGGTGCAGGAAACTTTAAGATGGCAAGGATTATTGCCTCAAGATAGCGAGAAATTTTTACCACCAGGAACACTACTCCCGAAAACACCAGAGCCGGCTAATTTACCTTACGTTCCTCAAATTGATTCCAGCCGCTGTGATGGATGTGATGCTTGTTTTAACGTTTGTCCACACGAAGTCTTATTTTTAGATATTGATAATCCACAATATGTTATTGTAGCTGAACAATGTACCGGCTGCCAAATCTGTGTTGATGTTTGCAAACCGCAGGCGATTCATATTGAACAGTGGATTATACCCCCGGTGACTCATTTACCTTTACATTATCAGCAATGTCGTCGTTGTGGTGTACCTTTTCATCGTCCTATCGATTATGTGGCTAATCAGAACCTTTGTCATATTTGTAATCAAGTGAATCATCATCGCAATCTATTTCAAGTTATTAGTGAGTAAACTCTATCAAGCGCTTGTGAAAAAAGATTTTTCTCCGGTAGCACTCATTTAGTTTAAATTATTATGAACATTTGGCAAAAATTAGCTTGGATTGAATGGTACCGAAGTTTTCGTTTAACCGGTAAAGACAATCACGATTTTTTTTGGTTAGCGGTGTTGTTGTTTTTAACCTTGGCATTAGCCCTGTTGTTATGGGGAAGTCGCGAAGGGTTATTAAATAAATTTGTGGATGTTTCTTTAGGTCGCCTTGAAGGGATTGGTATTCCGATTTGGGTGGCAGCTAATAATGAGGAAGGTTTAGATCGACAGTGGTTACAATCAGCGGGTATTCAATTTTATCCTTATCGTGAAGTCGAGTCGTATGAAGCGAGTTTACCCGTCAGTACCCATCCGGTATGGGATAACAAAGTTTCTTTTGAAGGTTGGGCCGTTTCCTCGATTGATCCCCTTTGGCAATTGGGAGTCAATAACTCCGTTACCACCGTCACGACCCAATCTTTGCCAGTGCCATTGGAAATAGTTGTAAGCGAAAGCTTGTTTAAACAGTATTTTAATTGTGCTGCTTATATTGCGGCTGTGCAACAACAATTGCCTTTTTGGTCGCCACCCTCCGCCCCAACCGAGGGAAATCCACTGGCTTGTCTAGCCGATAATACCCTGTGGTTAGATGTCAAAGTGGGTACGGAACGACGTGAATTATTATCTTTTCATATTCACTGGCAACCCCGCATTCCGACTATGCACCAGTTGGCTTTTTTATTACCATTAAGTACTTTACACGCCTTAAAAGTGTCTACTTATTTCACGAATCTGAAATATTATCCAGAAGCGCAATTGGATAAAAGCCGTCGAATTAAAGAACTGATGTTGTGGACTGATACCAATACGACGACTCAATCGGTTAAATCACTTGAGCATTGCTTAAAACAAGTTCAACTGATTGATAATAATCGCATTAGCTTGACTTACCCGTTACCAAGAACTTGGGTGATGTCTTGTATCAAACAAAGTGGTATTCCCTTGCAAAGTGGCGATAAGCCATTGTCACCGCCTTATCTGACGATTACCGAAGCATCAGAAAGTCATTATTTTCAATACGATGATAAAGATTATTTGACTATAGCTTGTGGGCAGGATCAACCTCGTTGTCAACCTTGCGAAAAAGTGATTCAATCACCGGTTTGGCGTTCCTTAAAAACGACAGTCTGTACTCAAACTCAAACAATTGCTGATATGATTGTGTTAATTGGTAGTTACCAAAAAGCGTTAACTTATGTTAAGAATCGAGATGAATTAGCAACTTATTTAGAGAAGATCACTAATTTACCTCAAAGTAGCACCGATACCAGTAAAGCGCTTTATATCCATCCCACTTATCGCGACGCGCATGTCCGCTTTTTATTTATCCAAAAAGTGATAGAGATGTTAAAAATGGTTTATAGTCCGTTCTTCTTTATATTATTATTGATTTTATTAGTGGTACAAATTGGTATTGTTATTACACATCGTCAACATCATTACGGCATACTGCTAGCAAAAGGAATATCTTGGCAACAAATTTACTATCTCATTCTGATGCAAATTACTTTAAGTTTTATCGTAGCTTGGGGGGGTGCACTTTGGTTAATCGAAAGTGTAAGATATTTATTAAGTTGGCGTTTTGCGGATATTGTTACCCAAAAACCCTATATTGATCACGTATTAGTCAATAATTTTGATTTGCTACCATTAACCTTTACGGATTATGGGTTAGTGAGTCTAATTATCTTGGGGATGTCTTATCTGATCGCGACGGCTATGTTAAAACGAACTATTTCGACGCAACCACTAGAACCAGCTTATCTATTTAAATTATAGTAGTTACCTCAATAAAAAATATGTCAACCGAATTCGATAATAGTTGGGGGGCATTGCTCAATCCGGGAAAAGCAACACAATACTTTAATATTGATTATCCCAAACTATCGCTTGATGCCTCAGCTTATAGCAGCAGTACCGCGCTTTGGTTAGCCGAATTATCACGGTTAATTTACCGAAAAGATAAAAATAAGCAAAATAAACTGATTGTTCCTAATCGCTCAGAAATACTTAACAAGGTCTCTCTTCAAGAAACTCGTTTTTTTAGTCAACGCCATACCACCGGCGCTATCATTGAATGTCAGGAAAATGTTCTCGATCCATTTGCGGTATTAGTGTTTCGTGGCACGCAGGAATCTCAAGATTGGTTTACTAATTTGAATACCTTACCAATTCGTTGGTCAGCGGAAGGAGGACGGGTTCATCGCGGATTTAAAAATGCCTTGGAACAGGTTTGGCCAATTGTTGAAACCTACTTATCAACACTGACAGTACCCGTTTTTTACACGGGTCACAGTTTAGGTGCTGCTCTAGCAACACTGGCTGCTGCTCGAAGACCGCCACAGGCTTTATATACTTTTGGTACCCCTCGAGTGGGTGATGCTGAATTTAGCCAGATTTTTGGGAATATAAAAGCTTACCGAATTGTTAATCATCGTGATTTAATTACCACTGTGCCGCTAGCCGCTTTGGGTTTTTGTCATGTTGGTGAATTACATTACATTACTCACGATAATAAAATGTTAATTACGCCTCATGAAGAAGTCGTGGTAGCAGACCGGAAAAAAACCAATTTTACTTGGCAAAACCGTGTTGATTATTCTCGTTGGTCTGATCCGCCAGAATGTTTATCTGATCATGCCCCCGTTAATTATGTGGCTCTTCTAGAAAGGCAATTATAAGAGAATTGTTTCATGAATCGACTCTCAAAACTGGGAAATTACCCCTTGACTATTATTACCAGTAATATTTCTACTTTATTCATAGGGATAGCGCTTATTTGGCTAGCTTATGAATTAGGTGCGGATGATCAAGCTTACCTATTCAATTGGTTGATTATTTTGCTTGGCTTTGTCATCGGCTGGGGAATTGGAACTTTATTATCACCTTTTAATCCAGACGAAAAGGAAAATTTTTCTGGTATGGTAAAGGCTATTTCTGCTTTCATCTCGGGTTATATTCTTGCTAAGATGGATAAATTTTTTGAGGTAATACCATCAAGGGATTTTTTCCAAGAAAGCACTTTAGAAAGAATAATTTTATTTTTAGTGGCTTTTTTCCTCTCGATGATTATTGTGTTTATTAACCGAACTTATTTTCTTAAAATATTGGAAAGACCAAATCAATCTGAAAATCAATAGAGTCACTATTTTAAAAATAAGTGGCGGGAAGGAATTCCCGCCCTACGAAATGAAGATTTTCTCGGCGACAACTGAGTATTAGCGATTTTCTTCTGGATTTTGTGGACTACCACCCACCGTAATGGTTACCAATTTATCTAACTGGAGACGCCGCTGAAAAACAGCCTTGATATTGTCCAAAGTAACCGCTTCAATTTTCTGATTGAAAGTCTGTAAATAATCTAAAGGTAACTGATAGAAACCAATTACGGCTAAATAGCCAATAATATTGCTATTACTTTTAATGCGTAAAGGAAAACTACCGGTAATGCCTTGTTTAGCCTCTTTAAGTTCGGTGGTTGATGGCCCGAATTCAACAAAATCCTGTAAGGTACTTTGTACCACTTGCAAAGCCTGTTGTGCTTGATCGTTGCGCGTTTCTAAGCTAGCGATAAATGGTCCAGTTTCTCTCAATGGTAAAAAATAACTATAAACACTATAAGCCAAGCCTCGTTCTTCACGAACGGCTTTAGCTAATCGAGAAACGAGTCCATTATCTCCTAAAATGTAGTTACCAACATACAAAGTAAAATAATCTGGATCTTTCCGTGCAGTACCGGGTTGACCAATAATCAAGTGCGTCTGGGTAGAAGGATGATTGAGGTGAAGCGTTTTTGCCTCAATAAGCGGTTTAACCGGCGGTAAAGCCGGTGCTTTGTCACCTTTAACGAGTGGCTTGACCAACGTATTAGCGAGTTGTTCTGCTGCGGTTCGTGCTAAGGCACCGGTGATAGCGACGATAACATTATTAGCGACATAATAACGGTTGTGAAAAGCCTTCAAATCTTCTCGAGTTAATTGAGCTACACTTTCTGGGGTGCCATCAGCTAAGGTAGCATAAGGATGTTCAGCAAAGACCGCTTGATAAAAGGCTCGTTCCGCAATGGCATCGGGAGATTGTTGTTGATATTTTAAACCCGCTAAAGTTTGTTGACGGACGCGTTCAAAAGTGCTTGCCTCAAAATCCGGTTGGGTGATTAATACCGCTAACATTTCTAACGCGGGTTGTAACAATTTCGTGTCTGTCAAACTACGCAAACTGATGGTTGCCATATCACGATCAACTGAATAGCTGACTTGAGCACCTAAGTTATCAAAATGTTCGGCAATTTGATCCGCAGAATGTCCACCCGCACCTTCATTTAATAAACTGTTGGTTAGCATAGCGAGACCTGGTTTATCGCCATCTCGGGCACTTCCAGCATCAAAGACGATTTCGACATCAACCATAGGTAATTCGGGTGCTGGCACAAAATAAACCGGTATGCCATTATCAGTTTGCCAAGATTGAATCGTGGGGATTGCCCAGCTAGAACGTTCGCTGCTTAATCCCATCAAGAGTAACAAAATCAATAAATTAACAAACCCAGTTTTCATATTAACGAATAACTCCTGTCGTTGGTTGAGTATCATCTGTCGGGGTATTATTAGCCAACGGTTGAGGTTCTAAAACCGCAACGGTTAAATTTTTATCTATCAAATACTTTTTGGCAACTTGTTGAATTTGTTCCGGGGTAATGGCTTTAATTTGATCTAAATACTGATCTAGTAATCGCCAATCTAATCCGACTGTCGTGAGCATACCAATTTGCATTCCTTGGTAAAATGAGGAATCACGTTTATAAACTTCTTCTGCTTGTAACTGAATTTTAATGCGCTCTAATTCAGTTTTAGTGACCAGGGTAGTTTGTAGTTGTTGAATTTGTTCCCGTAAAGCAGCCTCTAATTCAGCAATAGTATGCTGTTCGGTGGGGATGCCTGATAGTGAAAATAACGTGCTTAAGCGACTATAAAGGTCATAATCTACACTGGTAGAAATCGCTATTTGGTTACCACGTACTAAATGCTTCGCTAAACGGGCACTGTTACCGCCATCCAGAATGTAAGCTAAAACTTCTAAAGCATACGCTTCCCATTGTTCTGACGGTGCTAAAGCAGTTAAAACTGGGGTTTTATAGCCCATAGCTAGATAAGGTAATTTAGCGGGACGAGCAACCGTAATGCGTTTAATGCCCCATTGCTCAGTTTCAGGACGGCTGGGTGGTGGTGTGATTTGACTGGGTTTTAATGGACCAAAGTACTGTTGAGCAAGTTTCAAAACAGCTTGAGCTTCAACATCACCGACCACCACCACTGTCGCATTATTCGGTGCATACCACTGCTGATACCAAGTTTGTAAATCGGCTAAGGTGCAATTTTCAATATCACTCATCCAACCAATAATGGGATTATGGTAGGGACTCGTTTGATAAGCCGTTGCTTGGAAATGTTCCAACATCAAACTAATCGGTTTATCTTCTATTCGTGAGCGCCGTTCTTCTAGAACCACTTGTTTCTCTTTAGCAAAGGCTTGATCATTCAACATCAAATGACGCATCCGATCGGCTTCCATTTCAAAACTAATCGGTAAGCGGCTTTTTTCTAAGGTTTGAAAGTAACTGGTAAAATCAGTATGAGTAAAGGCATTTTCGCTCGCACCTTGCTTAGCCATGATGTGAGAAAATTCCCCAGCAGGATACTTTTGAGTGCCTTTAAACATCATATGTTCCAATAGGTGTGATAAACCAGTTTTACCAGCTGGTTCGTAACTACTACCAACCTGATACCAAATTTGACTGACCACCACGGGAGCACGATGATCGGCTTTAACGATTAATTTTAAGCCATTATCTAAAGTAAATTCCTGAACTTCACCATTGGCTTGCAAGGTAATCGAGTAGAGACACAACCCGCCTACCATAACCAAGGGAAGTAATTTATTATAAAACATGGATTAATTTCTCCTTTGTTATCACTATTCCTATTAAATAAAGAAGTAATATGCTCAAAATAGCTACTTGGAACGTAAATTCTTTACGAGTTCGCTTACCTCAATTGTTAGATTGGTTAAACCGCACCACCCCGGATATTGTTGCTTTGCAGGAAACTAAAATAACCGATGAACAATTTCCTTGGGAACCGATACAAGCAGCGGGTTATCATGCGATTTTTTCCGGACAAAAATCTTACAATGGTGTCGCTTTGTTGAGTCGTATTGTGGGTCAAGAAATCGTTACCGATTTGCCTCGTTGGGTTGATTCACCACGCCGGTTACTGGGCGCCACTTATCAACAGTTACGCGTGCTTAATTTATATATACCGAATGGTGCTATGGTTTATTCTGATAAATATCAATATAAGTTGAATTGGTTGCAACACCTACAATATTATGTCGAGGAAAGTCTAAAACAATATGCTTATTTAATTGTCTTAGGTGATTTCAACATTGCACCAGAGGACAGCGATCTTCATGATCCCGGCGCATGGCAAGGTGGCATTATGGTGAGCAAACCCGAGCGGGAAGCTTTGCAAAAATTACTCGCGCTGGGATTATACGACACTTTTCGTTTATTTGAACAACCCCCCCAAACTTTTAGTTGGTGGGATTATCGCACCCGCGCTTTTCAACGTAACCATGGGGTTCGCATTGACTTAATTTTAACCAGTCAAGCATTGGCTACCGTTTGTACAACTTGTTTCATTGATATTAACTTACGGCGGTTACCACGTCCCTCGGATCATGCGCCAGTCATGGCTACATTTAATCTGTCAATTTAAAAATTAGGGATCTTTTTTACTAGAATGATGAGGTAAATCACTTTATGCAAGTTTTAATCATCCGTCACGCTGATGCTGAAAATGAGGCTAAAACCGATGAATTGCGTTCGCTCAGTTCCAAAGGCAAAGCTGATATGTGGGAAAATGCCCAAGGGTTAAAACAAATTGTACCCCAAATCGATCACATTGCCCACAGTCCCCTACTGCGTGCCCAACAAACGGCAGAGATAATTGCCCAAGTTTACTCAAAAGTGCCGCTAGAAATTTTACATCCCCTTGCACCCGGTCATCCCATGATAGCGATACTGACTTATTTACAACAACAAGCTCAAATCGCACCCATTATGGCTTTAGTAGGACATGAACCCACTTTAGGACAACTAGCCAGTTGGTTATTGACCGGACAGATTGGTCAGTGGATGCCTTTGAAAAAAGGCGCTGTTTGTTCACTGGAATTTTCTCATCAGCTAGAAGTTGGCCAAGCTATTTTAAATTGGATGCTCAGACCGAAACAGTTGCGCCAGTTAGTTGATTAATCTACTGTAAATCTGATGAACTCCTATTATGAAATACCTTTTGTTTCTCGTTATTGGATTAATTTTCAGTAATGTTTTTATGACCTTTGCTTGGTATGCTCATTTGAAAAATTTGAATGATAAGCCTTGGCTTATTGCTGCTATGGTGAGTTGGGGAATTGCTTTTTTTGAATATCTTATTCAGGTACCGGCAAATCGAGTCGGTCACACGATACTTTCTTTGAGTCAGTTGAAAATTATTCAGGAAGTCATTACTTTGAGTGTATTTTTGCCATTCTCACTGTTTTATATGAAAGAGAAAATTTCCCTGAATTATTTATGGGCTGGTTTTTGTCTACTCGGAGCAGTATATTTTATTTTTAAAAAATAATGAACCAATGTAGGGCGAGTCATCAATGAGTTCCTTCCGTCAAAATGACAGACATGAAAAAACCGCAAGATGACGGGTGCGGTGACCGTTCTAAATTTAGTAGTAAATCGGTTGTATCAGGTGTTAGGAGAAAGTCAATAGTTTCCTTAGGTAGCCTGGATTTCACTTCAAGCGTGCTCCGACTGCTGAGAGTAACCGACCATTTGAATAGTCATTACCTCAATTTGTATCAATAAGGGTCGGTTTCGCGTTGCTGCACCGACCCTACAAACTACTTATATCTATATAAATTAGATTTCTAAATAGACAAAGCGCTATAAATATTACATGATACTATTAAAAAGTTACCCATCTTTATTAAAAGCATGGCTGTAGCGATTTTACCTCCATTAATGGGGCGTAAATAGAGCAACAATTTTTTAGGAATAGCGTAATTATGACCGACTCAATTAATAAAATTAGTAAAAAAATCACTCAGCCTAAATCGCAGGGAGCTTCTCAAGCCATGCTATATGGTACCGGCTTAACCCCAGCTGAGATGAATAAAGCTCAAATAGGTATTGCTAGCGTTTGGTATGAAGGCAATACTTGTAACATGCATTTATTGGATTTAGCCGCTAAAGTTAAAGAAGGTGTTATCGCCGCTGGGATGGTGGGGATGCGGTTTAATACCATTGGCGTCAGTGATGGGATTTCTATGGGAACGCGCGGCATGAGTTTTTCTTTGCAATCAAGGGATTTAATTGCAGATTCCATTGAAA
Source organism: Thioploca sp. (assembly GCA_012032555.1). GTDB lineage: Bacteria > Pseudomonadota > Gammaproteobacteria > Beggiatoales > Beggiatoaceae > Thioploca. The sequence goes on from JAAUSR010000023.1 coordinate 23,066, forward strand.
CAGTTATGGGTGGACAATGGTATGATGCGAATATTTCGTTACCGGGTTGTGATAAAAATATGCCGGGTTGTCTCATGGCGATGGGACGGCTGAATCGACCGGCTTTAATGATTTACGGTGGGACTATTAAACCGGGTCATGATAACAATAATCAACCCTTAGATATTGTGTCTGCTTTTCAATCCTATGGACAATATCTCGCTGGGACTATTACAGAAGAAGAACGTCAAACGATTGTGAGACAAGCTTGTCCAGGTGCGGGTGCTTGTGGTGGGATGTATACGGCTAATACGATGGCTTGCGCGATAGAAGCTTTGGGTATGAGTTTACCTTATAGCTCTTCAACGCCAGCAGAGGATGCAAACAAATTAAACGAATGTTTTCAAGCCGGTGCAGCTATCCGTTATTTGCTAGAACAAGATATTAAACCTCGCGATATTATGACGCGTGCCGCCTTCGAGAACGCAATAGTCATTGTCATGGCGTTAGGTGGTTCTACTAATGCCGTATTACACTTAATTGCTATGGCTAAAGCCGTTGAAGTGAGTTTAACGATTGACGATTTTCAACAAGTTAGTAACCGAGTGCCCTTCATTGCTAATCTGAAGCCAAGTGGACAATATGTTATGGAAGATTTACACCAGATTGGCGGCACCCCGGCGGTTATGAAATATTTGTTAACACAAGGTTTATTAAAGGGTGATTGTTTAACCGTCACCGGCAAAACGATAGCAGAGAATTTAGCTCATGTACCCGATTTAGCGGTGGATCAAACGATTATTCATCCGCTGGAAAATCCCATTAAACCCAATGGACACATTCAAATTTTGAAAGGTAATTTAGCCCCGGGTGGTGCAGTCGCTAAGATTACTGGAAAAGAAGGTCTTAGTTTCAGGGGTACGGCTAAAGTTTATGATAGCGAAGAAGACATGCTTGCAGCACTAGAGCGAAAAGAAATTGTTAAAGGTGATGTAGTAGTTATTCGCTATGAAGGACCCAAAGGTGGACCCGGCATGCCAGAAATGCTCACCCCAACTTCGGCTATTATCGGTGCTGGTTTAGGCAAAGACGTGGCATTGATAACCGACGGCCGATTTTCCGGGGGTTCACATGGTTTTATTGTTGGCCACATTGTACCAGAAGCTCAAGAAGGTGGGCCGATTGCCGTCATTAAAAATGGTGATGTTATTACCATCGATGCACAAAATAATCAATTAAATGTGGCCCTTAGCGCTGAAGAAATGGCTCAACGTCAGGCTCAGTGGATTAGCCCACCCTATAAAGCCACCCGTGGTACCTTATATAAATATATTAAAAATGTTAAGAATGCTTCAGAAGGTTGTGTAACCGATGAATAAAAGAGAGTGTACGCCGTTAAGGAAGGACAAATCTAAGTATTTTTAACTAAATAAACATCAAATCGAGTGTTTTCACTATGAATACTAAAATTGGGATGGCTATCACCTAAAGTCGGTGCCCATTGAGGGCGTTTTACCACGACTCGTTGATTGGCATGGGATAATGCGGTTTGCAGTAAACAATAGGCATCGTGGTCATCGCCGACTAATTGCCGAAGTAAGCGCATTTCTTTTTTGACTAAAGCCGATTGATGGCGGTGAGGATACATGGGATCTAAGTAAACAACATCATAGCGTGGTGATTCCGATCTCAACCAATCTTGAGCATCATAATGCAATAATTGCAAGTGTGCTGTTATAAAAGCGTTGAGTTGTGGATTTTGTTGGGCACGTTGTAAACCATCCTGTAACAAAGCGGCAGCAGCCGGTGAACGTTCCACCATGTGTACCCGGCAATTCAATCCCGCTAACACAAAAGCATCCCGACCTAAACCGGCGGTGGCATCCAGTATGGTGGGACAAATTCCTTTTTTTAAACCAATGGCTTTGGCTAAAGGTTGGGTACGCCCACCACCATGACGATGACGATAACCTAATGTTCCACCAACAAAATCAACATAAACTGGTCCAGTTGCAATAGTTGGATCTCTTAATTCTAAACGGGTTTCAGTGAGGTATAAAAACCAAGATGGTGTCGTTGGTGGCTGGTTGATGATAGTAAAACGGAAAGCCGCCGCTAATTGTTGGGCGGCTTCCTGTAAGTAAGTGGTAGCTGGTAATAGCAAAGTGGGGGTCAAAGTTTAGCAACTCGTTTGGTATTATCTACTCGGCTGCTAAAAACGTTAACCCGTTCGCCTCGTTGAAAAGTGACATCGGCTTCTTGTACGATCACAATTTTCTTGCCACTCTGTAATCTCACGACGACTTTTAGCGCATCGCGGTCAGTAACCCCTTGCTCGATTAAGTGTCCCAGTAAGCCACCGAGAATAATGCCACCGGTGGTTGCAATGGCTTGACCTTTACCACCGCCTACCCCGCTGGCCGCAATTCCACCGATAACTGACCCCCCAACTGAGCCGACAATCGTACCATCTTTTCTAATCGTAGCGGCTTCGACACTTTCTACTACACCTTCTTCAACATCTTCTGCTTCTAGTGCTTGACCTTCCGTGTAGACATTAGTTGAACGACTGGTGACACAACCTATCAATAACAAATTGATAATGAACAACGCTAGGATAATTTTTACGGTTTGCATCATAATGACCTCATTGTTACTAGTTAATAATTGCATTTTTATTCATTTAAGTTTAGTCAATTTTAGCGGGAAAATATTCGTCTCAAATAACAACTGAACTAATTAATTAGCTACGATGGCTTGATCTCGTCCTTGAGCCTTAGCATGATATAAAGCGACATCGGCAGCGTGTAAAACATCCTCTGCGGTGCTGCCATGTTGGGGAAAACAAGCGACACCTATCGATAAAGTAATCACGCCTAAGTCTTGGTTTCGATGTTGCACTGAAAGCTTCTTGACTTTGGTATTTAATACTTTGGCGCGGGTATGAACCACTTCTAAAGCTGCACCAGGTAAAATGAGAGTAAATTCTTCACCACCATATCGACAAGCAATATCACCCTTGCGAATATGTTCATTTAAAAATTGACCTAATTGTTGCAGTACCACATCTCCAGCATCATGCCCAAATTGATCATTAAACTGCTTAAAGTAATCAATATCGACCATAATTACGCCAACAGTTTGATTATGGCGTTGAGCGCGGTGAAATTCTCGTTCTAAAGTTTCTTCCAAATAGCGGCGATTATACAATCCAGTTAGCGGATCACGGGTAGATTGGTTTTGTAAATTTTGACGTAATTTGAGATTAGCCAATGCCAGGGCAATTTGATCAGCAACGGTTTCGGCGAGGCGTTGATGAGATTCACCCAAAGGTTCGGTCGTTAAATGAGATTGGGCAATATGAAGCAACCCGAGTAATTCACCTTGCGCCATCAGCGGAACACATAAATAAATAGCTACTGAATTGGGCAAAATATGGTGACAAAGTGGATAGGTTGCTGAATTGCCCATATAATAAATACGGTTCTGATGCAAAGCCCAACAATCTTTTACGGCAAAAACGGTTTTGGGTATTTTTTCATCTGACTTATTTTCTTTCCATCGGGCAACACTTTCTAACTGAGTAGCACTGTCATCAAGTAGCGCTAACATGCCTTGTGTTTGTGGAAATAATTGCTTCATGAAGCGGACAATAACCCGATAAGCTTCTTCTATGGTCAAACAGATTTGTAATGAATTACTCATTTTACTGAGTAAAATAATTTCCTGATGCCGCTGATCTAATTCATCGATTTTTATCGTCAGTTGTTTATTAATATGCCGTAAAGACTCTTCCACCTGTTTTAATTCGGTAATATTCCTACCTAATATGACCAAACCTTGGCGATTACCTTGAACATCGAAAATAGGTACCTTGATCACATCAAAAATCAAGTTTTCACCCGCTGCAATCGGAATCGTTTCGATTTGACGAATAGGCAACTGGGCTTGCCACGCCATCTTGTCTGAAATTTCACTAACTAATAAAGTATTTCGATACATCGGGTGAGTTAAACGGGCTAGTTGGTAATCCGTTTTGCCTTGATAGTCTATTTTTTCTAATTGAAATAATTTGAGAATAGCCTGATTAGCCTCTAACCAACATCCTTGTCCGTCTTTGAAACAGATAATATCTGGCGAGGCATTAATTAAGGTGCGTAACAATTCCACACTATCACGCCATGGCTTCTCTTGTTGGGTGGAGGTTGTTAGTTTATTCACAGCTAATCAATCAGTTAGTTTATAATTTTGGGTATTTTTAGTTGTGGTTAATCCGGTCGATAAGTGAGTGTTCATTTTTTCTTACTGCTCATCGGTAGATTCAAAAAATAATGGCTGGAAAATTTATTTCTTATCCACTTAATTTTATCGTTAAAAAAGTGCATACTACGCGCTATCTCCTTAGTTAACTGTGAGAACAACCATATGATTCAGCTAAGTTCCTTTGGGTTATTATGCTTCACCTGGATTAATCTACTCGGTGTGGTACCGGTATGGGCTGCCTTCGATTCAGCCACCTTAAATGAGTCAAAACCACTAGAAATACTTAGAATTATCCCCAGTGGTGAAGATGTCCCAGTAGAACGACAAGTTGTTTTTACTTTCAATCAAGCCGTGGTGCCACTTGGTAAAATGGAGCGGGAGGCGGCTGAAATTCCGATTACTATCACCCCGGCTTTAAATTGCCAATGGCGTTGGCTTAACACTTCTAGTTTAGCTTGTCAATTGGGTGATGAGACCGCTTTCCAACCAGCAACACGCTATGAAATTGAAGTTAAGCCCGGCATTATGACAGAAAATAAGCAAACTTTGACCCAACCGGTTCGCCAAGTTTTTATTACACAACGACCGGCTATTAGTGATACTTCGTTTCAAACTTGGGAAGCACCAGGTATGCCTAAAATTCGGGTAGAGTTTAACCAATTGGTCAAGCGTGATTCAGTAGAGAAACATCTTTACTTTCAAAAACCAAATGGCCAACGAATTGCGCTCAAAGAAGCTCAGCCCATTAAGGATGAAGAAGAACAATCTACTGACTTACCAGCTACTGTAGCCCAGACTTGGTTGGTTGCTCCTAATTCATTATTACCCTTAGATACCCCAATTCAACTTAAAGTTGAGCCAGGAATTCAATCTTATCTGGGAACGATGCCGAGTATTGAAAAACGGGAAGTAGTTGCCTTTCACACTTTTCCGCAATTTCAATTTTTAGGGGTACAATGTACCACCTTACAAGACGAATCGGTTTTCATTGCCTTTCCCGGTGAACCTAATGAACCACAACGTTGTGATCCATTAGCCAGCGTAGCTTTACGTTTTTCTAGTCCGATAATCAAAGAAGTTGCGAAACAACATTTATTAATTTTGCCAGATTTAGCTGGTGGGCGCACCGATTACGATCCCTGGGAAAATATTTATACTGACTCACAGTTAGACAGCCCTCATAAAAAAGATCAAATTTATTCCATTGACTTACCAGAGAATTTAAAAGCTTATCATACTTACCAGTTAAAAATAGATAATATCGGTTTTAAAGATAATTTTGGTAGAACTTTAGCGGTTCCAGTGGAAATGTCTTTTCTGACTGATCACCGGGCACCAAAGCACGTATTTGAACATGAAATCTCTGTTTTAGAACAAGGGGTTGACAGTGAAGTTCCCTTATATGTCACTAACATAGACCAAGTCAATTATTATTATCATTTACTCAATCCAACCGGTTGGTCAGTAAAGAAAAATCACCATTTGTCTCCACCCCGTGTCAAAGATATTGCCTTTAAAATGCCTTTCGGTATTCGTGAGTTAATTCCAACGCCTTCTGGAGTAGTACAAGGTTATTTTACTACACAACCGGATATTAATAATGCCGATGCTAAGACCTATAACTGGTTTTTTAGCCAAGTTACCCCATTTCATCTCCAAGCGAAGTTGGGTCATCATAATACGTTGGTGTGGGTAACCGATTTTGCCACGGGACAACCGGTTGTTGGTGCGAATATTTCTATTTATCTCGATACCTATGCACCCGATAATAACCTACCTGAGCCACTTGCCACAGCGGTAACAGATAGCCAAGGCAGGGCCTTTCTACCCGGCACCGCGACTTTAGATCCAAAATTAAGTTATGCTTATGTGTATGGCGATTATCAAACCGAACCCCGATTTTTTATCCGTTGCCAAAAAAATCAAGATATCGCTTTACTTCCTATTGATTCTTCATTTCGAGTTTATTTTTCTGATTTAGTAACCGATTATAGTTTTTACCCGGATATGCAGCCAAAATATGGCCATATTCACACTTGGGGTACGACAGCTCAAGGGGTTTATAAAGTAGGTGATACGGTACAATACAAGTTATTGGTTCGTGACCAAAGTAATGAAACTTTTGTGGCTGCACCCACCGAGGGTTATACGTTAAAAGTATTAGACCCCTTAGGAAAAGTCGTTCATGAAGTCAAAAATTTTAACCTATCCGAATTTGGTGCTCACCACGGTGAATTTACCATTCCGGAAACGGCAGCGGTTGGTTGGTATTCCTTCGAGTTATCAGCTAACTTTAAAGAAGGCACCACTTGGCAACCGATGCGGGTATTGGTGAGTGACTTTACCCCATCACCTTTTCGAGTTTATACCGAACTGAATGGTAAACAGTTCCATTTAGGCGAACCAGTGACGGTTAATACGCATGCTAATTTACATGCCGGTGGACCTTATGTTGATGCCCAAACTAAAGTGAACGCTATTTTAAGCCAGCAACCATTGATACCAGAATATCCACAAACTAAAGGTTTTAGCTTTGATGTCTATCTGGATGATATCGATGATGAAACCATTTATAGTACTGAAGCCAAACTCAATGACCAAGGTGAATTATCAACGACTTTTACGGTACCAGCAACCTCTAAAGTATTGTATGGTAAATTAACTGTAGAAAGTGCGGTACGCGATGATCGCGGCAAAGATGTGGCTAATAGCACGACGGCTGATTATGTTGGTCGGGATCGTTTTGTGGGCCTCAAAGAAACGAGTTGGATGTTAACGACGGGGAAAGCCGCCAAAATTCTGCTGATGGTTATTGACGAACAAGGTAACCCGGTGACAGACACGGCCATGACCATCAAAATAGAACACGAAATTGCAAAAGCGGCCCAAGTCAAAGGTGCCGGTAACGCTTATTTAACTCACTATGAATATGAATGGGTAACCGTCAATTCTTGTCAAGAAAACTTAGCTCAGTTGACTTCGGTACCGGCAACTTGTACTTTTGTCCCCGCTAAAGCCGGTGCTTACCAGATAACCGCTCAAATTAAAGATAAACAGGGTCGTGTCCATCAAACGAAACTAGAACAATGGGCAATGGGGCAAGATTATGTTTTGTGGGAAACCGAGCCTGGTAATGGTTTGGAGATTGTCCCGGAACAAACTAGCTATAAAGTCGGCGAAACCGCTCGTTATCTGGTAAAAAATCCCTATCCGGGAAGCCAAGCCCTGGTTACAGTGGAACGTTTGGGAATTATGAAAAGTTGGGTAACCCCCTTAGCTCAGAGTATGGAAATAGTCGAAGTTCCCGTTGAACCGGATTATGTTCCGGGTTTCTTTGTTTCAGTCACCGTAATGTCACCGCGAGTTGATAAGCCATTAGACCAAAATCAGGTTGACCTCGGTAAGCCCGCTTTTCGCATGGGTTATGTGCAAACTGAGGTAAAAGATCCTTATAAAGAATTAGTGGTTGATATTCAAACTGATAAACCAGTTTATAAACCGCGTGAACAAGTAACTGTTCATCTGCAAGCTAAAGCGCGACAATCAGAGGTAAAAGCTCAACCCATAGAACTAGCGATTACGGTACTAGATGAATCTGTATTTGACTTGTTAACCCAAGGACGAAATTATTTTGATCCGTATAAAGGCTTTTATACCTTAGATGGTTTGGATATGGAGAACTTTAGTTTATTAATGCGGTTAATTGGGCGTCAAAAATTTGAGAAAAAAGGGGCTAATGCTGGTGGTGATGGTGGCACCGGTTTGAGTATGCGATCGCTATTTAAATTTGTTAGCTATTGGAATCCGGCTCTAAAAACCGACGCTGCTGGTCAAGCGCAGTTTCAATTTACGGTGCCAGATAACTTGACCGGTTGGCGGGTATTAGTGATGGCGGTAACACCAACCGATCGTATGGGTTTAGGTGATACAACCTTTAAAGTTAATCAACCCATCGAAATTCGACCCGTTTTACCCAATCAAGTGATGACTGGTGATAGTTTTCAAGCTGGCTTCAATATCATGAATCGAACTGAACAACCGCTTGATATAGAAGTAATTTTATCGGCTAGTGGCCCGGTAACCATGCCGGTAACAACGGATAATGCGGTTACACCAGCACAGCGTACTTATCAGTTCAAAGCTAAGCCTTATCAACGTTATACACGTTGGTTACCACTCAAAACCCTGGCAACAGGTACCATTCATTTTGATGCTACGGCGACTACTATCGATAAGTCTGAACGAGACGGGTTAACCAAAACTTTAGAAATACGACCACGTCAGCCACATACTACTGTAGCGACTTATGGTACCACCGTAAAAAATGCGGTCACAGAATCTATCCAATTTCCAAGTGATATTTATACAGATGTGGGTGGTTTGAGTGTCATCGCTTCTCCCACCGTGATAGGCGGAATTGATGGTGCTTTTGAATATATGCGTGATTATCCTTATGCTTGTTGGGAACAAAAACTGAGTAAAGGAATGATGGCTTCTCACTACCAACAATTGCAAGCCTATTTGTCTACTAGCCTAACTTGGCCAGATAGTGCAACTTTACCCGATAAAACTTTGCAAGAACACGCGGCTGAGTATCAAGCTCCCAATGGGGGTATGGCTTACTATATCCCTACCGATGAGCGAGTGAGTCCTTATTTAAGTGCTTATACTGCTTTAGCTTTCAATTGGTTACGTGAGGCCGGTTATAAGATTCCCTCAATGGTAGAAAACAAATTACATGAATATTTACTCACTTTATTACGCAAAAATATAACTCCGGACTTTTATGATTCCGGCATGGCTTCCTCAGTTCGAGCCGTTGCTTTAGCGGCTTTAGCTAAATCGGGTAAAGTGACTCGCAGTGATTTACACCGTTATCAAAGACATGTCAAAGAAATGGATTTATTTGGTCAAGCACAATTTTTAGCGGCGGCCTTGCAGATACCCGGAACGCAAAGTATACGTACTCAAGTCGTGGATATGATTCTAGCTCATGCCGACCAAACGGCTGGGAGAATTGCTTTTACCGAAAATTTAGATGCGGGTTATCAACATTTGTTATCTTCTACTTTACGCACACAATGCGCTATTCTGAGTAGTTTAAGTGAGTATGACGAAAAGACAACAACCGAGTCTAACCAAATTGGAGATATTCTGTTCAAATTGGTTCGACAGATTACCGCACAGCGTAATACTCAAGGTCATTGGGAAAATACTCAAGAAAATCTGTTTTGTATGAATGCACTTATTACTTATGCCCGGATTTACGAAACCGCAGCACCAGTGATGACCGTGCGGGGTTGGCTAGATACTCAGCAACTGGGTGAAACTCAATTTGATAATGTCAAAAATCCACCGGTGACTTTTAGCCATGCGATGACCGCAACTGGTCCGGGAAAGAAAGCTCAAGTTAAATTGGAACGTGAAGGACAGGGACGACTGTATTACACGGTGCGACTAGCTTATTCTGAAAAAAATGCGAAAGCAAATGCTATTAATGCCGGGATTGAAGTCAAGCGCGAATATCATGTTGAACGTAATGGGAAGTGGTCGCAACTAGGTAATCCACTAACCCTAAAAACGGGTGAACTCGTTCGAGTTGATCTTTACGTATCGCTACCAGCGCCACGTTACTTTGTCGTAGTCAATGACCCCATACCAGGTGGTTTAGAACCCGTTAATCGGGATTTAGCTACTGCCTCACAAACCGATGCTGCTAAAGCTAAAGGGCAATATGCAGGTGGTTCAATTTGGTTCAGTCATAACGATTGGGAAGAATATAATGTGGCTTTCTGGAGTTTCTATCACCAAGAATTACGTCATCATGCCGCTATTTTTTATTCAGATTATCTGCCAGCCGGAAACTATCATTTAGCTTATGTAGCCCAAGCGATAGCACCGGGTGAATTTAATATCATGGCAACCCAGGCAGAAGAAATGTATGAACCGGATATTTATGGTAAAAGTGTTCCAGCTACCTTAAAAGTGGTCAGCGAGCCAGTGGTTAATTCCGACTAAATCAACTCTCAGCGGTTTTAATACTCTATGGTGTTCAGGAATAAAGCTTAGTTAGTAAGCCGTTACCGACCAGTGTGGTGGGAAAGAATTTTTGCCCGATGGAATGGAACTATTCTTGGTAGCAACCGAGTATAACAATTGCTGAGTTAATGACCGGAACGATAAAGCCGTGCTGGACCATATTAAAATTGTTTTAGTGGGCATTACTCACCCAGGTAATATTGGTGCTGCTGCCCGTGCTATGAAAACCATGGGTTTATCTCAATTAGCACTGGTACAACCCCAACAATTTCCTTGTGCCGAAGCCACGGCACGTGCCACTGGTGCCGATGATGTGTTAGCACATGCCCAACTATTTGACAATCTCGCGGCGAGTATCCAAGATTGTCATTTAATCTTGGGTACCAGTGCTCGGCAACGCAGTATCGCTTGGCCAGTACTAACGCCACGTACTTGTGCCGAACAACTGCTGGCTATACCTCACCATAAAGTTGCTATTATTTTTGGTAGAGAACATTCTGGATTAACTAATCAAGAATTAGATCAATGTCACGCTATGATAAAAATTCCAACCAATCAATCCTTTGGTTCGTTGAATGTCGCTGCTGCAGTTCAAATCATCGCTTATGAATTAAGAATAATCAGTGAAGAATTGCAATTAACCACTGAAGGGAATTTAAAGAAAAAATCACTGACTTTCAGAGTTATCCCCGCTTCAGCGGCAGCCATGGCACAATTTTATCAACATCTAGAACAAACCTTAATTGATATTGGTTTTTTAGACCCGCTCAAACCCAGACGATTAATGCGACGGCTGCATCGCCTATTTAACAGAATACAACTGATTGATTCAGAAGTTAATATTTTAAGGGGTATTTTAACTGCCGCTCAAGAACAAGGCCGACGCCATAAAGATTAAATGATTAATAAGCGCTCACCCTGATCCCGAATATGCTAATTTTCAAGTAGGTGTACTATGACAATTATTCATTTTTCGATTAAAACAATAAATCGTCTTTGCCTATGGAGCCTTTGCCTGTTATTTATGCCTATTTCATCAGGGTACGCTAGTGATGATTGGTTGCAACAACGTTGGCATTTTAAAGAAGCTCATCAAGCCATTCTAACTAAAAATTTTGATACTTTTAAACAATTATCAACCAAATTAGCAGATTACCCGATTATACCTTATTTACAATACCTCTATCTAAAAAATACTTTTAATCAAGAAAATAAGCAGATTATCTCTGATTTTCTCAACCAATACCAAACCAGTCTCGTTAGTTCATTATTAAGAACAGAATGGCTAACTTATCTTGCTCAGCAGCGTGACTGGGAAACTTTTCTGACCGCTTATCAACCGCAAAAAAGTACTGTTTTACAATGCTATCTTTGGCAAGCGCGTATTAATACTAAACAACTGAACGGTGTAGTAAACGCGGTTAAAAAATTATGGTTAGTCGGTCAATCGCAACCGCAAGCTTGTGACCCGCTATTTAACTATCTGCTTGACGAAGGTTCCCTCACTGATGAGTTACGCTGGCAACGTATTCACCTCGCCATGGCTAAAGGTAATAATCGGTTAGTTAATTATCTCGCTAAAAATTTAACATCCGATACCTATAAAAAATGGGTTAGTCGCTGGCAAGCGATGCATAATGACCCCGCTACTACGATTAAAAATTTTGACTATTCTGATTCACCATTGGCACAAGAAATCCTGCTCTATGGATTGAAAAAGCTAGCGAATCAAGATCTCGATAAAGCTTACCCAGCGTGGAGTGAATTGCAGAAGAAATATGCTTTTAAATCATCAGCAAAAGCTGAATTTTCCCGTTACTTAGCTTTGAGCGGTGCTCAACAAAATCATCCCCAAGCTGGAGTTTGGTTAGCGGCTATTGATAAACATTTTGCTGATAAAACCCTTAACCAAGCTCGATTACAAGTAGCGCTAGTTCACCAAGATTGGTCAACTGTGCTAAAACTAATCCAAGCTTTACCTCCGTCAGAACGAAGCGAATATCAGTGGCAATATTGGCAGGCACGTGCCCTAGAACAAAATGGCGAAACTGAGCCAGCGGAGCAATTATTTCAGGACTTATCCCGACATCGTCACTATTATGGTTTTTTAGCGGCGGAACGACTTGGTAAACCCTATTATCTCCGATCGCAATCATTACCACCGGTTAATCAGTCCGTTCAAGATCAGTTGTTAGCGCAAAAAAGCGGTTTGCTACGTGCCCGGGAATTATACTTTGTTGGTTTAACCGCTTATGCCCGAGAAGAATGGCAAGCGGTGTTACCCACTTTGAATATCGAAGAATTAAAAACCGCCGCAGTGCTAGCTCACCAATGGGGATGGCATGATCGTGCTATTGCTACTATTGCTAAAGCGAATTATGACGATGATCTCAAAATACGGTTTCCCTTACCTTTTTATGATACTGTTCTAACTCATGCTCAAAAACAAGATATTGAGTTTGAATGGGTTTATGGTATTATTCGCCAAGAAAGTGCTTTTCAAACGGATGCCGTCTCCAGCGCCGGGGCGCTAGGACTCATGCAATTGATGCCAGCTACTGCGCAAGAGATCGCCAATCAGCAACAAATTGAATTAAAAAATGACGAAGATATTTTAGCTCCAGATATCAATATTCAATTGGGTACTCGTTATTTAAGATCTTTGTTAGATCGTTTCAATAATAATCATCTATTGGCTACAGTCGCTTATAATGCTGGTCCCACTCGTGTCAAACGCTGGATAGAACAATATCGTTGTTTCCCGCCCGATATTTGGGTAGAGCTAATTCCATTTAATCAAACTCGTGATTATGTTGAACGGGTATTAAGTTACACCCCTATTTTTGAATCCCAGATGGTGAAACATCAAAAAGTTAAACCGATGTTGCTTGAACCGATTCAAGGAGACGGTTGTTAGTATTAGATTAGCCGAAAATTTCGGCTACGAGGTAAAATCAGTTATCAGTTAACTGTTATCAGGTTTTTGACTGATTTAAATAGGTATACCTAGTTACCAAGGCAATAAAAGATACCACTAATACTTAGCCGGTCTATCACCATTCCTATTGAATTCCCACAATTTAATTTAGATAAAAATAATAAAAACAATTAGTTGCATATAACGCGTAACTTGGTTTAATATTTACCATTCTCAAATAATGAATTTTCTCCCAATCGAGCAGAGGAAGCACATGACAACCACACATTTGGATCTCGAATTACAAAAAGTTATCGAAGCGCGTCATCATGATCCCTTTTCTGTGCTAGGCAAGCATACCATTGGCAATCGCACGATTATCCGTGCTTATATTCCCTATGCCGAAGAAGTGGCTATTACTGAGGGTAATCTCCAGATGCAACGTATTCCTAATACTGATTTATTTGAATGGGAAGGTGAAGCAACCGTCAAAATACCGAATCATTATCGCTTTATTTGGCGAGATAAAGATCACCGCGAACACATTACCCATGATCCTTATTGCTTTTTACCGCAATTATCTGATTTTGACATGCATTTATTTAGCGAAGGTAAACATTGGCATGCTTACCGATTTTTAGGGGCACATGTCCATGAAGTCGATGGAATAGGCGGTGTTTTATTTGCCGTCTGGGCACCCAATGCTGAGCGGGTTAGTGTGGTTGGAGACTTTAATCGGTGGGATGGGCGAAGTCATACGATGCGAAGCCACGGTAGTAATGGAATTTGGGAATTGTTTATTCCCGATGTTGGCACAGGAACATTTTACAAATATGAAATTCGCAATCGTCAAACCGGTAATGTCTTTTATAAATCTGATCCTTATGGGCAATATTTTGAAGTACGTCCTAAAACCGCCTCTATTGTAGTCAATGATACGGCTTATGTTTGGACTGATAACCAATGGCTAGAACAACGTCAAAAAAGAGATTGGCTTCATGAACCGATGTCAATTTATGAAGTTCACTTAGGTTCTTGGCAACGTGGTCCCGAAGGAGAATTGCTCAATTATCGTGAATTAGCACATCGCTTAATAGAATATGTCACTGCTCTAGGTTTCAGCCATATTGAACTATTACCGGTTACTGAACATCCCTATGATGCCTCTTGGGGGTATCAAACAACGGGTTACTATGCCCCTACTAGCCGCCATGGTAATCCGGATGATTTTCGTTATTTTGTCAATTATTGTCACCAACATCATGTCGGCGTGTTTTTAGATTGGGTCCCCGCCCATTTTCCTAAAGATGCACATGGATTAGCTCGTTTTGATGGTACTCCGGTTTACGAACATGAAGATCCGCGGAAAGGAGAACATTTAGACTGGGCAACCTTGATTTATAATTACAGTCGTTATGAAGTGAAGAACTTCCTCCTATCTAGTGCATTGTATTGGCTCGAAGAATTTCATATTGATGGCTTACGGGTCGATGCGGTTGCTTCGATGCTTTATTTAGATTATTCCCGTAGCGAGTGGATTCCTAACCAATATGGCGGCAGGGAGAATTTAGAAGCCATTGCTTTTTTAAGAGAATTAAACACGGTTGCTCATGGTGAACATACCGGTGTATTAATTATGGCAGAAGAATCTACTTCTTGGCCTCAAGTTACTCGTCCAGTAGAAACCGGTGGATTAGGTTTTAGCCTGAAATGGAATATGGGGTGGATGAACGACACTTTGAGTTACATCTCCAAAGAATCAGTTCATCGTAAATATCATCAAAACATGTTAACTTTCAGTATGTTATATGCGTTTACGGAAAATTTCTTGTTACCTTTTTCCCATGATGAAGTGGTGCATGGTAAACAATCGATGCTCAATAAAATGCCAGGGGATGAATGGCAACGCTTTGCCAATTTGCGTTTAATCTACACTTATATGTTTACTCATCCTGGCAAAAAATTACTCTTTATGGGAACTGAATTTGGTCAGGGAACCGAATGGAATAGTGCCCAAATTCTGGATTGGTACGTACTAGAATACCCTTTTCATCAAGGTGTACGATCATTGGTTAAAGATTTAAATAAGCTTTATCACCAATCAGAAGCATTGTATAAATACGAATTTGAATGGCAAGGTTTTGAATGGATTGATTGTCACGATGCCGAACAATCTATACTCGTTGCTTTGCGTAAAAGTGATAAAGAAATGCTGATTATCGCCCTTAATTTCACGCCGGTACCCCGTCATAATTACCGCATTGGTGTGCCCAAACCGGGTCGTTATGATGAAATTTTTAATTCCGATGCTCAATGCTATGGTGGTAGCAATGTCGGCAATGGTGCTAATGTACTCATGGCTGAAAAATATCCTTGGATGGATAGGCCTTATTCTATGCCAATTACGTTGCCACCACTTGCTGGTATTATTCTTAAGCCCGCTCTAGAAGAAGAGGAAGATGAAATAGAAGAAGACACCGATGAGAAATTGATCCAGTCCACGGAAACTAAGATAAATCAAGCCGATTCGGCGAAAATTTCTTCAACTACAAAAACGCCATCAACTTCTCGTAAAAAACGTTCTACTACTCGCAAGAAATCTGAGCAAGAATAATTAAATCTGGTTATTTTATTACCTAAAGCCTTCATAAAATTACTTTTTTTATGAAGGCAAGCCATTTTAAGGTATATTAAAAATAATCTCTAATATCAATATTTTAGACAGTTTTTAGTCAGGTGCGTTAGGCGATGGTCATCACGCACCGACCGTGAGGAGTCAAAAGCTAGCGACTTTGAAAAATAGGTGTGAAGACTATTTTGTATCAGGCTAAGAGTAAACCAGTACGCTACGGGTGTTGGTAAACCAAATTCTTCATAACACCGGCAGCATGATAAGATAAACCAACTTAGGCATAATCATTTTGGGAAAATGCACCTAGTATGGTGTACATCCTTAAGCTTAGGATTTATTTAGGTTGACATCTCCAACTACCTACTTAGGAATATTCCAGTGTAATTCAGGAGTTTTATCCGCAAATCTTCTAAAAATCGGTAACACACTACTTAACCAATCGCGAATAGCTTGTAGGGGTTTGGGTTCTAAATAAAATTCTGCTAGTGGTTTTTTAACCGCGATGACCAACCAATTTGGCCTTTCTTCAATCGCTAAACCCGGGAAGTTAACAAATAATCGCTGATGTTTTTTAATGAGTTTTTCAACAATTCATATTGGCTATGGGTTCTACCACACCAATACCAAACTATTAATTTAGTGGGTTCTTCATTATAGGCAAAGCTAATACGAATATCTGACCATCCCCACTCACCATTACCACCTTGTAATAATGGATGTTTACTCATATGATATTGCTTAAAAGTGCCTAGGTCACGTAATCGTTCTTGATGGTTTTTGGGGGAGCCGATGGTGGGATTACCGAATAATTCGGTCATTTCAGCGGCTATTGAATCTAGACAAATATCCATTTTCTCAAGGGTTTCATGTAAATGATTGATAGCAACTAAATCTTCAGTATTCAACTCAGTTAGGTGGTTCATATTTTTTTCCTTAAGAAAATCAAGAAATAGTTGAACTAACAGATTGGTTGAATAAAATGTTTCCAAGAAAGTATAGATATCTGACCAGAAGAATTGTTTGAAATTAATATCTTTAATATTTTTCTTTTCGTAATATTGAGTGCAATATCTCAGGTAGACTTTCAGATCGGCGGGTTGATCTTGCAGAAAAATTTTATAGGTTTCTAACTGGCTATTTTCTTCAAAGGATTCAACTTTATTTTCGAGAAAACACAACGAATCTTTATTGAAGAAACTCATACTGGGCTTTATCTCACCGTAATTTTGATCCGTTTCGACTTGGAATTGAGTTCCTTTAATATTTAAGATCGTGTTAACAAATTTATCTAATAAACTCTGTTCAGAACGTAAGATACCAGCAAGTATTTCAGTGATAAATTTTTCCATTGACACGGGCGAGGTGTATAAACTTAATAGTCGGCTAAACAAAACATTTTTCATCGTGAAACCCTTTCTAACGGCACGGTACTGATAGATTTGACCTCCTCCCAGTTCTGGAATCACATCTCGTTTTATAGACTACCTCTAGTTTAGCGATTAAGTGGGCAAGTTCCACTGGAGTTGGGGCGTTTTATCAGCGAATTTTCTAAAGACCCATAAAGTTTCAACGAACCAGTCATGAATAGCCTGTAACTGATGTGATTCGTCCTTAAAATCGGTTAAGGATTTTTGAATGAGCATCCTCAAACCGATGGGTCTTTCTTCAAACAAAAATCCTGGTTGAATGGCAAAAATATGTTTATTTTGTTTAAAAAGCTCTTTTAAGGATTCATACTGGCTATGAGAACGATCACACCAATACCATACGGCTAACATAGTTGAAGGGCTAGTTAATTTTTCATAATCAAAGCAAACGGTGATTTCAGACCACCCCCCTTCACCCCCAAGAATATCTTGTTTCATCATTCGATAAGAGTTGAGTTGCACTAATAATTTCAAGCGTTCCAACGTTTCCTTGGGTCTACCCCTCGTTGGATAACCAAATAGCATAGTAAATTCAGCCGCAATAGAGTCTAAACATTCATCCATTTTCCTAATGGTATTATTTAAGGCTGACATAGCCAGCAAATCATCAGCATCCAATTCGGTTATCCCTTTCATTTCCCTTTCCTTAATAAAATCCAGCAGTGCACTGACTAATGGATTATGGGTATAGGTTTCTAAAAAGATGCATACATCTGCCCAGCGAAATTGGGCAAAATTAATACCCTTGATGGGTTGGGTATCGTAATATTTAGAACAGTACCTTAAATAGACATTTTGATTATCACGTTGTTCTGTTAACAAGATGGCTTCACATTTTTCGAGATGAGCCATTTGCTCTCTCATAAAAGCATCGATTTTATTTTCCAAAAAACATAAAGTTTGTTCATTGTAAAAAACCATATCGATAGTTAAATCATGGTAAGTGGCCTGTGTTTCTATACTAAACTGCTTACCTTTGATACCTAGTACTTGGTTAACAAAGTTATCTAATAAAGTTTGATCAGAACGTAATACCCCGCCCAATATTTCGGTGGCAAAATCTTCTAATTCATAAGCCTGGTTAAATAATCTACTAAACAAAGGATTTTCCATAATGACTTCCTCTGAATAAGGTTTTATAATGATCTGTTATATACTCACTAGCAGAACTGAACAACCTAAAAATTTATCTGGTTAATAAAGTATCAAGCGTAATTGGTGAGCGGTAAATAGATTGGTTAAGGTGAAAAAATGACTTTAGGAATAATACCTTTATTTGATAATACTTAATTTCAATTCTAGAGAGTATAAATGGCACTAAAAATGATATTAAAACTTCTCGTGTTTAGGTAAATCTTTTCTAATCAGAATAGACATTATGCTCCTCACTATTAATTACATTATTGTAAAGTATTTTGTATATTAAATATAGGATTGAAGTTTATCAGTTACTCAATTGTCAGTGAATAGTTATTTTTGAAATGGATAACTGTTAACCGATACAAAAATTTTCTCAGTAGTGAGTTGTTACTTATTAATAGCAAGAAAATTGCTTTAACTTCCACTTAAAGCCATTAAACTGGACTCAGTCATTAATCTGATTCGTCATCACTGAATTTAGCTAACCTGTTCATTATCCAGAAGGATAGATTAGTATGCCCGGATGGGCAAGTAGGGAATGGTAGGTTATTCCAGTCAGGTAGTTTTCAAGGGATATTGATATCATTGACCTATTTTTAATCAGGAGGTGTTCGATGGAACAAACCTTTAAGCATCTGGTGGCATTGACCGGATTATCGGCACAAGATTATAAAATTTTGCAAAATACGGCCGCTCAAACTCAACCTTGGGCAGATGAAATTGTCAAAGTTTTTTACGATATTTTATTTAACTATGCGCCCACAGCTCATATTTTTAAAACCGGTGAACGTACTGAACGCGAAACCGTTCTCCATACCTGGTATTTAAAAGTAACAACGGGAAAGCTTGACCGACAATTTTGGCGTCGAATCTGGTTAGTGGGTTCGGTACACATTGCTCGAGGCGTGACTAATCCACTGATGTTAGGGATGATGAGCCAAATTCAACAACGGTTTTTGCATAAATGTCTACAAACTTTTGAAGTTAAACAAGCAGAGCAAGTCTATAATGCTTTTAAGCGTATAACCGATATCGTGGCGGCACTGATTGCGGATAGCTATTTAACCAGTCATCGTATCGAAGCGATAGAAAAGGTCAAAACTAAAAAGCGAATGGAAAACTCACTGTTGCTATGGAACCATCTGATAACAGCTCCAGATGTAGATGAAGAAAATCATGATGGGAAAGTAGTAGAAGCATCTCACTAAATGATAACAGCCCTACAGTCAGTTGTAGGGCTGGTTTAGGAAAATTAGCCGCTTAAACATTTAAACAATAACTCGGATTCAATCGGATAGAAAAGCCAATCCACTTTGACCATATTGGCATAACGTTGATGCAATTTTTCGAGATGATGCATTTCGGTTTTATCAACAAAGAGAATTAATTTTGTTTCAGGATGTTTACTTGCTAACATAGCTAATAAGGAATCTATATTACTCACTACAAAACTATGCGTTGGACCGAAAATAAATTCAGCAACAATAACTGCGGGATGATTTTTATTTAAGATAGATAAGGCTTTGCGCATGGTGTTGGTTTTCAACACTTGGTATCCGGCTTGTTGATAAAGTTTGGAAAAATCTGGATAGCCACCGATTTCAATAATAGCGAGTAAAGTTTTTGCGGATGACATAATCATAACCGTTTACAGTTTAGTTATTTTAAGTAGCGTTATTTTAGCAAAAATACTTGATCTTTTTTGGCTGTTCAGATCTGGTATTTAACTTATTAAAAAAATTTTGCGATGACCGACAGAAAAAAAGTTTGGACTACGTTTAAGGTTATAAGAAAGTGTTGCGCAACTCAACTTTCTCTAAACCGTGTTGTAAAGCAACCTAAATTATAAGGAGTATTACCATGAAAGCGATAATAACTTTTGCCGCTATGATGACGTTGAATTTAGTTGTCCAAACTAGTTTTGCGGTTAATAATAATCTCACTTATTCTTATGGAAATGGTTATGGTAACCCGGGACAAAGACAAGCATTGCGTATTGAAAGAATGATGTCTCGCCTCGATCTGAATCAAGATGGGCAAATCACCTTAAATGAAGCACAATCTTTCCATGCCAGTTTATTTAAACCGGCAGATGTGGATGGCAATGGTATGCTCAATCTAGCCGAATTTCAAAACGTAACCGGTATAATGCGGGGACCACAAAATCCAGTTGGCGCTGGCAATGGTAGAGGACAAGGTTGGGGCAATGGTAGAGGTCGGGGGAATCCTAGTGGTGGTAAAGGCCAAAATCCATCATGCCCACGCCTCAACGGTAACTGGAACGATATGGATTGGACACAAGCTCGGTTTGCCCGTTTTGATAATAATGGCGATGGTCAAATTACGTTAACTGAATTTACTGCTAATATGCCGATGTTTGATCGATTTGATGTCAATAACAATGGGGTTATTACCCTAGAAGAATTAAGTCAAATGCCACGTCCTTGGTAATTAACTGAATTTCGATAGTGACTAACGTGATGATAATAACCGATAGAGAGAGGAATAGTGGGTGAAATCAACCGCTGGGGATGATGAACTCATGCAGAGAGTCCAACAACAGGATCAACAAGCCTTTGCGACGTTAGTAGACCACTATTTAAGTACTTTACATGGGTTTGCCCAGAGAATGCTGGGCAATCCCATCGAGGCAGATGACATCGTTCAAGAAGCTTTTTTACGAGTCTGGCAAAAATCAACCCAATGGCATCCTCAGTCTGCTCAACTATCAACTTGGTTACATCGG
Organism: Thioploca sp.; assembly: GCA_012032555.1. Taxonomy (GTDB): domain Bacteria; phylum Pseudomonadota; class Gammaproteobacteria; order Beggiatoales; family Beggiatoaceae; genus Thioploca. The sequence continues at coordinate 44,209 of JAAUSR010000023.1, forward strand.
ATTGTTTACAATCTGTGTATTGATTACTATCGATGCCAGAAAGGAGAATATGTCGATATAGAAGCGCTTGACTTGTCAGATAACCATCAACCTACAGAATATCGGCAACAAGAGGATGTTGAAATCCAGGTTAAAGCAGCCTTGCAACAACTTCCTGAAACTCAACGTAGTGCTATTATTCTTTGCCATTATCAAGAACTGAGTAATCGTGAAGCCGCTGCGGTATTAGGAATTAGTGTAGCTGCCTTAGAATCACTTATGGCAAGAGGAAGACGAACTTTGAAAAAAATTCTGCAAGTGCAAGCAGATAACCTATTGGGGGAATTATAAATGAATCAAACGGACCCTGTTGCTGATACTGACATAACGCTGACACGGCTTTCCCAATTGGTAGCGGCTTATGGAAGTCATACCAAACGTTGGCCTTTAGAAGAACAAGTCACGGCGGCACAATTACTTGAAAATTCTGCAGAAGCACGTCTTTTGCAGCAAGCGGCTGTTAGTCTGGATGATTTATTAGACCGAGTTACCGTTACGCCACCTTCACCGCAATTACGTCATCGTATTCTCGCCACAGTGGAGTCCCATAATCAATCCCCCCTCGCTATGGGACAATGGTTAAGTCAATTGTTGCTGGGTACCACGTTTCGTGAACATATTTGGCGTCCGGCTATTACTTTACTGATCCCCTTATTACTGGGAATGGTGATGGGATTTAGCTTGGCTTCTTGGGCTAATAATGGTGCTTGGGTAATTGAAGAAGAATTAAGTTTATTAGGACTCGGTACTTTAGAGCAACAGTTATGAATCAAAGTCAGTTACGCCTAATTGGTATCCTTTTGTTGACTTCGTTAGCATTAAATCTATTTCTGGGTGGTTGGTTAGTGGGACATTTTTTAAACCCAATCATTCAGCAAAGTGGTACTCATCGAGGTCCCATGATGATGAAATTTCATTGGTTAATTCAAGCATTACCAACCACAAGCCAAAAGAAACTTTTACCTATACTTCAAGAACATCGACAACATACCCAACCTCAATTTCAGCGTATTCAACAAGCACGGCAAGTCGTCTATCAACAATTGATTGCACCAGACTTTAATGCCGATGCACTGGCAAATGCTCTAGCAAACCTTCATCAACAAGTGGGTCAAATGCAACAAATGATGCAAACGGATTTAGTTAAGATAGCCAGTCAACTCACTGTTGAGGAAAGACGCCAACTAGTGAAAGTGGCTCAAAGTTCTAAACCACATCACCGTGCTTTTTCTAACACTGAGTTGAAATGAAGCCGAATTTAGCCGTTCCATCATTAGCATAAGGCCAAGAAAGAAGCCATTAAAGGGTGGTTGAGGTTAAGATAAGATGGTCAGGAGAGAGAACCCTCCAACACGACTTAAGCACCAATGACTACCTCGGTACAATATTAACACGGTTCACTCCGGTTTAAATTTAGTCCAGAACTATAGAGCAAGCACCTATAAAAAATAGTGGCAGTTTTCATGCGGTTGCTGGCGGGATTATTTATGCCGGTATTGTGTATTTCTACGAGAAAACGCGGTATAAATTGTGTTCGCATGGTTAGGGAATTAGTTTTTGCTACGTCTTATTCTGTTGCATGATTGGGTAGGTCGTTACAATTTAACTTGAATTACAATTCAACCAATTAATATCTAGTTAAATAGATTACGATGAAAAAAAGTATTCAAACGATTGTTTATAATTTAAATCTGAGTAAAATCTAAATTGATTAATTAATCACCAGAGCAGACTAGTAACTATGTTGCATACGATAAAACATCAAATAAAAAAACATTTTGGTCACCAAATTAGCCCCGATGTTGTTATTCTTACCAGAAAATATGTTGATATGGTAGAAATCAACTTGAATGCTCTATTAGGGAGGCATTTTTTACCACATCCCCGACAAAAAATAGAGATAGAAACATCAAGTCGTTGTAATCTATCCTGTCGGTTTTGTGCTTATTCAAAAAAAATAACAGCCAAAGTTATTATGCCTATAAGCTTATTTCAAAATATTGTTGAACAAGCCGTCGCTATGGGATTTTCAGAGATTGGACTGACGCCGATAACTGGTGAAGTGTTTATGGACAAAGGGATTATCGAAAAAATGCACTATTTAGATGTTCATCCTCAAATAAAAAGCTATTACTTTTTCACCAATTTTGTCGTACCTTCGGAGCAAACTATTAAAGAATTGTTTAATCTGCATAAGCTTAAATTCATAAACATTAGTTTGTATGGACATGATGAGAAATCTTTTTGTAACTTAACCCAAGCTACTGCCAAGGAATATCACAGATTAATTAACAATTTAAACTATTTATATGATCTCTATCATAATAAACGTTCATTTATATTAAGAATCGGTTGGAGAACTATGCCTAGTTTTTTTAAACTCGAACAATCTTCACCAATCAGTGAATTACAAGAGATCTTTTTAAAATTTCAGACATATCACAAAATTAAGTCTAATAACACGTTACTATATAATAATTGGGGTGGTGAAATAACTCAAGCTGATGTTCAAAATACCGGGTTGAGAATCAATGATGGTACTCAAGTTTACCGCAAAGGGCTTTGTAGTGTTATTTTTAGATTTAGTGGGATACTAGCAGATGGTCGGGTAAGTGCCTGTGTTTGCCGAGATGTTAATGGCTCCTTAGTAATAGGTGATCTGAAAAAAGAATCACTTTCTTATGTATTGTCTTTAAACAATCCTCTTTATGCTAATCTTATTCAGGAACAACTGGACTCTAAATTTAGACCAGTTTGTTTGACTTGTGATTTTTATAATAGTTTCTATCAGAAAATGAGAATGAATGCTTCAATTAAAGATTATTACCAGCTTAACTTCGTTAAAACACTATTGAATCAACCACTAAGTTAATAGTAAAAAAGATTAATTAACCATTTAAAGTTAAAACCAACAATATTGATTCGATGCAAGTAGTCATATTTAAATAACAATTACTTACCGGTTAACTGAATACTTCAGCAACAATAACTTTTATCTGAGCTAGCTGTGAAGGAATAATCACCTCACCGCGTTGAAAGATATGTTTTTCCTGATAACCGAGTTCTTGGGGTTTTAGGTAGATTTCAATGCAATTTTGTTCTAAATTGACTATCCAGGTTTCAATAATACCATGACGAGCATAGAGTGGTACCTTAGTGTGGCGATCATAATGAAGCGTACTTTCAGAGACTTCAATAAGTAACAACACGTCAGTTGGAGTAGGATGTCTTTTGCTATAAAAATGCAATTCTGGACGTAATATCATCAAATCAGGTTGCGGTTCGGAAAAATTTCCCAATTGCACCGGATCTTGTACACTTACAATCGCTGAACCGACCAGTTGAGTAACAAAAAATTGGGTTAACCATTTGACACGTCCTCCATGAGAACTACCTATAGGAACCATATCGATAATTTCTCCTTCAATTAATTCCATACGTGCATCCGGCAAGAAAAAGTTCTTTTCCCCCAGTTGATGCCAGTCTGAAACATTGAAGCGATGTTTTTGTGGCGTAATCATCATGGTTAATCACTTGCTGTTCGAATGAGTTACACTTTTTCCATAATTAAGAATCTATTCAACTAGATAAACTAATACTTCTCTTTGACTAACCACAGAAGTAAATCACCTCATGTTAGAATTATGAGTCTAGGGTAAAAATTACCAAAATTTCCCAATGAGACCGGCTGTTAATATGATAAGTAGCACTGATAAAATTCTATAATTTTGATACCAAGGTAGGGTTCGCAATTCTTGCGTTTCAGCCTGATAAAATTTGATGGTCCACATACAACCCTCTAGCTGTTCTAGTCTGGGAACTGGCGTAAGCAAACTAACAATTATGCCAGCGATTAAACTAACCATGAATAATATTGGAGCAATATAAAGAAAATGAATCGATATCCAACCAAATACAACATTAGCCATAAACAGAAAACTACCTACCACTAAACCAACCATTAGTGCAGCAAAAGCTCCAGATTGATTGGCTCGATGCCAAAAAATTCCTAAAAAGAACACCGCCACCACTGGAGAAACCGCATAAGCAAGTACTTGTTGCAAGTAATTGAATAGCCCCTTAAAATTTTCAATTTGTGGTGCCCACGCTATGGCAAGCAACATAAACAATAAAGTGGTAATCCGTCCAATCCACATGAGCTGTTTAGAGTTAATTTGGGGGTAAAATTTGTAAATAAAATCCATGGTAACTAAAGTGGAAGCTGAATTGAGTGTTGAATCAATACTTGACATCAAGGCTGCGATTAAACCCGCTACAGCTAAACCCAAAATACCCACTGGTAATAAATCAAATAATAAAGTCGGGTATACTTGATCGGGATTAGGTAAATCAGGGTATAATAGCCGGGCTATAACTCCTGGTAATACCATAATAAATAATACTGGCAATTTTAATAAGCCCGCGAATAAAACGCCCCAACGACCATGGTTGACATTCTTAGCACTTAGTACTCGTTGAGTGATAAATTGATTGGTAGCCCAAAAATAAAAACCGAGTAAAAATACGCCTATCAGACCCAGCCAGGGTAAATGGGGATCATCCAGCGGTTGAATCAGACTTAAATCTCGTGCGGGAATTTTGTTAACGACCGACTCCCAGCCACCAATTTGTGACAGTGCAATAACAGTGACTACCACTGAAGTAATTAAAAGTAAAATGGCTTGAATCGCATCAGTATAAATGACTGCTGCGAGTCCACCGGCAATAGTATAGATTCCCGCCATCAAAGCTAAGATCGCAATACTTTCCCACAAAGGCACTTCGGGAAAGATGAGTTTCATTACCAAACCACCGGCATACAAAGTCCCAGCAGTATCGACAACAATATTAAGAAACAGGGTCAACAGAGAAAAGGAGTAGCGCGAACGAACATCAAAACGTCTTTCTAAAAATCCGGGGATGGTAAAAATTATGTCATCCTCAGGTACCCCTTCTTGTTGTTTCTTTTTCTTTTGTAAATAAAAGGGTAACAAGAATATGGCAAAAATAATGAGCACCAGGACAGCCATCCATTCATAATTGTAAATAGCAATACTACCACTGTAAGCACCTCCCGCTAAACCTACCAATGTGGTACTCGAAATATTAGAAGCAAACAAGGAAAGCCCAATAAAAGGCCAAGTCATGCTTCGCCCAGCTAAGAAGTATTCTTCGGCATTCATCTTTTTTGGCTTAAAATTAAGCCTAAGAAAATAATAACAACCGCATAGGTTGCAATAACTAGCCAATCAATCATAGCGAGCTGAAAAGAAGGCATAACCGTTACTTCTCCTTGGTGCTGAAATTATTTGGATTAAGGGAATTGAATTAGGGTGTTCTTCTCCGGTAAAGCTATCCCTCACCCAAATCGTTTGAGTTCATAATATACTTCTCAATCTGAATTATTAAGTCAGTAATAGCAATAAATGACCGTGTAAAGAAGATTTTTTTGGTTTGCTTAGGTTCACCAGGGCATAAAACTGTTAGCAAATGACATTGGTCGGGAAAAATTAGATATATTGTGGCTCATCAAGGTTAAATCACGCCGCATTTGATCCGTTGTGGCGGTTATTACTCGCATAGATTGATCCATCGTTCGCATCGAATCATCCATCGTTGCAATCGATTTATCCATCTGCGCAATCGATTTATCCATCTGCGCAATCGATTTATCCATATGTGTCATTGATTGATCCATTTGAGTCATCATGTTGTCCATATGGGAAATAGAAGTCACCATATTAGCCATGGAATTATCCATTTTACCTACATGTTGCAACATAATTGGTAAGGTATCCAATTTATCTGAAATGTTGGTCATGGTATAAGTCATTACTTGAATTTGTTGAGACATGATTTCAATTTGTTTTGATAGAGTAACGATGCTCTTGGACATAGATTCCATATGTTCTCCCATGTTAGGGTCCATGCTCCGTGCCATAGAGGACATATCACCGGTTAAACTATAAATTAGAAAGAAACCATAACCAGCCAAGACAACAAAAGCAAATAAAGCCGGATAGACAACGACTTCCCAGCGTCGAGTACTTTGTTGGAAGGAATTGACAAATTGCTCCATTTGACCTTTACTAATAGCCGCACCACATTCCATCATTTGTGGTATCTGAGGGTTGGGCATCAGTGGAGGTGACTGTATTCCACGATCACCCGGTTTTTCCGGAGGCAGTGGTGTTATTGCCATAGCGGTTGCTCCTTAATTAGGGGTATTATCGTTGTTATTCTAGTTATACCAAATATTGTCATTTGAATATGGGATTAATTCAAGTTAAAATTTAAACTTGTCTTCTTTGCTAATGAGCGTCATAAAGTAAAAAAGTATTTATTTATCAAAATAATATAGGTAATCCACCTTCCTCACGAAATTATTTGACTTTTCTAAGTTAATTATAGTCAATTTACTTGAGTTCGTCAGTTAGCAATTTCATGCTTTTAGTCATAAATGGACTATTTTTTCCAAGCCAAAACCATAAAAAATGATAATACCAGGTATTCTTTATGAATGTAGAATCAACCCAACCATCCCAACTACAACTTGCTTTAAATGCTTTCCTTAATACCATGACACTAGAAGAAGCTTATCAAGTTATTCAACAACATCCTATTTTATTAACTGATCAAGCGGATCTTTTTTTCAGTTCAATTATAAGCAGTGCTCGGAAACAAGGTCATGAAGAAACCGCTATGGCTCTCGATGAACGTCGTGACTTTATTAGAAGTGTACGACAAGAATTGGCTGAAAATGAGAGCCATCACTAAATCGAAATCATGAGTTGTCGTTGAAAGCAAAACATTTTTTGAAAAATTTCCGATATTATTTAGCTATAACTGCAATTTTTCTCGAATATCGACTAAAGTGCCTTCTTTCACTTGTTTAAATAAGTCAATAACATCGCGATTATTCATTCTAATACAACCATGTGAAGCCGGTTGACCAATTTTATTTTCTTCAACCGTGCCATGGATATAAATATAGCGTTGGTAAGAGTCAATACCAGCGCCTTGATTTTTATTCGGTTCTAAACCTTTTAACCACATAATACGAGTCGTTACTAAATCGCCGGCATCGGCTTGATTGATCTCGGCAATTTTTCCCGTGCTTTGGCGGGATTTAAAAATCATACCAGCGGGTACATTGGCGCCAATTTTTTGCTCAATGCGGTGTAACCCTAACGGAGTTTTATTACTACGTGCTTGATTTCCAATACCATATTTTGAAGTTGATACTGGATAAGATAGGATAAAATTATTTTCCACCAACTTACCTTTCAAAAGTTTACAACTTTGATAAAGAGACAACTTTTGTTCAGAAATATCAACGATAATACAAGCTTCTTCTAACGTACTATCTTGAGTATCTATTTTGGGCAACAGAATTGGTTGGGGAGAGCTTGATAATTTAGTTTCTTGCCATTGTAGTGAATGAGAAGGTAGCACTGTAATTTTAGTAGAATCTTGAAGCGTAGGATTTTCCTTTGAGCAATTGACTACCGACGTGAACAATAAAAATATCGCCAAGAAATAACTCATCAGTTGGACTAGATGATTATTAATACCGTTATAAGGTTGTTTGAAAAGGGGATGCATGCGATTATTGTCCCTATCAAAAAATAATATATATTAGAATAACATTTTAGTATATAAATAACCAGATAAGCTCGTGCTAGGGTAGGGTTACTTCATATTAAAATATGCTAATATTAGCGGGTTTCATGGTATTAGAGTGGCTCAAGCACTGGTTAGGGTTGCCGCATGGTATTTCCTCTGATGACACCTATCGGTGGGTGTTTTCACAGTTAAAACCAATGGCTTTTAAGCAAGCATTTCGTGCTGGGATACCAACACTTATGACTAATTTGCGGGTGATGTCATTCCCATTGATGGCAAACGTTTAGGTGGGACATTCCGAACTTCCAAGTCAGTGTGTATCGGTTGGTCTTAGGGGTAATCAACCCGACTATTACCTCAGGCGTTTATCCGGTTCAGCGAAACTATCACTGGAAATCGTACATGTTCATTGACAAATTGAAAAACATCGGCATGGGGTGTTTGAGGTGAGTTTTTGGGATGATGCGTCACTCGTTAATCAATCGAAAGGATCTCTCCAGGATAAACGAAAACGCACCGGGTGGAACAATGACTTCTTCTCTTTAATGACAACTGTTCTATTCCAAATGAGGTGGCCCGGTCTTAGAATTCCACCGCTAGCTGTAAAGTGGCTGTTTTTGCTGATTCGCCAGTTCCCCCGTCAGTTAGGTCATAATCTTCATCAATAGCATATTCCAAACCTAGCGTGGTATTATCATCTATCGCCCAGGAAAGCGCTGATAAAATACGTGATTGTGGTAAATTTAAAGCCAATGCTTCCTCAGTTGCTTGGTAACCCGCCGCTAAAGTTAATTTTTTACCGACTAAGTTAAAACGATAAGCGGCTTCTAAGTTCCAGGCTTGTGGTTGGGCACCCTGTCCAGCAAAAGCAAAATGGTTGACTTTAAATTCATTCAAAGCGGTAATGTATTCGCCAATCAAACTGACGTTGCCCCAGTTTAAAATCAGGTGAGTACTCAAACCATCAACATAATCATACTCTGTCGGTTCCACTGGCAGGATCCCAGCGATAGTGAAACTATTACCGATACTATTGATATAACCAATTCCTATATCATAACTGTGAAAGTCGGTTTCTTGAGCGAAGCCTAAATTACTGCCATAATTATCAATGGTATCATTTTGGTCATCGTCAGGATTACCATTAAATCCGTAAATTGAACCATAGACGCTGGCAGATTTAAACCCGAGTTGTACCGCTTGTGCTCGAATGAGTGCCATTTCGTAAGTGAGCGGATAAGAAATTAAGTTGGATTCAAATCGACCAAAAGGCACGTACATTTGCCCCATAGCCAAATAAATTGGAGTAACTGTATCATTACCCAGGGTAATGAAAGCTTCATCAATTTCGAGTGGAGTTAATACTTCCGGTAACCGTTCTTCATAAAGTAAGGAAAGCCGTGCTGTAGACCATTCATGAACACGAGCAGTTAGACCGAAAGCGACTGTGTGAGCGATAATATCACTCGCCTCATGTTTTTGGTAATCTTGATGGTAAACACCTTGGATTTTAACTAACCCATCTAAGGACACTTCATTATTGTTATTTTCTACTTCAGCTTTCAGTGGATGATTATTGACCCAGTTTATTAGACTAGCAGCGATTACTAATGCCCTTAATCTGAATATCATTTATAAATTCTCGCTAAAGGAACACAACTTAATTATCTTTTCGCCAGCGTTTAAAACCCGTTATCTGTTACCCTGACAGAATAAACCGGATGTATAACAACCAGTTGTCAAACTTTGAATAGATTTGAACAATTGCTATTGTTAGGGTGGGTTTCGCTTGGCTCTACCCACCTTACACCAAATCAAACCAATCAGGTATTACACTTGATGTATAGTAAATATCACTAAAATGTAACAGCTAACACCAAACCTGCACTTTCAGCATCTTCGCCGCTGCCACCATCTTCAACATCATAATCCTCATCAACAGCGTATTCTAAAGAGACTGTAGTATTTTTATAAATTTCCATCGCCACAGTTCCTAATATACGTGACGCTGGCAACTGTATTCCAGAGCGTGGATCTTTAAGTCCTATAGCTTCATCAGTACCTTGATAACCCAGTGCGAAGGTGAGATCTTGACCCATAGTGTTAAAGGTTAAACCGGCTTCAACGTTCCAAGCTTTAGGTTCTGCACCTTCACCTTTATAAGCAAAGTGTTCCACTTTGAAATTGTCTAATGCCGTAATATATTCACCAATCAGGAAAGCCGGACCCACGTTAACAACAAGATGAACACCGGCGCCATCGACATAATCATAATCTCCGGTATTAGGTCCATTTGGCACCTTTTCACTAATTGTCCCGGTATCACCAATATCACTTAAGTAACTGACACCCACATCAAAACTCATTTTTTCCATTTTTTTGGCAAAACCAGCCTGTGCACCAAAGTGATCAATGGTGTCATTGGTATCATCGTTAGTTGCACCATTGAAACTGAATACAGAAGCATAAGCGCCATTCATGTCGAAACCAAGTAAAACGGCCTTTTCAACCGTTTCGCCCACAACCAGGGTAAGCGGGTCAGAATTCATATGCGAAGTAAATTTACCAAAAGGCACAACAAATTGTCCCATTTTAAGATAACCCGGTGATTTATCAAGATTACCTAAAATAATGTAAGCGTCATCTACACTAAGCGGCGTTTTATTCTCTTCGTATTTATAAGTTAAACGTCCAGTTGTCCATTCATTGGGCTTAGCCGTAATGCCTAGAATAGCGGTGTGTACAATAATATCGCTTGCATCCTTATCTGCATAATCTTTGCTGTAACCTGCCATTATTTTCAGGACACCGTCCACTGCTACGCCAGAAAGCCAATCATTTTCAGCAAATGCAACCTCATTGCTCACTAATCCAATCATGGCTATCGCTGTAACTAGGGGTCTGAGTTGAAACATTTTAGATTTATCCTCCTGATTTTCCTAAAAAATTAACCAAGAAACAACACATCCATCAAAACAAACTCTCTGCTGAGATTGGAGCGTATAATAAATGAATCAAATAGAATATGCTACTATCTAATTAGTTAGCTATTTTAACCGGATAAAAATGCTAAACCCAAGCTCTACCAGATTAAGCCTAGAACCAAGCTTGGGCATATAAACCAAGCGGATGCGGTGGCTTTCCTCCGGCAACAACGCGGCACGGGAAATCATTCTTGGCAAAATACCAGTAGCTGTCGATTGGATTAGCGTAGCGTAACCCAACTATCAACGTTGCTATCGTTATATTTCATATTTCCACCTCCGTACCAAAACGAACCAACTGGCGCGGTTGTTCAGCGTGACTAAAATAGCTATTGCTCAAAGCATTGGATAAGTTGGCAAGATTTTGTCCCAGTTTTAACAATAATTGGTTTAAGGCGGGACGAAGATAATTGTCACTAACTGGTGCTAATTGATCCACATCGGCTAATCGTAGTTGAGTTAATGCTTCCAGAATTAAGCGTTCTTCAGCTGAATGATAAGGCACATCATGACGTGGTAACTCCCTAATATGTCGCTGTAAGCTTTCTAGCTGATAACCGACTGATCGGGGATTACTTTCACTTTGTAAAACTAACTCTAGCACGGCATTAACTTGGACTTGGGAACGATAGCGGCGCCGATAAGTTAATAAACTGTCGGTAATAACTAATAAATACTCAAGCAACACTGCATCATCGGCAATCACATGCGTTAATAGCGCTTGCAATAAGTAAGTGCTTTGGGTTGCTCGTTCTAAGCGTCGCCCTATCAGTAAAAAATGCCAACCCATTTCATGAGTGATATTTTCAATACTAAAACCAGCAAAGGCGGCTAAGGCGTGAATTAAATTATCTAGCTCATCTAGGAGATCATCAATTCTTAGTGAGGTGCTTTGTTGTAAACTTTGTAATTGTTCATCAATATCACTGATAACATGCCATAAATCGAGAGAAATCCGATCTCGTACTGAACGAGCGGCATTAAGCAAAGACTGTAACGTGGAAGATAAACTTCCAAAACGATTTTTATCTAAGAACACTGACAATAATTCTTTTTCCGGCATAGCTAATGCTACTTCCGCACCATCACCAACAAATCCGGGATAAGTTTGTGTCAAATAAGTAACGGCTTTTAACAACGTCTGTAAACAAGCATCATGTTGCGGAGTTTGAAAGTCGTAAGGTTCGGATAAATAAAATGAAACTGCCCGTAATAATCGAATTGTTCCTTCTGCCCGTTCCGCATATCGCCCTAACCAAAATAAATTTTCGGCAACGCGACTAGGTAATTCTCTTTGTCCTTCAAAACGGATGATAGGTTGAACACTCGGTAGTAATGTTAATTGCGCAACGGGTTCAGAAGCCAGTACCCACGTATCTTTAGTTAAATTCTCGCTTTGACCTATGGTGTATAAACTATCGCTATTAGCAGAAACGCGGGTTAAACCACCTGGCATGACTTGATAATGATTATGACAACTCACTAAAAAACTGCGTAAAATCACTTGCCGTGGTTCTAAACGACCGGCTATAAAAATGGGTGCCGTTGAGCGAGGCGGTTCTTCAATCCCAACAAACCACTGTGGCTTTGCTCGAATTTGTTCACGTAACTGTTCGCGTTGATGTTCATTCAGAAATTGACCATGAATCGCGGTTTTCCCGGGTTGAATGGATTTGATAACTAGTTTATCTAAATGAGTTAATACATGATCACAAGCGAGAGGCTGCCCACACCACCAAGCCGTTGGTGAAGGAATCAGTAACTCGTCGCCTAAAAAATACTGAGCCAAGGGGTTAATAAAAGCCAACCAGCCTGGATTTTCTAACACCCCCATACCGAGTGGATTAGCTATCACTACATTCCCCATCCGCACAGCCTGCGTCAAACCAGCTACTCCAGAATAAGAATTCGGCTCAAGTTCCAGGGGATCACAAAGCAGATCATCAACCCGTCTTAAAATGACATCAACTGGTTGTAATCCATCTAATGTTTTTAGCCGGACTTTACCCTCTCTAACCGTTAAATCAGCACCTTGTACCAAGGTATAACCCAAATATTTGGCGAGATAGGCATGTTCAAAATAAGTTTCATCTTCCGGACCGCTGGAAAGCAATACAATACGATGATCTTGATGTCCAGAAAGTTCAGCGAGAGTTGTACGTAAAGTGCGGAAAAATAAGGCCAAACGATGGACATGGGAATCGCGAAATAATCTGGGTAAAATCCGTGACATCACTAACCGATTTTCTAAGGCATAACCGGCACCGGCGGGTGCTTGAGTCCGATCAGCAATAGCCCAAAAGCGTCCATCTGGCGAACGAATTAAATCAACTGCATACAGCAGTAAATGATGATGTTTAGGGAAATTAATCCCATGACAAGGACGAAGAAATCCAGGGAAATTAGCAATGAATTCAATAGGTAATAAACCATTTTGTAGGGTCCGACGTGGTCCATATAAATCCGCAACCAGTAAATTCATTAACTCGGCTCTTTGAACTAGCCCTCGTTCTATTGTAGCCCACTCTTCACTCGAAATGAGTAAAGGAATCGGGTCTAATTGCCAAGTTCGATCTCGTCCCTGCGGATCACCGAATACATTGTAAGTTACTCCATTATCACGTAGTAAACGATGCGCCTCTTGTAAACGTAGTTCTAATTCTCTTTTTCCTAGCGTCTTTAAAGATTGAATTAAATATTCCCAATAAGGGCGGATTTGATTATCGTTAACACACATTTCATCGAATAGACCATCAATAGATTTATAATGGCTACCCAATTCATCCAGGGTATTTAAATTACAGGAGAGAGAAGGAGTCTCTTGCATAACTATTTGTTTGTCCTACTTAATATCGATAATAAAATTCATCATACCATAAGTATTATTTTAATAAAGGTATTGTTATTGTCATAAAAACCCTTGCCCTTTTGGCTGAGCACTGATTTTAATAAACTATGTTAATGACTTCACACCTAACTGACGAAGCTTATCAAAGCTATATTTTACAAGGGGTTTCTCGTACCTTTGCTCTCACTATTCCACAATTACCGCCAGATTTATCTCAAGTAGTCGGTAATGGCTATTTATTATGCCGTATTGCCGATACGATTGAAGATGAACCGCAATTAACGCCAACGCAAAAAAGGTTTTTTTCGCAACAATTTACTCAAGTTGTTGCCGGGGAACTATCAGCGGAAGCCTTTAGTCAAGCTTTATTTCCCCGGCTTTCTGAACACACGCTGATTGCAGAAAAGGACCTGATTTCCAATATGCCACGCGTGATTCGATTAACTCATCGTTTTAATGCTTCTCAACGAGCCGCTTTATATCGCTGTGTCCGGATCATGGCAAAAGGGATGGCTGATTTTCAACAAAATAACACTTTAGCTGGCTTAAAAGATCTCTCAGAAATGAATCGTTACTGTTATTATGTAGCCGGTGTTGTCGGTGAAATGTTAACGGATTTATTTTGTTATTATTCGCCCTATATTGCACAAAACCAAGTGACTTTACAAGCCTTAGCGGTTTCATTTGGGCAGGCTTTACAAATGACCAATATTCTCAAAGACATTTGGGAAGATCGACAACGCGGTGCTTGTTGGTTACCTCAAGAAATATTTACTCAAGTGGGATTTGATTTACAAAATCTTTCACCGAACTATTATGATCCGGCTTTTGGTGAAGGTTTAGCAAAACTGATTGGTATTACTTATACTCATTTACATAATGCCCTTTGTTATATTTTACTTATTCCACCTCATGAAAGCGGTATTCGACGTTTTTGTTTATGGGCTTTAGGGATGGCTATATTGACTTTACGGCGTATTAACCAGCGGCGTGATTTTTGTCAGGGACAGCAAGTGAAAATTTCTCGGCGTAGTGTTAAAGCGACTATTTTAGTAAGTAACTGGTTTACTTGCAGTGATATTAGTTTACGGGCCTTATTTTATTTACTCACTAGAGCGTTACCACGAGAAACCCGTTGATTGTTATCCGTTAATTGTTCGAATAACTTTGATACAATATTCTGGATAGTTATATATAAATAATTGTTTTATATAAATTTTATTTTTTAGCACCATGAATATAGACTCAAATTCTTGAAAAAAGTGCTTGTCTGCTTACTCATTAACCGGTACTGGAGAGGTCACTGCCATTAAGTTAAACATAGCTTTCTCCCTCATTACTAAAGAGGATTGTCATTAACCAGTTGAATAAGAATAACTTTTTTAACAACCCCCGGCACCTCCTTATCAAGGCGGGAAGAAATTTCTCTTAACTTAATGGCATTGTACTGGAGAGGTAGGAAGAAACCGGTGTGTTGTGAACTCATTTTTTCTCAAGCGTTCATCTTTAGAAATTCTATGACACATTAGGTAGTTAGTCGTGGTGAATCGTGAAAAATTATGATAAATCACTTTTCACTTCTGAGTATGGAAACAAAAATTCTCTATGAAAAAGTTACTATTACATAATTTGCGCTTGCGGATGATTATTTTAGTCTTGTTGGGTGTGATACCACCTATGCTAGTCGCTATTTGGTTTGCCAGTTCACAAGCAGCTAGCATTATTCGCCAAGAAGTGGAAGAGAATCTCGCTTTGCGTGCCAATGAGTTAGCGGATAATGTATTAAGGTGGGATCAAATGAATGTGCTCGCTTTACGTAGCCTCAGCGAAAATCCCAAATTTGCTAATATGGAAGAAGAACAACAATTAGCACATTTATCAACAACTTACCGTTTATATACAGAAATATATGGTCTGGCCACTTTAGATCGGGAGGGTTACGTTATTGCGAAGGAAACGGGGAAGGTAGCCGAGCTCGCTAACCTAAGTACCCACGATTATTTTAAACGTGCTCTAGCGGGGGAAGAAATTATTCGCGAAGCCATTATATCTCATTCTTTTAAACAGCCAACGATGACCTTTGCTACGCCGATCCGTCGCTTACCTACCCTGAATTTGGGTGCGAAAGGTACTTTAGTTGAACAATTACAACAGAAACTTAAAGAAAAGGATTACTACCACGGTGAAATTAACGGAATTTATGATATGAGCACGGCAGAAGCGGTTCGTCAATTTCAAGCGCATTATGGTGGATTAGCCGCGAATGGAATTGCTGATCCACTCACGTTACACTTAATTCGGTATCAAGAAGCTAAACCCCCCCCCAACCTAGAGGAGTCGGGTGAGATTGTTGGTGTTGCCGTTATTGCAACTTTTCTAACTGATCTCGCTAAAACAGTCGGTGCTATTCGCTTAGGTAAAACCGGTTATGCTTTCCTGGTTGATGAACTCGGTCGAGTGTTAGCTCATCCAGAATCCAAATTCGTTGTCGGTGATGAATTAACTAATTTGAGTCATTATCCACCAGTTAAGGCTATTTTAGAAGGTAAAAGTGGTTTTTATTCTTTTAACGATGAAAATCAAGTAAAATGGTTATCCTATGGCATTCATTTACAAAATAAATGGAACGTCATTGCGTTACAACAACAAGCGGAAGTACTAGAAAAAGAATACTTTTTTATCAATTTAGTCATTTTAATTGCGACGGTGGCGGTGTTAAGTGTCATGATTTTAATCTGGTTATTGACCACGCGGTTATTGAAACCTATCACGGATCTGACCTTAGCCGCTAAAACGCTTTCTAAAGGCGAGTGGCAACAACAAGTTCAAGTTAAATATCGAGATGAATTAGGCACTTTGGCCAGTACCTTTAACCAAATGGCTAAGCAACTTCGTATTTCTTTTGCTATTCTAGAAGCTAAAAATGAAGAGGCACAAAAAGCGCGAGCCGAAGCAGAAGAAGCGAGTAAAGCTAAAAGTGTTTTTGTCGCTAATATGACTCATGAACTGAGAACCCCTTTAAATGCCATTATTGGTTACAGCGAAATGTTACAAGAAGAAGCGGAAGATATGGGATTAGAGGATTTTATTCCCGATTTGAAAAAAATTGGTAGTGCGGGTAAACATTTATTAGCTTTAATTAATGATGTCCTCGATTTTTCTAAAGTAGAAGCCGGACGCATGGAACTGTTTTTAGAAACTTTTGCCATTGAGACCATGTTAGAGGATGTGAGAGCAACGATTGAACCCCTGATAGAAAAAAATAACAATCAGTTACATATTAACAAAGCTGAACCACTAGGCCAAATGCAGGCTGATGTCACTAAAGTTCGCCAATGTCTTTTTAACTTATTGAGTAATGCCAGTAAATTTACTGAGGAAGGGATTATTACTTTAGAAGTTCATCGTTACTGTGCTGCTGATAATAAAGATTGGATCACTTTTCAAGTCAGTGATTCCGGGATTGGGATGACTTCAGAACAAATGAGTAAATTATTTAGCGCTTTTATGCAAGCCGATTCTTCAACTACCCGCAAATATGGTGGGACTGGCTTAGGATTAGTTATTACTAAACAATTTTGTCAATGATGGGAGGAAATGTTACAGTAGCCAGTGAATATGGTAAAGGGACCACCTTTAGCATTCATTTACCGAGTGAAGTAATCGATCTAAAAAAATTAGCCTAATAAACTGAATAAATTCAATTAAAACCCGGTTCCTTAAAATAGCCTATTACCAGAGGAGAATAGCGATGAATCTAGCCACGACAATCGATAAAAAATCAATTAAAACACAAACCATTTTAGATGAAAACGGTAACAAAGTTGCCGTTATTTTATCCTTGAATCAATTTGATGAGTTATTAGCAAGAATTGTCAAACTGGCTAAAAAAATTGAAGAAATATCAGCGACAGCCAGTTCTCAGACTCAAACAGCTACGATAACACCTTCAAGCCTGGGTGACGATAAAAATGCTTTACAATTTCAAGTGACCCTTCGGCAACAACACCATGATACACTCAATCATATTGTCGAGGATTTACGCAAATATGATGATCTCAAAACCGAACTAGAGCGCAAACTCCAGATCCAGCGACTCATTAAATTTATTGATAGTGAGCAACAAACGCTTAGGCAACAACTCACTCAAGTTAAAAAAAATATTCGCTCGGCAACGCTATATCAGGTACCACCCCGACCACCGGGCTTGAACAGCAACAACCCGTTATTTAAAGAAATTAAAACCCACTTATTAGCTAAAGCTGTTAATAAGCAAAAACCACCGATAGTTATACAAGCTCCCAGTGGCACTGGGAAATCAGTCATGGCGATTGAGTTAGCACGAAATACTGAAGTACAAAACACTTTTCCGGATGGGATTTTTTGGTTAAGTTTGGGAAAAGACACTGATTTATTAGCTCATCAAATCACGGTTATTCGCTTATTGGATGAAACCACGACTAATGTCTTTGACGTTGAAGAAGGCACTGCTCGTTTACGTGAGTTATGTACAACTCGAGCCTGTTTAATTATTTTAGATGATGTAACTGATGCACAAGATGTATTGGCCTTTAATATTGAAGGTGAATATTGTCAGTTATTGATAACCAGTAGTGAAGATAAATTAGCCGATATTTTGCAATATTTTATTAATACGACTCGAGGCTATGAATTAAAACCTTTTACCGAGGAACAAGCTATTCACTTCTTTTTTCAGTGTGTTGGCGGAAAAAATGTGACACCAGCAACTGTACCCATTGATATAGCCGCAATGGTACGTTCTTGTGCTTACTTACCTCTAACCATCAAATTAGCCGCTAATATTGCCCGTGCTCAACCGTTATCTACCTGGCAAACGCTATTAGATAACTTACAAGATAAGACCAATGAATTTCCAGGTCAATATCCCTATACGTTAATGCAAGCCTTTCAATTAAATATCGAGGTACTCGGAGAAGCAGCCGATTACTACTTGGCATTGGCTGTATTTATTGATTACTCTCATATTCCACAGCATGTCGTCCTCATGTTATGGCGTTATTTATACCAATTACGCGATGAAGAATCCTCTAAATTTATCAATGAATTGATTGAGAAAGCTTTATTATATCGGGATGAAATCGGGACAATTCAATTTCTCCGTTTACATTCTTTTCAACATGATTATTTGTGTGAACAAGCCGAATTAGAAAAATTACATAATCATTTATTAGCAGCCTACCGTCGTCAATGTGATCAACATGGTTGGGTCAGTGGACCGAATGATAGTTATTTTTTTGAGTATCTGAGTATTCATTTACATCATGCTGGACGTTTAAGCGAATTAAAACCACTATTATTAGATTACGATTGGTTGAATAAGAAATTAACCGCCACTAATATTCATGCGTTACTGAGTGATTATGAGTGGTTAGATGATAAAGAAGTTAACTTGGTTAAAGAAACACTTTACGATGCGGCTATTGTGTTACATACTCATAAAACTGAACTAGCTAATCAATTGTTGGACCGCTTATGGGATAACCCGGCAGTTAAAAGTAATAAAGACATCCAGGCATTATTACATCAAGCTAAAGAAGCTTCTCCTAATTGGCATTGGCAACCCCATTTTCCGGATTAACTAACTAACTAACTGATTATTTACTCTTAATTATTCAACGTATATCATCATAATTAGCCAATTTCAAATTCATCAGTACAATCATGAGGGCGAGTTATAGCTTGACATTGAACTGAGGTGACATAAGCTAAGGGTGGCCCTTGATGTAACCAAGCATATAATTGTTCTATCGCACTGATGTCACCATAGGCGACCACTTCAACTTGTCCATTGGCTAAATTATAAGCCCATCCGGATAGACCTAAACGCTGAGCTTGTTGGCGTGTATAATAACGAAAAGAAACGCCTTGAACCCGCCCACTGACTAAACAACGCTTACAAATTTTTTTATCCATGTGAAACTCTCTTAATTAAAGAAAGGGGTAAAGTGAATTTTAGGTAATAAAGTATCTCGTTTATGCTAATGAACCTTAATTAATTGGATTATGGTATTTTAAAATAAAGTGGTTATAAAGATTATGTTTAACAATAAAAAATTAACTCATCTATTTCATTACATCGAACTGATTTTATACAAAACTTATGCTGATTTAAGAGCAGAAACCGAACGGACTTATTTAGGTTTTTTATGGTGGATTTTTGAACCGATTATGTATATGACCGTTTTTTATGTATTTTTCGGTTTATTACTCGGTCACAAAACTGACGATTTTGTTCCGTTTTTATTGATAGGATTAACGGCTTGGCAGTGGTTTAAATCCTGTTTATCTCATGGTTCAGAAACTATTTTAGGTGCACGTCACCTCATACAGCAAGTTTATTTACCTAAAATTATTTTTCCAATTATTTTAATCTTGACCGATACCGTAAAATTCCTATTTATCTTTATGTTATTACTAGTATTTTTATGGTTTTATGGCTACCCAGTCAGTTTAACTTATTTAGCATTACCTTTATTGTTGATAGTGCAGTTACTATTTACTACCGCTATCACTTTATTTCTAGCCGCTATTGTCCCTTTTGTACCTGACTTACGCTTTGTGGTAGAAAACTTATTAACAGCGGTATTTTTTATGTCAGGAATTATTTTAAACGCTGAAGCCGTTCCAGAAGCTTATCGTGGTTATTATTACTTAAATCCAGTGGTTAATATCATTGAAAACTATCGTAATATCTTAATGCATAATACTTGGCCTAATTGGTCAACATTACTCATTATTACTATAATATCATTGCTTGGAATTGGGTTAGCTAACCGACTTATTGCTCATTTTGAATATCTCTATCCGAAAATAACATGATAACTCACCGGATGCAAAGATAGCGTAACCTGGGTATATGAAAGATAAAAAAAGTTACAATAAGTGGCATTCTGAATTAATAATCCAATAGGTATCAATGTTAGAGACAACGGTTCCCCTTAATATTATGAGTACAGCAACTCATGAGAGATGTGAAGACATGTCTTCATTAAATCACAGCTATATTTGTCTTCAAATTATGAGGCAACTTTTACTAAATGAAGAAATTGAACCACTACCAGAACTTACTCTAGATATTGCTAATGGTTTGACCCCGGATATTTCCGTATTTCCTAAAAGTAAAATTCAACCTAACCTATTTCATGATGTGCCTCGGTTCCAGGAAAAGCCTATCTTGGCAATAGCAGTAGTCTCTTCTAGTCAGACTATTCAAGAAATGTTACAAAAAGCCACACACTTAGTTAATGAGGGTGTTAACGCGGTTTGGACGGTAGAACCTTATACGAGAACAGTCTTTATTACCACTCGGCAAGCCGAAAACTTATTTCATGAAAATTTAGTTGAAACTGAAGGTATTCAGGTCGATTTTTCTAGGGTTTTTCTCACCTGGACTAGCAAGCGGTCAGTATAGCAGTGGTGCGCAATCTGATACGCAGTCCGCTATTCCGTCGAGTGAGAATCCCTTCCCAATACGCCGGCGGCAAGCAATTGCTGACAGTCTTAAACGCAATGGGGTATTAAATTACCCAATGGTGATCAACTCTCTATTTCTAAAATACTCCAGCCCGCGTAGGTTGGGCTGACCAACTAGCGGGACGGGGTTTGCAACCCCGTCCGAAACGTTTCCGTAGGTAGTAGGTAGCCGTGACAAATAAAACGTTTGGGAACCGGTTACAAACCGGTTCCCGCGATCAAGAATTAAAGA
>JAAUSR010000185.1 GCA_012032555.1 Thioploca sp.
GTCTCAGGGACGAAGGAGCGAGCGATGTCCTGTGAGGAAGGCCGCCGGTCCTGTGAGGCTCTGGCGGACCGTACAGGCCGGCCAACGTTGTACTGGGCGGGCTACTGCAATATTGAGCGTTCAGATGGAACATGGGTGCGAATTGGTATGAGCGAGAATGAAAATGGGTTTAAAAAAGAAGAAATATTAAATGAGTAAGTGGCGGCCATCTGGTTCATGCATTTATATAATTGCAGATATACATGGAATGTTTGATGAGTTTGAGCTTATTATGAGTAGAATTCTTCCTTTACGTTATACAGGCGGTATAGAAGATAAATTAATTTTGCTTGGAGATTATATTGATAGGAGAGGTGAATCACATTTATTAATCGATAGACTTATTGAATTAAAAAAAGAATATCCAAAACAAAATTAAAAATGTTACGAGGAAATCATGAGCAAATGTTACTTGATGCATTAAAACCATCTGTTGATAGTAATAAATATTTACTTTGGATGAGAACGGGTGGTGAATTTACACTTTTAGGATATTTAAAAAGAGCAGGTGAAAATTGTGATAATCCATATTCAATAATGCGTGCTCGCTTATCATCTTTTATTCCTAAAAATCATATCGAATTTCTAGAAAATTTAGATTGGTATTATGAAAATGGTAATGATATTTTTGTTCATGCTGGTTGTGATCCTATGCAATCTCTTCTTAAACAAGATAAACAGGTTTTAATTTGGGATCGTAGTTTTATTTAAGTTTGTTTTGAAAAATAAAAATAATTTAAATTGGGATAAAAGAATAATCACTGGTCATAATGGATTTGATAATGGTAAGTTAATAATACGTGATAAATATTTAATGCTTGATAGAAGTTTTAAAAATGAACTTCTTGTTTTAGAATTAAATTCTATGAACGCTATGATTGCAAAACGTGGTAAGAAAAGACTAATAAAAATAAGATTTGGAAAAAGAAAATGTATAAACTTTTAAAAAGTTTTGCATCAAATAAAAGTAATGATATAAATAATGCAATAAAAGAAATAACTAAAAAGGCACCTTTTAGATATATGGCAACACCATATGGTCATAATATGTCTGTTGCAATGACAAGCTGTGGTGATTTTGGTTGGATTTCTAATCGAGAAGGTTATTATTACGTTAAAACCGATCCGGTATCTGAAGAGTTATGGCCATCAATGCCTGATCTTTTTAAAGACCTAGCAATTTCTGCTGCTAAAGAAGCTGGTTTTGATAATTTTAATCCAGATTGTTGTTTAATAAATCGTTATGGGATTAAATCTAGGTTATCTTTACATCAGGATAGGGATGAAAAAGATTTTTCTCAACCTATTGTTTCATTTTCTTTTGGTCTTATTGGTATTTTTCAATTTGGAGGTTTAGAGCGTACAACTAAGCCACAAGATTTTTATCTTGAAAATGGAGATGCATTTGTATGGGGAGGAAATGATCGCATGAGGTATCATGGAATTAAAAGAATTGTAATAGGAAAAGATCCTGTTTTCGGAGATAATAGAATAAATTTGACATTTAGAAAAGCTATATAAAAGAAAAACCTGGGCCTGCTGGAAACACAACATCTTTCATTGGAGCATAAATATGACTAGTAAACCATCTTTTGAATCTTGCGAGAAATGGTTTGAGGAACTAGGGATCAAATATCGTGTAGAACGAGAATTCCGACCTAAGAACCCTCCACGATCACCTTACCCCATTCAAGTGTTCGAGGCAGTTTTTATCCCGTTAACAGCTGAAAGCTGGTGTCGGCTTTGTATGTCCGAGGGTGATTATTATGTTGGAGGTTGTTGTGGTGCGATGAGTCATATTCAAGATTTAATTAACGATGTATTCCGGTTCGAGTCAGGCTGGATTACGACGGAACAACTCGAAAAGGTGGCTGTTTGTATCAGGGATCATGGAGATTTTGGCGGTCGTATTCCTTTTGCTACAGATAAATCAGTTGAGGATTTGGTTACCGAAGCCCGAGTGAATTGGGACAAATGTGATCCGTGGGATCGGATTGCTTTATGTTGGCATTTAGTTAAAAACTACTACGCTCCTAAGATCCCAAATGCTTTTGGCGATCATTTGAGCGAGGTAGATAAGAGCGTGGCGATTTTGTCACACGGTCTGTTAGCTCTGAGTTGGGGACGTTTATTATACAAGCATCCTCCTGATAGCCAGGAAAAAGCTAATCGTTCACATCTTCTACATCGACTGCTTCCAGCTCTCAAAACGTTAGTTGAGGGTATTCATACTTTGGATTTTGGAACCGTTGATGGTTTCGCCATCATCGAAAAAGAAAAAGGTAATGAGGCTATTGCTTCTAACAATTATGGTCTTTGTATCTTCGAGACAGAGGAAGAAGTAAACCATCTTTTGAACCTATGGAAACGTCAACAAGAAGAGTATGAGGTTCAGGAGCGTAAAGATATTGACAAATTATTCGATGTTCGACGTGTTCGTGTGTCTTTAGAAAATGGGGTAGAGTTTCTATGAAAGAAAAACGTGAAACATGGAACGGATTATGAAAGAAAAACGTGAAACATGGAACGGATTATCTTTTGATGAACCTAGTAAAGGGATTATAGCAAGTAATGGGGCTGGTCAAGGTTGTGTGTTGTGGGCAGTTGGGGCGCATTTACGTTTTGAATTGGAGGAAGTGGGATTGACCATGCTTGGTGATCTTGGGCTGGATGATGCTCCATTGGGCATTAGTGTTTGGGAAGGTAAGTATATTTGGCAGCCAGGTAATTGGGAGCATCCACTTGATGGTGATATGGTACCTTGTGGTACATTCAGATCGCCAACTGAGGAAGAATGGACGGCTATTCGGGCTGGTCGTTGTCCATTGGAGGAGTAAAGATAATGAAACAACCTAAAAAACCTTATAAACCAAAAAAACCTTATGAACCAAAAAACCTTATAAACAACTTCAAATTACAAAAAGTATTAAAATAGATTATAAATCTGAATCAGATAATAATTATAAATATAGTGTATTAGATATATTAAATACATTAAAAGAGTTATTCTTTAAGAATATTTCTAGGCCTCTTGTTATAGACGATTTTGCTGATAAATTTATTTATATTAATATCGAATATGATTATGATGAAGATGAAGATTGTATTCAATACATTATTTCTTCTCAGAAATTAGTTATATTTTACGATGAAATGGTTGAAAATGTAAATTATGAAAAACAATTAAAAAATTATAATAAAAGTTTAGAAAAATATAAAAAAGATTTAGAAAAATATAAAAAGAAATTTTAAAGAATATAAAAAAGATATGGAAGAATATAAAAAGATATGG
>JAAUSR010000186.1 GCA_012032555.1 Thioploca sp.
TATCTCCAACTTTAACTATAATAGTCGTAGAAGTTGGTTTAACATCAAGAGGTTCTTTTGATTTACATTTAAAAAACGCAAGAAATTTATCAAACAAGTTTCGTATAGTCATATTAATTAATATAACTACTGAAACAAAACGTATGTCTTTAGTTTTTTAATCCAATATTCCGCATCCTTAGCAGTGAATTCTTCCATCTCAAATGACTTAAGAATTTTTTTATCTGTATCTTCTGTATCTTCTGTAGATACTATGCTGGCAGATTTATATGCTGGAAAAAAGATAATATAAAAATTACCAGAACGTAAAGTTTCTGTCTCTACAACGCCATTAGGTAAACATACTACAGAATACTGCTTACATTTGTCACAAATGAAATTAACCTTCATGAAGGAGCTGCCCTTATTATCATTACTAAGGGTATGGCCACAATGCTTACAAATCTCAATCATGAATACTTTATAAATCAGGAATGATGGAGCGGGTAGTGGGATTCGAACCCACGGTGTTTGATTTCCTGCTTGGAAGGCAGGCGCTGTCGCCTCTGAGCCACACCCGCGTTTTTAACGCTTTTGCACTTATCCAATTCTTTTAGGGATTATTTGGAGCGGTTAACGAGAATCGAACTCGTGTCCCTTGCATGGCAAGCAAGGATTCTACCATTGGACCATAACCGCAAATAGACGACAAGGACCGATAAGATTTTAAAGGGACTGAAAGGTCCCTGTCTATTGAGGACATGTAATCTTATCTACATTCGTCTTGGAGCGGATGACGGGGCTCGAACCCGTGACATTCTGCTTGGCAAGCAGACATTCTACCACTGAATTACATCCGCATGGTATCTGGAGCGGAGTACGAGAATCGAACTCGTTTGACCAGCTTGGAAGGCTGGGACACAACCAATATGCCAACTCCGCTTACGGTAATAATTATATCACCTTATGCCCAAATTAATTAACATTCATTGGAAATGTTGGAGCTTCAGTTTCACAAGAATATCCACAATATACGAGCATATATTTATACAATGGACTCATAACTCGAAAGACATAAGTCTTTTCATCAACTTTCTTCTCTTCCCAAGGTGGCGGACCATCTTTTACACTATCGCCCTCTACATCTTAATCAGGGAAATGAACTTGTCAATGGCTTCTTGCTTGTTTGAAAAATTCAAAATAAAGGGCTCATCAGCATTTCTTAAACCCCAAAAATATGATAGTGCATAACAATTACCTTAAAATGAAAAACGCGGGTTTTATCCCGCGTCTTCTATTAGATTTGATACCCACGCTTCTTGGCCCACTTCCGCCAACAATTAATGATTCTGGGGCCATTACCCTTGAATTCTTCTTTAACTGGCCACTCGCCAGTTAGTTTATGCAATATAAAAGTGAAGTGGTAGTTTTCGCCCATTGCTTTAAGGACTAATGGTATTACTTCTTGTCCCATCTGAATTATTTGACCTACAGATGAATGGCCAAGGATTTGGTTAGCAGAGGAAGTATTTCGTGTATCGTATTCCCACTGGCGAACTAAATCCCAGAATTTATTCTCATCAATCATTCCTGATTTCCTATTTATTTATCGTCGTCATTATGATAAATGACTGATTCAATAAATCCGCGTTCAGGATCTGGACGTGAAAAACATCCCGCCCCACCTCTTAAATGATTTCGGTATTTCTTGAATGAGCAAGGTCCATGATGACCTAATTCATAATGACAACGTATTTGGTTGCCTGATGCCGCAAATTCAGCAATAATACCACAGAGTCCATCATAGTTTTCAACACTACTCATATTAACTCTGTACTATAATTAAAGCTATGAAGCATCTTTATTAAATTATCAAGCACATTAATAGTAGGATCGGCTTCATGTAATTTCTCAGAAGCGTCTAATAGTCTTTTCATTTCTGACCATTCTCTTGAGGAACGGGCAAAAAGAAAACTCATATCTCCAATCAAAGTAATCTGCGCAATTTTTTTACCAT
The DNA here is from genome assembly GCA_012032555.1 of Thioploca sp. Lineage (GTDB taxonomy): Bacteria > Pseudomonadota > Gammaproteobacteria > Beggiatoales > Beggiatoaceae > Thioploca. Next base: position 1,997 of record JAAUSR010000186.1, read on the forward strand.
CATCAAATACGGTAAGTTTACTCATTTATTTTCCATGAAGAAACTATTAGTGTTGTCCCGTGAACTGTGCCTTCAACTACAATATTTTGATTGACCACGCCTTCAAAAGTATTATCGCCAAATGCTGGCTGACCCTTCATTCTAAGAATATAATCTTTGTCCGAAGTAGATAAAACAATTGTCTCTCTCTCGCTTTTTGAGCCAGAGGCTACTTTTTGTCGAGTAACTAATCCTTGATACATACTTACCCTCATGGTCTGGTAGGCGGTGAGGGAATCGAACCCACGTAGATAGCGAGTCATGCTACCACTCTACCATTGAGATAACCGCCCATGGTGCTGTACTCTCCAGCATTTCACGCCACTGTGGCAGGTGTCGCCCCCTATATCCGTTAGGGACACATGGTTGGAGATAAGGGAATCGAACCCTAGGTCTTCGGAGTGTAAAACCGACGCTCTACCATTGAGCTAATCTCCAATGTTTGGAATACACTGAGTCACCTTCCAAGAGATGCCTCGGGACGCTATGCCCTTGGTAAAACCCGCATATCTGGTAGTCGATGAGGGATTCGAACCCCCGACTTACGCCTTGTAAGGGCATCACTCTACCGCTGAGTTAATCGACCATTTTCGGTATCTTATATACCACTAAATCCATATATCTATATGAAAAAGTCTCAAGCTCTCCTTCTAAAACTAGCTAACAAGTTTCAAAACAAATACGCTCAAGACGACCAAACATTACAGCAAATTATCGAAAATGCTGCAAGTTATGGTGAGAAAAGCGCAAATGGTATTATGAACTTCCCTGCTCAACTAAAAGCTGACCAGGCTGATCTATCCATTAATGTAACCAAAAGTTCAGGAATGATGGGTGGATTTAACGTAGAAGTATCTCAACCAATAGTTGAGCCAGCTCAGTTTGCACCCAAATACGCTAGGTTACCAGAACAAATTAAGAAGTATCTTGACAGACACATCAATAGTTTCCCGCAGATTCCTGAAGGAACAACTACATTAAACTTCTCTGGCAAAACCACTGAACCAGGGGTCGCTCAGTATTGATTTGGTCTCGGCGGTGAGAGTCGAACTCACTTGGGACGGCGTATGAGACCGTTGCATATCCGATTTGCTACGCCGAGATGCGTGATGTATATATCACGTTATTGATAGGTTAATCACCGGAAATTATACAAGCATTTTCCGGATCTAACTTAATGACCCACTCATCCGGATTCTTTGAAGAGAAATCCATAAAAATATTTTTCGTTGTTCTAGATAGAATTCTGATTCTGTATAACCAAGCTTCTAAAATCATCTT
>JAAUSR010000187.1 GCA_012032555.1 Thioploca sp.
ACCGATCGTAAATTTCAAGAAACTCGATCGCTTAGATTTCAGAAACCGATCGTAGATTTCAAGAAACCGATCGTAGATTTCAAGAAACCGATCGTAAATTTCAAGAAACCGATCGTAAATTTCAAGAAACCGACAAAAAGATTAATAAAGTTAACCAAGCGATTGGACAATTGGGTGGACGCTGGGGAGAATTTATTGAAAGTATGGTGAAACCAGCGGTGGTGCGCCTCTTTCAACAACGGGGGTTAGCGGTTCATGAAGTACATCATAACTTAACGAGTAACCGTAACGGGTTATCGGCTGAAATTGATTTACTGGTAACTAATGATGAATATTGTGTGGCTATTGAAGTGAAAAGTTTTTTAAGTGTTGACGATGTCAAAGCACATCGAGAACGTTTAGAGAAATTTAAAATCTTATTTCCACGTTATAGCGACGCTAAGCTCTTCGGCGCAGTAGCTGGTGCTATTATTCATGATGAAGTTGCCAAATATGCTTACCGACAAGGATTTTTCATCCTAGGGCAGAAAGGTGAAAATATGGAGATTTTAAATGATGAGGCGTTTAAACCGAAGATTTATTAACATCACCTGATGTATGGCATTTTAAACAAGATTAAATAGATTAACAGATTATTAAAATAGACCGGATAGCTATAAATGGAACTTGATTATTAGCGTTTGGTATCAAGCGATTAAAAATAGCTTAACCCAAGCTATATTGAATAAATCCAAGTAATCTTTTAATCTATTTAATCTATTTCATAAAGTGAAGGTTGAATTTACCGCTAAAGAGACTAGGATGAAAAATTTTATCTTCAATATAACCTTATTTCTTATTTTAGGTGGATTGTTTGCTTGTGCCTTCCAGGAAGAGGCATTGAAGGCAACCGCTACTAAATCAAGCTTATCTGAGCAATCGGTTGATGATGTTTGGAAAACGACCAAACCGGAAAACGCTAATGCCCAATTTCTCCTCGGTCTACAGTATTATTCTGGTAAAGGTGTGACTCAGAATTATCAAGAAGCATTTAACTGGTTTTATAAATCAGCACAACAAGGGCATCTTGAAGCACAAAATTATCTCGCCGGAATGTATTACCGAGGTAAAGGCGTTTCTCAAAATCAATCCGAAGCCGTTAAGTGGTATCGCCAATCGGCAGAACAGGGATTAGCTAAAGCGCAATACAATCTTGGTATCATCTATGAGAATGGCTATGGGGTTCCACAAAATCTAGCTGAAGCGATAAAATGGTATCGCCAAGCCGCCCAACAAGGACACGCCAAGGCGCAAAATAATCTTGGCGTTTTATATCATCGAGGTAAGGGAGTTAAGCAAGATTATCAAGAAGCCGCTAAGTGGTATCGCCAAGCAGCCCAACAAGGGGATATTGAAGCACAGCATAATCTTGAGGTCATGTCTGGTACCACTCAGAATAATTAACTTAAGGACAATCATTAACCCAACATGAGGAAAAAAGCCACCGACTCGATTAGTGCGACTTGCTCCGCTTTTATGACGTGGCGTGGTTATCGTTATTATTAGCTAAGTAAACTTGAGAATCTAGAGCGCTTTCACTTTTAGCTAGGATTACCGTTGCCACCGCATCACCAGTTACATTAACGGCAGTACGCAACATATCTAATAAGCGATCAATCCCAATAATTAAAGCAATGCCTTCCACCGGTAAACCAACTTGCTTCAGTACCATAGCCAACATAACTAAGCCAACCCCCGGTACCCCCGCTGTCCCAATGGACGCTAAAGTGGCAGTCAAAATAACTGTCACATAATCTCCCGAAGTTAAATGGATGCTGTAGACATTCGCAATAAACAAGGTAGCAACACCTTGCATAATGGCAGTACCATCCATGTTAATCGTGGCACCTAAAGGAATAGTAAATGCAGCAACGGAATTATTTACCCCTAAATTTTTTTCGGCATTTTCTATATTGACGGGAATGGTGGCATTACTGCTAGCGGTACTAAAGGCAAAGATCTGAACCCGATGCATTTTTCTTAAAAATACGCCAATATCTAATCCCGCCAGCCATTTGAGTAACAACGGATAAACGATAAAGGCATGAATAAGCAAAGTCACGATGACCACGAGAAAATAATCAAGTAACGGTTTAATTGCCCCAAACCCTTCTACTGCAAAAGTTTTGCTCACTAAACAAAATACACCAATCGGAGCAAATTTCATGACGATAACGACAATTTGCAGATTAATTTCATTGAGATCGTTAAATACCTTTGCAACCCGTTCTCCAACGTCTTGAGCCATGAGCAATGCGATTCCAAACAATAAGGAAAAAATTATCAAGGGTAGCATTTGACCTTGTGCCATCGCTTGAATTGGATTATTAGGTACCAACTCAATAATCGTTTGCGCGATAGAGGGTGGAGTGTTGACAGAGTAAGTGAGATGAGTTTCGAGATGATATCCTTGACCGGGTGCCACAACAGTAGCGGTAGCCAAGGCTAAAGAAATCGCCACTGCCGTGGTGGCTAAATAAAATAACAGTGCTTTACCACCTAATCGACCTAATTTACCAATATCGCCTAAAGCTGCTACACCACAAACCAGTGATACGAATACCAAGGGAACAACTAACATACTGAGTAGGCGAACAAAAACTTGCCCGATCACCTGAAGAACATTGTTGATTAACCAGTGAATAGCGGTTATTTCTACCCAGAAATTTAATATTCCTCCGACTATACCACCGAATAGCATCGCTATAAGAATTTGTTGAGTTAAATTTTTTTTAAACAAACTTTAATTTTCCTCAGTTATGACAGTCATTCTCAATTTAAAATTCTGCTGAAATATTAATAACCGAAGTTTGATGTCAGAATCAAAGCAACGGGTTACATCTCCTAAAAATAGAGAATAATAGCCAGTTCCAAAATCAATTATCCTTACTGCTTTGAGGAGACAGTGGGTTTCTAACAGAGATTGACGGTGATGTCAAGGAGTGTTGCTCGTTTTTTTTACCATGTAGCGCCATGGTGGGTTGTCAGATGTAGGGTGGGCATTGCCCACCCTACTTTTCTTTTCTGATTGAGATCCCTGAATGGTTACTAAAAAAACCAAGACCCAATTTTTCAGGTCTCTCGTTGGGTTGATCGAGTCGGTGGTTGGGTTCATAACCACCCACACTTTTGGATACGGATGGGGCAGTTAGAATCTTATTTTCTTCGAGAAGAAATAAATGCCCTACGAATAGAAAAACCGATTTACGTCAGTGGGTTGGCCCGTTCAGGGAGTAC
>JAAUSR010000188.1 GCA_012032555.1 Thioploca sp.
TTTGAATATGAAATAATATCTCTTCTAGATCCTGCTTTAGAAGTATTTATTGGATTAAGTAGTTTGATGCAAGGATTGAAGATAATTGTATTATTCCAAACAATACAATTGAGAGATATGGAGATGTTAGAGATTTAGGACAATGTTTTATAGGATATATTGATGATATTATTAATTTAGATACAGGTAAATCTATTAAAAATAATATTAAAATATTATAGTTTTTCATTCATTCAAATGTATGATATTAAAAAAATATACTCCTGTAAGAGTAACTCACTTGAGACTTCCTCCACATTACGAAACAGGAGGTCTTGTGGTATTACAAAGAATTAGACGAAAAATCGTTGATTCTGTTTATCAACGATTAAATAAGAAAAAGAGGGTATATGAAAAAAATTCTGTTTCTTGATGTAGATGGTGTATTGAATGATGCTAAATCTAGAAAAGAAAATAATGACGCAATGCATCCAATCTATGTTAGAAATCTTGAAAGAATATTGAAAGAGACTGATTGTTATATTGTAGTATCTTCATCTTGGCGTGTTCTTGGAATGGGATTAATGATCCTTTTTTCAAAGCATTATATCATGCAAGCACAGATACTGATCAATTATGGGATGGGTTGCCAAACCTTTCAAGGTTTCATTTTTTAAAAGAACGGGTGATAGGACATACTACCTCAACCCGTTCTGAATATAGAAATAGAGGAAGAAACATACAGTTGTGGTTAAAAGATAATAAACCATGTATTTTTGTAATTGTAGATGATTACTCTGATATGATTCCTTATATGCACAGATTAGTTATGACAGATGATAATTATGCGCTTGATAATGAAAAAACAAATCAAATTATAGAATTATTTAATAATTCTACCTTAGAAGATTGTTCCGAAGATGAAAATAACCACAATATTATGGCTTTTGGTAAAAAAGTATGAAAAAAATAAAAGATGATGCAAAATTTTTGCTAGAAACAGGTTTGTTATTTGAAATTAACAGAACTATATTACATAAGTTTGGATATGCGTTAGTAATTGATACAGATTATAATAATAAAAGAAAGGTAGTAATTGTTGGACTATTTGAGCCTAATGAGCCAGATGATGAGGGATGGATTTATGATGAGGAATCATTTCAGGATGGAGCGCAGAAATATCAAAAATTTTTAGAACAAATTGGCAAAAATAAAATAGATAAAAGAAAAGAAAAACTTGGATTTATAATACAGGAGAAATGAACAATGGAAAAAATAATACAAAAAATTATAGATGAAAGAAAGCTTCAGGAAAGAAAAATGGGGTCGTTCAATTATTTTAATAAAATATCCTGGTCAATCTCTTTTAATATTGATGGAAGAGGTTGGAGAAGTATCTAAGGCCTATCTAAATAGAGAGCCGCTAGATAACATAAAAAAAGAACTTGTGCAAGTGGCAGCAGTTGTGGTACAGTGGCTAGAGGACCTGGAAGACGATTCCTTTAGTTACAGAGATATAGAAAATGAACATTGATTTAAATCAATCAACCATTTTTTTAGTTAAATCTGGAAGTCATGCTTATGGGTTTGCTACTGAGGAGAGTGATCATGATTATCGTGGAATAGCTATACCTCCGCTTAGGTGTTATATTGGATTGATTGATAAATTTGAGCATGCGGTTGGTAAGAATATTTATGAACATTTTCCTATTGGATTATTTGAAGATGATCCCAGAGTTTCTGGTGCGAGTCAAGATAAATTTCCAGATATTCAGATTTATGAATTAACTAAGTTTGTTATGCTTGCATTACAAAATAATCCAAGTATAATTGAAATTTTATTTACAGATGAATCTGATTGGATTAGATGTCATCCCATTATGAATAGATTACTTGAAAAACGAGATCTTATCCTTACAAAACAAGCTAAAGCTAGATTTTGTGGATATGCATTTCAGCAACTTAAGCGTGTAAAAAATCATCGTCGTTGGATACTTAATCCTATAGAGAAGATGCCTGAGCGAAGTGATTTTGATTTACCAGAGCGTAGTCTTATTCCAAATGATCAGTTTGGCGCTCTTGATTCATTAATTGACAAACAAATAGAAGGATTTATTCTTAATCAGGATGATCTTCCGGAACATGTAAAGATTGAACTGGCTACAGGGCTTTCCAAAATGATGCGAGCTGTTTGGGTAGCACTAAATCCAGAACGGCCTTATCCGATTGATGATGATGGTGGTTATGCATCTACTCAGGAAGCTTTGAAACAAGGCATTCTTTATCAACAAGGGTTTTCTTACAATTTCATTGAATTGATAAATAAAGAAAAAAAATATAGAAATGCTTTATCTGATTGGAATAGTTACCAAAAATGGTTAAAAGAAAGAAATCCTAAACGTGCTAAAATGGAACAAAAATTAACATATGATCCCAAACATTGCACACACTTAATTAGACTTATTCGTATGGCAAAAGAAATATTAGAAGATGGAAAGGTATATGTCAAGCGTCCTGATGCAGAGGAGTTGTTAGCTATTCGTAATGGAGCTTGGAGTTACGAACAAATTATAGAATATGCAGAAAAATATGACAATGAGCTTGAAGAAATTAAAAATAAATCTAAATTGCCATTAAAACCTCCAGTTAAGGAATTTGATATATTAGTTCGTGAAATGGTTTTAGAATTTAATAAAGGAAATAAAAAATGAACATGTTGGAAGAATTGATGAACGGAATGAAAGATATCAATACAGAAAATTTGTATGAAAATCCTGATATTCAAAAAAATTTAGAAGAAATAAAAAGAAAAATTTGGAAATATGTTTATTCAAAATAATAATAATTATTCTTTTTTGAATAAAGATTGTGTGATAAGTGGAAATATAGTAGAAAATATTATTAATTTATTTTGTTTAGATATCATAAGTAATGGTAATGCTATAAATGTATATAGACAAGAGCGCCATTATAATTGGAGAGATTCTTTATCTGATTTTGAAAACAAAGGATATAAGAAGTTATATTCTTATAATATTATTGATAATAATATATATTTATCTGATATACTTTATATAAAGTATGAGAAGGATCATAAAGCATTGATAACAAACGATGGAAGTGCTTTAATTATTTATTCAGATAAAGAATTAACAAAAGAAGAAATAAATTATTAAGGCGAGGGAGAAATTTATGAAAAACTGGGAGTTGAATCGGGAGTGGGCGTTGTTCAGTGTGCTGATGGCAGGGATAGCGCTCGCCAGTGTGGCGGGTATCGTCTCAGGGACGAAGGAGCG
>JAAUSR010000189.1 GCA_012032555.1 Thioploca sp.
CAATGGCGTTCTGAGTTTATAAGAGATTCTATTAAGAATTGGATTTCAGAGAAGACTGCACGAATATTTGGGATAATACGATTAGTGGATTTAGTGGTTATGGATTCAACCGTAGTTTACATTTTTCTGAACTTATTGATGTATATACTTCAGATGGAAATTATCTAGAAACAAAATCAATTCAAGATATTAAATCAGGAGAATTTGTTAGATCTAGAGATGAAAAGGCTACAAAAGATATTTATATTAAAGTTATAGATAATCATGATCATGGTGAATTAGATTTAGTAGAGATTGAGTTAGAAACAGGAGAGAGGGTAAAATGTACCATGAATCATAAGTTTAGAACGAAAGAGACCGGCGAAATGTTGCCATTATGGCATATTTTGAAAGAAGAGTATTCAATAGTGGTTGGATAAAAATGGGAGTTGTATTAACATTAGAACATTATCTTTCTAAGATTCCTAGTGAATATCATAAATACATTTCTCTAAAAGAACCTTTTTTAGGTCAAAATACAAAGATAACATTCAAAAATATTGAATGCGGATGTATCTCTGATACTACATTAAAATTGCTAACTAAACGCATAAATTTAAAATCATGTTATAAATGCTTATCTAAAAAAACATTGCCATTGGCATATTATTTAAATAAAATTCCAGAACAATATCATAAAAATATTGATATTATAAACATGGTCTTGAATATCGAGGGTTAACTAGTTGTTCATATTGTTATACAGATGGTACCAAAAGAATTTCAAGACAGAGAGTTCAGGCTAAAAATGGAAAGTCTGAAAAAGAACTTGTAGAAGAAATGGGACTATTTAAAGTTAATTTAACTCCAAATCTTGTTTATGTGAAAGAAATAAAATGACTAATATAAAATCTATAAAATTTATAGGTAAATATCAAACTCATGATCTTGAAGTAGAACATCCAGATCATCAATATTATTTAGCTAATGGAATATTGACTAGTAATAGTCATGCTAGTTTATATTCCATGATCTCTTATCATACCGCTTGGCTCAAAAAGAATTATTATTTAGAATTCATGGTTGCAAACTTAAAGGCTCAAATTTCTTCAAATAAGAAAGATTCAAAAGAAGTAATATTAAGAATCAAGAATGAATTAAGAGCAAAAGGAATTAAAATTGTTCCACCCGATATTAACAAATCAGATCGTACTTATAAAATTATTGATGATCATACATTGATGGCTGGTTTAGATTCTCTTAAATATATGGGTTCTGATGCAATTCCTGAACTTATTGAAAAACGTCCATTTAAATCTTTTGCTGATTTAATCGAACGTACTGATTCTTCAAAGTTCGAGCCCCTTCTATTCAAGCTCTCGCTGCTAGCGGAGGCCTCGATTCATTCGAATATGATAGAAAACTCATGTTCTATTATGTAAGTGATTATCGTGCAAAATTGCGCACTCATATGAATAAATTAAATCGTCAGTGGGCAAAGGATTGTAAGAAAAGAGGGGTTGAAGAACCTATTCCAAAAGATATTTTCGATGCTCATTTAAAATCTTTCTCATATCCATTTCCTAAAGAAATTTCATGGAATGTACGCGAAAAATTTGCGCTTGAAGAATATTATATGGGTGAGGGGATATCTGGCACGGTATTTGAGAGGTATGATGGATTTTTAAAGAGCAACATAGTTTCATTTGAGGATTTATCAAGACAAAGACCATATACTAAAAAGTCTGATGATGAAAAGATAGATAAGCGTGCAAATCGTTATTTTCTTTCTGATATGGGTTATAATGGAATAAAGAGCATTATTACATCTATGTTTGTTTGGACGGTTAAAAATGAGGAGAGTAGTATTTTTGGTCAAGAGATGGCCAGAATTAATTTAGAAGATCCTTGGGCGAACGAAACTGTATTAATTTGTTTTCCAGAAGCTTGGCAACAGGCACAGGAGCGAATGAAGGTTCTTACAAAGAATGAAAGTTATAAGATTGAACCTGGGCTTGCATTGCATTTTAATGGATGGTTTCAGTGGGAAAATTCTCATACATATTCTATTATTTTAAGTGATATAATAGGATATAAGGAATCTCCAAAACTTCCTTCTGATTTAAAGAGTAGAAAAATAAAAATGCCTAGAAAGCAGAACATTACAAAAGAAGATATTGTTAATTTAGATCCGGAAGAATTTGTTGAAGTTTTGGAAGATATGATGGTTGAAGATGGGATTGGTTATATTGAAGATGATGATGACAGACCAGATCCGTTTAGAGGTTAAAAATGAAATGTATTTCTTGTGAAGCAGATATTCCGCCGCAATGGGTTAACGCTATTAAGTCTAATATTTGTCCGGGCTGTGGAGGTCCGATTATGCATGAGTCAAGCAAAAGATTGCTTGATGAGCTTGCTGAAGCAATGGAACGAATGCCTAATGATCCGGAAGGGTTAGCTGGATGGTTATTATCAAATTATGAGCTTAGAAAGATTGGAGATGGAGAGCCTACCGAACATTTTCATCGTCAGAAATCTAAACAAAGTGATGATTTCTTTAAAAGAGCTGGGGTAAATCCAATTGCCGCAAAACTTGCTAAAAAAAATAAAAATTCAAAATTAGCACAATTAGCAGCAAATATTGTTGCAATGGATAATGATGATGGCCCTGATGAAGAGGCATATATTGATCCTGATGAAGAAGATTTAGAGGCGCTTGAAGCTTTTAAGAAACAAGGATTAAATCCTTTTGTTGAGGTAGATACTTCTTTGTATAATAGTTCAGAAGAATTATCTTTTGATGCTAATAATGAATTTGAAGCTAGTTTGATGAGTTCAGAAAAGGGTAGAGAGATAATTCAAAAGGAAAAGTTTAAAAAGATTAAAGCCCAACAAGCTTTAACGGGAGGATTGGTCAAAGGCGGTTTCACGAGGGGCAGTTGAAAAGAATCATTGATCATAAAGCCATTGATATGACGGATGATGAATTTCGTTTATATAATCAAATTTGTAGGTCTTATGATCGTACAAATTTTAAAGGGGAAGATTTATTTAAAGATCATTTTGAATCTAATAATGATGGAATAATTCTTTTTGTAAGACCTCCAAATAAAAAATATTCTTCTCTTGAAGTATATACATTTTACAAAGTTTGATGAATAATCAGCATTTGAGATTAATGCATGGCCAGGTAGAAGCTCTTGTAAAAGAAACT
>JAAUSR010000190.1 GCA_012032555.1 Thioploca sp.
CCGTATGCGTCAAGGCGTGGCAATTAGCACACAAAATTGCTAAATTAAAATCGTGATTGGTCGTATTTATTTCTGTTCTTTCTATAATATGATGCAACTCTAATAGCCTAGAATCGCTTACGTTACAGGACTCAATTTCACATTTATTTTTGATCAGCTTACTCATAAACTTACTTATATCAGTTAGCGGGTAGCCCACGCTTCAACACGAACAACTGGAGTTCCAGAAATTGAAGAAAACCAAATTTTTGATAACTGCCTGTTCTCAAAAGTCAAAGTTGCTGGTGCTGTAGATCCTGTACTGTCAAGAGTTCCATGAATATCTGTTCCATTAAATGAATACTGTACAGTTCCCGCACCCAAACCAGAGCCCATCCAGAAAGTAACCGTATAAGTTGGGAAAGTGATTACGATGTCACAATTTGTGGCAAAAACACCAGAACCAGTAGAAGCCGGAGTAACATTCCTGAAAAAATTGAAGTCTTTACCATATTGAATGGCGGCTCTTGGATTACTAGAACGGTCATAGGGGAAGCTCATCGAAATACCTCTACTACTATGTAGAATTATTACATTATGTACTTATTCTTCGCATCATTATAGCCTTTTGCTATCATTTCCTGTATTTTTCAGGTCTAAAATCCAACAAATCTTCAATTAAATTGACATCAGGGCGCACAATATTGAGTTGAACATATTTCTTTTCGGTTAATCCATTTTGAGCTAGTATATTATACATTTCTACTTTCTCAATATCATTAGCCATAATTTTATCAGTAGAAAGATCCATACTACGTTTCAACACATCTACTGTTGTTGGATTCTCAATGAATTTTTTAACTCTAGTCTGAGGGTTACAAATAATCACATCAATAATATCAGCTCCCAACTCTACGGCTTTTTTAATAGGTGAGATTTCTTTGATGCCACCATCAGTCCAGAGCTGCCCTAGAAATTCTACCGGGGTTAGCATGCCGGGGAAGGAGGCTGAAGCGATAACGGCATCTATAAAATGGTCTGAGGTTTGATCAAAAATGGTATATTTACCAGAGCTAAGAGATACGGTCCCAACATTTACTTGTTTACCATTTGCTCTTATCCTATCTATGTTGATACCGGTTTTTAGTAGATTATTTAGTGGTGAACTATCGAAAAAGCTTTTCTTCCAAATAGCATGCCAACGGCCAAACGGGAACCATCTTTTATAAATTTTAGAGTTATCTAATTGAGACCACATCTCAGATAGTGTATTAGATGCTTCTATTTCTTGGCCGGTCTTGAACATAGCCAGAAATGCTACATTAATGGCGCCAACACTGACACCACATAAAGCATCATAAATTACCTGTTTTTCACCAAGAATATATTTAAGCGCCCCAACCTGATAAGCTCCTTTTGATCCACCACCAGATAATACTAACGCTCGCATCAAACCTCACAGATATGGCTGTATTAAAGATATATCAGATTAGTCAGAGCAAATAAAAAATGCCCGACCTTTTGGGCCGGGGCATTCTTATTGCGCTTAATTTATATTTAAGTCATTGCTTTCCAGCCATCATAGCTGTGAACAGCTTGGCCAACGAAGCAAGAGTTAGCTGCAACTCTAAAAGTATTAGAGATAGTAGTGTGTTCAGTTTCCATAGAAGCCTTAGTAGCTCCAAAATAAGTGATGTAGGCCGGAGCAACATCAATAGTTTCAGTTCCACACATTAGCGGTAGGTTCTTACCATATTGAGAAGCATAATCATACCATGGCTGGAACAAAGTAATTTGTCCTGGGCCATCAGTACCATTATCATTCGCATGATCACGATAAGCTCCAACTACAGTTAAGTCAGAGTTATCCATTAAGTGCTCTCCATCTTGAGCGGATTTGCCATTGTAAGTAAAAGAGGCGCGTGTTGCAGTATTGTCTTTTAGATAGAACCCAGTGAAACAACCAACTGGAATATTAAGAGTAGTTCTAAATAATCTCATAAGATCGCAAAGGCCAGAGCAGTTATCTTCAACGTCCAAACCGCCATCAGTCCAATACTCAACGTCTAACATAACGCCGTCAAAATTTCTGGTTGGATCAAGAGTTTGATTTTGGAACCATAATAGATTCTTTAGAATGTTAGTAGCAACCCAATTTTGAGCGGTGCCCCAGTCAGTATTGCCGGCAAGTGCCCAAACTTTAATACCGCTTTTGTGGGCGGCATCTAAAAATTTACGCAAGTTGTTTAGTTTAGTAGTAGTCCAGTTAGAACCACCCAAGTATTGCCACATATCCAAAAAGATATAGTTTACGCCCTGGGCGCCACAGAAAGAAAGTAGTGCAGTTTGTTCAGCATCAGTATTTAATGGATCTTGAGCTGCATTTGATGTAACCCAAACAAACATTCCTACTTCCAAGATTACTGTTTGGTGGTACTGGTGGAGTTGATAATGGAGTAACAGCCATAGTTTTTTCCTTTGAAGTTGTATTAAGAACTTTCAGTTTAGTTATTATTCTCTTCATTGTCGTCCGACTTTATATTACTACACAATGTATTTTTAATAGTAGAAATATTATACTTCTGTCCATTCAACAGAGATACAAAATGAGTTACCTGCGGTCGTAACTCCATTCATATTAATCGCAACTAACTCACTAGTTCCATTAAGAATTAATGGTTGAGTATTTCTAGTTCCAAATTCTAAAATCATCTCATCTGCATTAGATGTATTACCAGAGGCTAATGATACGAAAACTTTTCGCACTCTAATATTTCCAACTAATGTTCCTAAGCCAGAAGGATTAGCGGTATACGCTCTTACCACAGCAGTAGCTGCTGAATTATTTGAATCAAGTGGCACATTAGTTAGAACAGAACTTGTTCCGTTAGTATTGGCGGATGATCTTCTAACAAAATAAACATCTTTAGAAGAGGCGGTTGTTTGTGTTGCCATCAAAGCGATTCTAGTAATTTTACTATTTTACTGGCACTACCAGTGATAGTAAAAATATCCGTAGCACTGGCGGCTGTTACTAAACCACCAACAGCAGCGGAATAAGTACTTGGTGAAGGTGAGGAAATAACTAATGGAGTTATAGAGTCTCCAACAGTTACACCGCTCTCATTGTATAGTATTACATTACTAATTGGTCTGCTTGTGCTACTCATTTATTCCTCGTAAT
>JAAUSR010000191.1 GCA_012032555.1 Thioploca sp.
AGCCTAAAGCCGCCTCCTTAACTGCCGATCAATTACTAAAAGAAGCTGGCATCGTTGATTCTCTATTGAATTTTGTTACCAGGCGTGGTCGCGGTCTTGCTGCTTGGGAAAAGAAATATCCCAAAGAGATTAAAGCTCTTCGTGATGGCGGATCTAAACTATTGGACCATGCTGATGCATTACTTGCTAATTCTATTTCTGTTTTAAAAGAAATGGCGACTGCTCGTGCTACTCGTAGGCCAGATGAGTATATGGATTTGGCTGCTAAGATTAAAGCAGAATTCAATAAATTTGATACTGCTTTTAAGGCGTATTATGCAGGCGCAATTACGCCTTGGATGAAGATTAAAGATGAAATTGATGCTGCTAATAAGACTAGAGAAAGTGCTGTTGCTCCAACAACACCATCAGATAAAACTGAATTAGGAGCTTCACCACCTTCAGTAGTTCCAAGTGGATCTACTGGATTACCAGTTACTAATGTTCTGCCAATGGGTAGTGGATTTGTAAACCCATTTACAAGACCTGTGCCACCGGGAGCTTCTCCTCCTTTTGCACCACCAGCACAAGATGAAAAGGCGCCTGATACACTAAGAGATCCTTCTGTTGTTCCGCAGCCAGAAACTAAAGTTCGTGTTGCCCCAGAAGAGCCAAAAAATTAGAGTTGCTCATTCTCAATTTTTCAAATCTCTTGAAACTATGGGCAATGAAGATCCTCGTATTCTTTGTAGTTACATTGCAAAATACGCCACATCAATTCAGGGAGACGATCCAGAGACAGCTATTGAGCTATTTTCTATCGTCAAAAAAATAAAGGGATAATATGCCAGTTAGGGGTAAAGCCAATCTTGGACCAAACTTCTATCCGAAATTGGTTCAAATATCCGAAGAATTGGGGATGAAGCCAGAAGACCTTCTGGCTGTCATGACCTCGGAGTCTGGCTTGAATCCATCCGCATATGAAGAGAAGTATAAAGGATCTGGTCTTATTGGTTTTATGCCCGATACTTTGAAGGGACTTGGCTATAAAGGAACTTGGGAAGATTTTATCAAGTTATCTGGTGAAGAGCAACTAGACTGGGTCAAGAAATTTATTCAAGGCAAAAGTGGTTTAATGGGCGGGCGTAAATTTACTTCAGCCGGGCTGTATTACACTGGTAATTTATGGCCCATTGCACTTAAACTGCCAGGAGTTATCAAAGGCGATCCTAATACTCGTATCCTAGAATCGAATCCTGAAAGAGATCCTAGTGGCAAATATAGTAAGAAATATTTTGATCTTGGATACAAGATTAATGCAGATTTTGAAAGCAAGGCATACAAAGCTAATCCTCTATTTGATAGGGTTCCTGGTGATACAACTGGTAAACAGAAAAAGGGGTATATCACTTATGGTGATATGATTAGGCAAACGGAAATTAATAAGAAGAACCCTGCCTATCAAAATGCGGTAGCTACGATGGCCAGACAGACTGGATATCAACCGGGTAAAGTGCAAACTTCTATGGTTGCTCAAAATGATAATACTTTACAAGGATTAGATAGTATCATGGATAAATATCTTCAACAAATACAACAGCAAAAAGCGGCCACTACTTATGATCTAAAAAAGATTTATAAGAAGAGCTTCCCAACTCATGATATTCTAATTCAAATCTCAGCCCCAGATTATTCTAGTGCTATTGAGTTCTCTAATGTATTATCATCCGCTTTAGATGAAGACCTATTATCAAATGTCATATCCATATACGGATGGGCGAGATGTTGAGATTGAATGCTCTATAGCTGGGCCTGAAAAAGAATGTTTTGCTGCCGTTCAACAGATGACACAAGCGGTAGCTGAAGTTTTTGCAGATGCTACTTCAGCTATTGGCACTGTTGATATTAAGGCCAACTGTATTATGAATAAAAAGTCATCTTATCAACCAATCAGCCCTAGAACTGCTGACACTAACCACAGGAAGTTCCTGCTCAAATTTATTTAAGGAAACATAAATGGTATCAGAGAAAACAATTTTAGAGGCAGCTCGTCAACTTCAAGGTTCTGGCAAAACTTTTGCTGAATTTCTTGCAGAAATATTTAAAGGTCAATTTATTGAAGTATATGTAGGTGACTCATATGAAGAAATAAGTGTTGAGCAAATATCTCAATCTTATCCTGCTGTTTTCTGTGGAAAAGTTGTTGGAGCATATCGTGAGTGTTTAATTCTTAGCTGCGCATATGTTGAAAATAAAGTTTTGAAAAGTGGCAATCTTCTTTTTGTTAATGAAAGGGCTATTAGAGCACTTAGTGAAGTCGATAATAAAGGAACATTAGAAGATATGATGTTGCGTAGCAAAGAATCTTTGGAAGTTAAAACGTCATTTGGTGAATAATGGAAAACTCAGACATGATTCTACAACTTGCTAGCACTTATGAAGAAAAGTGCTTACAGGGTTTGGTAAAGGTTGCTAAAATTCGCCAATTACCAGACGGTAGTTTCGCCGTGCTTTCTCAAAAGGGAAAGCACTTGGGTAAGTATAAGTCTAGAAAAGCTGCTGAGAAGCGTTTACGCCAAATAGAGTTTTTTAAGCATTTAGATAAGTCCAAGGCTGATGATCAAGGAAATGCTATTGATCCAATTGATTTAACTGGCGCCGATGAATTCAGCTACTCTGCCCTTATGCGCAAACTTCGTCAAGAAGCCAGCCCAGAACAAGTTAAAACATTCCTCAAGCTCTTTAGAGTTCAGTTTGATAAAGCAGTCAAAGAAAAGATAAACAAGCCGGAGAGAGTTGCATTACAAAATTCTGTAATCAAGTTTCATAAAATTCACCCAATTAAGTTAGATAAGAAGATGGTTAAATGTGCTGCTGTAGCAGAATTGGGCAATGCCGATTCGGTTGGCAAGTATCTATCTGATATTGTTAAATTCATTATGGCAAGAATGCCGCCAGAGAAACGTCCAAGAGCAGCTCAAGTATTAAAACAAAAGTTTGCCGTAATGAGCGAGAATGAAATTGCTGGTAAAAATATGCCGGCGTCATCTGTTTATGGTCAAGCCATTACATTCGTTAAACACGTATTATTTAATCAAGATGCAAGTTACATAAGACAAGTATTGAATAGCTTATCGAGTAACCTATGATTAGAAGATTTCGCGTAGTAATTCCCGAT
>JAAUSR010000192.1 GCA_012032555.1 Thioploca sp.
CCAAAGAGTAATTCACTTATTGAGGGGACCCAGGATTTACCTGGATTAGTGAGAGGTGATATTTTTACGGTAGTGGCACCGGGTCCTGATTTATTGGCTCAAAATTTATTAGGTAGTAAATTAATACCTAATGATGATTGTGCGGCGAAGGATTATCGTATATTTAGGGTTACATTATGTATTGATGGTTATGGTGATGTAAATGGTGATGGTTATATTGATGCACTTGATGTAGCGCGTGCGAATGATTTAATAGGCGAGTCATTAAGTAGTGCATCAACGCAGCAAAAGATAGCAGATGGTTACATTTCTACTTTAGAGATGTTGAGGGCTGATGTAGATGGTGATGGATATATTACATCGGTTGATGTAGCATTAATTGGTCAGTTTATAAGAAGGGAAATTGCGGGATTTCCTGTAGGTGTATCATTTAATCATTTAGAGTTACAGGTACAGCAAGCAATTGGAAGGTACGATGGTTATTTTGATTGTGATGGATATGTAAGACTTGATGGATATTTAGGATTAAATATTGTTTCTCCTGATGATTTAGATCCATTTGAATTAATTTATGATGGGTATTTAAAGGTACCTGATATGAATGGTTCGGATCCGGTTTTTGATTCTGTACCATTTATACCTGTACCATATGCAATTATACCTCAGGCATTTTGGCAAGATTATTTATTAGCATTTAGTAGTGAATCAAGGTTGGTACCGGCAATATTTACATTTGGTGAGCGAACATTTGCGCCAAATTGTCAAACTGGTTTAGATTTTACATGTACAGACAGGTCATTTATAGAGCCGAGTTGTGATCCTGGTCGCAATGATTTTTATTTGCCGGACAATTTAATTATGAGGCGTGGTCAGATATTGAATCCTGATGGTTCTCAATATGCTGTAGATTTGGAGGTTGTGCCTATAGTAATAGAATTGCCGGCAATTCCATTAAGTGAAAGTTCATTGAATGTATTTGAAAAATTGATTGCAGATTTTTCTGATGGCAAGACAGCGGCTGGATTTCCTGCAATGAGATTTAGTGATTGTACAACGGTTAAACCTGATGCATTATTTAAGAATCAAGTAAGATTTGGAGTATCTATTCAATCATTTTATCCAAATTTAGATGGTTATACTGAGTTAGATGGATATGGAGTAATTGTAGATGATATAATTGGTGTATTTATGGATTCTACTAATGGAATATTGACATTGAGTATTAAAGATTTAGCTGAAGATCCTGTATTTTTGACACTTGTAACAAAAATACAGGTGATGGTATATTTGAAAAAAGCTGGTTGGAAGAATATGCCAAGGGTTGTACAATCAACGGAATTACAGGGGTTATTAAGTTAATGGCAATGATATCATTACAGATACCCAATGATATTGGTCGTATGTTCAAAGAGATTGATATTCCTGGAAAACGGGATGCAACAGATCACATTACTTTATTTTATCTTGGTGATGAAATAGATATAAAAAAAGTAATTAAAATAATTCCTGTAATATTTGAAGCAGTTAATGGAATGGGGCCATTTTCCGTAAGTTGTAATAAGATAACAACTTTTCCAATGGGTAAAAATGGATATCCGGTTATTGGAGAGATAAAATCTCCTGAATTAATAAAATTAAGAAATAAATTAAAAAAATTATTTGATAAAAATAAGATAAAATATGATAATAAGTTTCCTGAATATAAACCTCATTTGACATTATCATATAGTGAGGATGAAGTAGATGATATTAAACTAAAAAATTTTGATTGGAAGGTTAGTTCTATATCTCTTTATGGTGGTGATGTAAGTGATACAAGACTTTTTGTTAATTTTCCATTTTCTTTAGAAATAAAAAAGAAAGCAGAATTAATTGCAGACATTATGTTCAGATTTTGTCGAGAGTAGTAATCAATGATATATTTAATGATTGATGAGAATAAAGATACAGCAATTTTTATTTGGCAAATCGCATAGTTGGAGTGTAGTTGGGCAAAATTTTGCTCGGGCATTTTTAAAAGCTGGACATGATGTTGATTTAATATCAACTGATGGTTTTGAAGATAAATATTGTTCTACTGAATTTAAAGAGCATATAAAGCAAGTTGCTATTGGTAAGTATGACTTACAATTAAGTTATACGGCTCCTCATAATTGGCCTGCATATTTAAATCCTAATTTAGGTGGATTTAAAGCTGCAATTTGGAATTATGAATACAATGGTAAAAATTTATTACCAGGATTTGCAAAATATTATAATGCAACTGATCAGGTATTACCTAGTAGTAATTTTACAAAAGAAGTATTTTCAAATATGAAGATACCAGAAAATAAAATGATGGTTGTACCTCACGGAATTAATTTAAAAGATTTTGAAAACAAAGAAAAATATAAATTAAAAACAAATAAGGATAAAAAAATATTATTAAATATAGCACAACCTCATCGTAGAAAAGCTATTCATTTAGCATTAGAAAGTTTTGGTCAAGCATTTAATAAAGACGATGATGTATGTTTAGTAGCTAAGATATTGATAGCGAACAAGAGTGAGCAGGTATTTAATGTAGATTGGTGGAAGTTATATGGAGATTTTGAGAGAAAATTTCCGAATCATGCTGAAGTGGAGGTAGTGACGGAATTTATTCCTGAGATTGCCACATTATATAATGCATGTGACATTAATTTTTCAGCTACTTATGCTGAGTGTTGGCATTTTACCTAGTTTAGAGGCATTAGCGGCGGGACTGGTGAATGTGGTGCCAAGATATGGTGGTCAACTTGATTTTTGTAATGATAAAAATAGTTTATTAATAGATGGAAAGATTGGTAGAGCGCCGAGAGATCATCAATATTGGAAATTTAATCCATATGCAGTACATTTTATAATAGATACATTAGATGCTGCAGAAAAATTAAGAAATGCTGTAAAAGAATATGATATATTAAAAAGTAAATTTTCTGAAAATATGAAAATTACTGTTGAAAAATTTACATGGGATATGGCGGCGATAAAAAATTTTTATCATTAGTGGAGAAATAAATGATCAAAGAAGAAATATTAGAGAAACTTTTCTTCATTAGAAGAGCAGGTACATTAGTTTATTATTACAAAATAATTCGTTTAAAAAAATCAAATTTGATATGAA
>JAAUSR010000193.1 GCA_012032555.1 Thioploca sp.
AGTAGGATGGGTACGAGCGGAGCGAAACCCATCTTTTATTAATATCATCAACAATTTATGGGTTTGCTAACGCTCTACCCATCCTACTCTAGAACTGGTTTGAGCTTAACTTAATGGCAGTGATCCAACGCCCGCCCTAACATGTCTTCATTCAAATGTTTTGCACTTAGGCCAGTTCAATGTAGGGTGAATAAGGCGTCAGCCATCATCCACCAGAAACCAAAATCAAAAATAATGGTATATGACGCTTCGCTTATACACCCTACGCTACTTAATTGCAAACCGTAACGAGATAAGCTAATATGCTTAAATATGAGCAAAATCAATTGGCACCGTCTCTTTGGTCTGACCTTAATAGATTTCGTCACCGATTCTAACTATCACGTCGAATTGGAACAAGAGGTCTCGCTCAAAAAACAGTACTTAGATATCGTTATCATTAAACAACACCCAGGTAGACCATTGACTCCTATCCCGGATGGTCTTGAACAATTAAGTAGATATAACCTATTAACATACAAATCATTGCGAGAACCTTTAGATGAGTGGGCTATTGAAGAATTGATCGGTTATTACACTAACTACCGCAAATTGGTGAGTTCCTCTCCAGCGTTATTACCAACGAAACAGTTTCAATTATATGCCATTAGCACGCGTTATCCACAACAATTATTGAGTCAGAAACTCGCTTGCCAAGCACTTCAACCGGGGGTGTTTGATCTCACCTGGGGAACGCGTCTTATCCGACTTATCGTGTTAAGCCAAATCGCCTTAACTGTTCACAATGCGTTGTGGCTATTATTCAGTGGACAAGAGCATGGCTTTGTATATGGCGATCGGCATTATCAGTGGCATCAGCCCAGTGAACGGGCTGTGCTTAATCAACTATATCAATTATATCAACACGAAGGAGTGGTTATGCCTTATACGATGGTGGATTTTGAGAAAGATTTTACCAAAGAACATCTACATTTGTTATTACCCGAAGAACGGTTACAGGGGTTGCCTCCCGAAGAACGGCTACAGGGGTTGCCTCCCGAAGAACGGTTAAAAGGGTTGCCTCCCGAAGAACGGTTAAAGGGATTGCCACCGGAAACCCTGTTAAAACAATTATCCTTAGAAGAGCGCTTCCAAGGATTATCACCGGAAGTCATTGAAGCTTATTTATCAAAACTGAAGAACCATCTTGATTAATCTAGCCGGGGGTAAAGGAACGAAATATAGACAACTTGATGATCGGTTTATTTCAAGTAGGTTAGGATTCAATATTTTATTAGCCTGACTTGACCCACAGCAAACCGTGTTTCATGATTCAACCTCAACTTCATAATAACATTCTTGACAACCTTGTTGCAGATATTCTGCCACGATAGGCATTTGTTCTTGTTCAAGTAAATGGCTAGCTGCAGTTAGGAAAGTTGCGTTAGAGGATTGGTTTTGTATTGGCGTCATTAATTGAGCTAAATCATCATACCAAAATCCGGTACTTTGATAATCCTGATAAAGTGACCGGGTAGTAGTTGGTTCTAGAGACAATGGTTTTGATGATGGCTCGTAACGGATAGCCGCACTGGCTAACCAATCACTGGTACGTTGCTCTAAATCAAAAACAATAAAGACAAACCATTCATATTCTCGGTTTGGTTGGAGCTGTACATCATAGTCTGCTAAATTTAAATGACAAATAAAGTCGCCTTGAAGATAGGGTTGGCATTGGGTTTTCTGCTGAATATTACGTTCTAGCAGCGGTTCACTAGCACCAAATTCATTCAAAGTAAAGCCCATCTCATATTGCCATTCTGAGGACATATACCAATATAAAGTCGGTTGCGCCGTGGTAGTTAAGCCGGTAGTAGATTGTGGTGCTAGGGGTGCAATAATGGCGGGTAATTTGATTTTTTCTGTTTTTCGCTTAGCAACCATTATATTTTCAGTTCCTTGACCGACTTTACTTTTAAAAGTGGCCAAACCGGCTCGACCCACTTTACGTTTAAAAGCCACCAAACCGGCTCGGCCCACTTTACGTTTGAAAGCGACCAAACCGGCTCGGCCCACTTTACGTTTAAAAGCCACCAGACCAGCTCGACTTCCACTATTCTCATCGACATCTCCAGCTTCCCGGCGACGCTTTTGTGAGTCTTCAAGAAACTGTTCCGAGGTAGATTGGCAGGTCTGTGCCAAAAATGAATTTTCGGCCGCTATAACCCAATTCATTTTCAAGCCCGTGCTCATAAAAACACAGAGATAAGTCAGTATTTTTAATTTATTCATAAAACCTTCCAAATCATTTAAAACCACTTTAAAACAATTGTTCAGAAATCAGATAACTTTTTTTCACGGCTTGAAGTCTTCGAGTCGCTGAATTCTTGGAATGACATTCGGTCATCAGGGCAACCATTGAAGGTTTTGCCACCGCTGTTGTCTCTGGGTTTTTCATAGCGGCTACCGTGTTTAGAGGTGACGGTTTTAACAATAAGGGTTGATTGGAGAGTAAATCATTGGGTGCATTGGTAATCCCTTTAACAACATCACCTCAATTTATTTTAATTATCTCACGATTTTGAGACTTAAAAGAGCCAACCCCAACGCCGCTGTATTGCCGCTAATAACCGTCGCGTTGAGGCTTTACTAAAATGACTCCGATAAGAATGAAACCACTTAAGTGTTTTAACGTATTCTATAGCAGTCAATCCACCTTTACTATAATAATATCGTTCAACATGAGATAATTTTTCCCGCAAATTACCAATCACCCGACGCCGCACCAGCAAATAATTAGGGCGGACAATATAACCTAGAAAATCAATACCATCCGTAATGAAACGTAATTTCCGCCGCTCATTTTTTCTCGTTCCCATGCTCCGGCGTGGGAACGTCTATTGTACTAGAATTACGTCGGTTTCGGTTTGCTGTGGAAATCCCGTAGGCATTCCCACGCCGGAGCGTGGGAACGAGAGAAATTAGCAAATTTTGTTTCGGCTACATTGTAGAAATGTAAATGTCGGCAAAGGATTGCCGACTACGCTCGGCTAGTAGCTTGCTCAAGGAAAGTTTCCCAACCCCGGTTAATAAAATTAGCAAATTTTGTTTCGGCTACATTGTAGAAA
>JAAUSR010000024.1 GCA_012032555.1 Thioploca sp.
TCTTGTTCTTTTATCA
The DNA here is from genome assembly GCA_012032555.1 of Thioploca sp. GTDB lineage: Bacteria > Pseudomonadota > Gammaproteobacteria > Beggiatoales > Beggiatoaceae > Thioploca. Next base: position 17 of record JAAUSR010000024.1, read on the forward strand.
AGAGGACTTGGCGTCTCAAATCGATTGAATCGGTCATTTTTTTACTCTTTACCGGGAAACTGATTCCGGTATTCTAAACGATTAGAATCATTTTATTATGCTTCTGCTATAGCATTTGGAGTTTTGTTGGGTGGTCAAGGGCAAATTTGGATGGATGAATTTAAGTTAGAGATTGTAAGCTTAGAAATACTTCTTACAGATCTGAATGACAAGCTACCTGAGTATCCTGTTAATATGAATTTTGAAGAAGAAGAGAAAGACAGCACGTAGCATGTAGGCTGGGTTGAGGAACGAAACCCAGCTTTCTGAAAAGTAAAATACGGTGACATGAATTCGGGGAGAGACCGATAAGAGATTGAAAATATTCTTCTGGTCATCATTTAACCTATGGGGTTGCTCTCCTTAATTGGGCTACCAATAACAAATAAGTTGGGTTTCGTTCCTCAACCCAGCCTACTCGTGCTCAGCTAATTATTTTTTCAGGCTATCTTACTTAATCAATGGTTCGGACCGTTGGTGAAGGTATAAACTTAAGTGGTGTAATCGTCTTAGTTTCACCATATCCAATTAAATACAACTTAACTAGCTAGCTAAATTGGATTTAATTCCGCTTGGTAAAATCAAACACTTGTCATGCCTCGTTAGTTAAGTTTAAAAACGGTCCGTTGTTAATGAACAAAGAGATTCCCCAAGCTAGTTTCCAGAGTCATTCAATGGGCTTACATTTAGGAAAATGAGGAGATTGAAACTATAAAAAGAGTTTTTTCCTCTCAGGAAACGGGGCTAGTATATGATTTACCTTGAGGTTGTACTAACCGACGTCACTGGTGGAATAAATACTAATACATTATTTAGGTTATTAGTTTTGGTCATTTTAGTTGGGTATCTACCAATATTAAGCAAAAATCTAATAACCTCTTTATAACGATATCACTTTAAAGTGATAATTAAGAACCATTTAATCATCAAATTCTTCTTGTCCTTCGGTTTCTTCATTCATCTTGACTTTCTCTTCATACTGAGGTTGGAATTTTTGCGATTGCTGTTGTTGTTGCATTTGTCGAACCCATTCCTCACTATTTTTCATTCGTTCTGCTGGGTTATTGGGGTGATTTTTCTTAGCAAGTCCACAACTTGAATCACCAGTCCCTTCATAAGCATATCTTTCTTGAGGAGAGTGAATAATCTCTTGAAACTCTGTTGAAGTGAGATAATGAGCTTGATATTCAACTTGTTGTTCTTTTAACAAACTAACTAAAGTGCGTAGGTGATTTCTTGAACCTTTAGCGAGATTTTGATACACAAATTGAATATCAAAATTATCAATCGCTTGATTGGATAAAGCGTTCTGTAATTCAAGCAGGTACTTATCTTCCATTATCGCACTGACGGTCAACGCTGCAACCCATGAAGTACTGCCCTGACTAATCCAGTCATCTTGAAGTTTAGTTAAACTCGCATCAAGATTAGCTAGCATCAGCTTATATTTAGTCAACAATGCTTCCAGCGCTTTACGGTGTTTTTCTTCATTTTGAGGAATATTTTTAAATACCTCATGTGGCCATTGTTGATGAAATTGGTTTTGAACCGATTCAAATAGTTTTTCCCAATGAACCATCTGGATAATGCTATCTTGTTCGGTTTGATTTAATTTTCCATAAGGAAATTTAAGTACAATTGTTGTGGTATCACAAACCGAGTAAGTTAGCTGCTGTTGTGCTTGAACAAAGGAAACAGAACAACATAATAAAGTGACAATAACACGAATTTTCATAGTTTACCCTCATACAAATCTATTTCTACTTTCACCGTAAAGTAACACGGTAGGAATAGGGTAATATTTAAATCTTAACTTAACCTTAAGGATTACATAAATCTAATCCTTTTTTAATAATGTTAGTCAAATCCATTTTAGTGATTAGACCAACTTGCCATTTACCCTGTTTTGCGGGATCTTCCTGCCAAATTTCATCAATTTTAGCGTAGCCACGAGAACTGGCTAAGCCATTGACTGCGTAAATTTTATCATTGACATGGAAGGTAACTATGCCAGGTGGGATACATTCTAGAATTCCCTGAGAAACCGTAAAAGGCCATTGTTCACCTAATTCTGTTTGCGTAATAAGTAAAGGTGGTTGTTTTCTTAAGTCAACTAATTGTTTTTTATAAAATTCAAGTTTATTTCTATAATCCTTATTGTCGGGTGATAATTTAACCAGTTGCGAATATTCCCTTATATTGAATTCAATTTGCGAAGGTGAGATATTTTTTAATCTTTCCAAGATTTGCTCCTCGGCAGCTTGAATAAAAAGTTGACGAGCACGCTTAGCGAGTTCTCGTAATTTAGGTTCCTCTTTAAATTCACTAACATATTTTTTAGCTTTTTCATAAGCTTTTTCATATTGATGATTCTGGATTAGACCCGAAATTTTTTTAATTGCGGCTTCGATCAGTTTCAGCCTCTCTTTAGTTTGTTGAGCTTTTTTAGCGTCATTAACGAGTCGTCTTATCTGGCAGTCTAATTCAATATGACTTGTTCCTTGATTAATTACTTGTTCATAATGACCTTGTTCATAAGCAATGCGTAATTTTTCTACTATTTTATCCATTTCTTGTTTTGCTTGAGTGGCATACTTATGGAGCTGAGGATCGTTTACTTGGGTAGCCAGGCGGTAAACTTCTCCGAATTGACCTACTTTCATGAGTTGTGGAATTTCTTGACGTGCTTTATCAGTCCATTGTTGTTCAGCATCGTTTTTCGCCTTTTCCACTAACTGTTTAACTTGAAAATCAAAGTTGACATAAGGTTTGCCTTTGCTCATTACTGCTTCATAGTTACCGGTTTGATATAAACTTTGTAATTCAGCCAAATATTTATCTTGCCTGGCTAAATAGGTTTGTTTTTTCATCTTTATTTCTTCTTTAGCGAGATAAATTTTCAATTGATTGAACTGTTCTTCATCCGTTGCTTCTGACCAAATTGTATTAATAAATAAGACGAAAAACGCAATCTTGTTATTATCTCCATAATAATTTAACCATAATAATACGGTTACCAGACTCGCTAAAATAGCGATTACCTTGAAATCATAAGATAAATTAATCTTAAATGTTTGCTTAACGATGTCCTGGCAAACTGGGGAAATTAAAATACCAACGATAATCCAAAACAAACCGACTTTAACAATGGTAGAACTAATAACTAAACCGGTTACAATAAAGGCAATAACCAATATCCAATTAATAATTCTCGATATTTTTTTAATTAACGGGATATCTAATAATTTTTTTATGAGAGTCATTTTTCTAGGAATCAATTTAAAGCTTATTTAAACAATCAGTTATGATAAAACTAGACAAAGTTTTTTACTATAAAGAGTAGTTTCTCAATTATAAACGAGTCAAAATATTCTCCTGAACCTCAGTTAAGATTGGCAAGTTAAACAGTAATAAGTGGCGCGTTGCGCTAGTTGTTGTCGTTGGATTGGACTACCACATTGATTACAAGGTTGGCCAGTTCGTCCATATACTTGTAGCGATGCTTTAAAATAACCAGGACTTCCAGTACTGTCCATAAAATCGCGCAAAGTAGTTCCCCCACTTTCAATAGCCTTACGGAGGACTTGTTGAATACTTTTAGCAAGACGTTGATAGCGTTCCAAATTAATTTGTCCACTGGGTTTAATGGGATGAATGCCGGCGAGAAATAGGGATTCATTTGCATAAATATTACCAACTCCAACCACAATATGACTATTCATAATATAGGTTTTTATCGGTACCTGACGTTGCTGAGCAAGATGGTATAAATAATCACCAGTAAAGTCTTGTTCAAGGGGTTCTAAACCTAAATTCATGAGTAGGGGGTGCTGTGACACCGGATCACCTGTCCATAATACACAACCAAACCGACGCGGATCGTGATAACGTAAACACAATTCATTGTGAAATACAATATCAAGATGATCATGTTTTCTTACTGGGGTTTTAGTCGGTAACAATCGTAAATTACCTGACATCCCTAAATGAACGAGAAGATGTCCTTGTTCACATTGGAATAATAAATATTTACCTCGACGCTGAATGTCATGAATGGATTGACCCAATAAGTTAGTAGCGAGCGTATTAGGCACTAACCAACGTAACCGGGGTTCTCGCACAATAACGGCTTTAATCATTTGACCTTGTAAAGGTAGTGCGATACTTCGGCGTATAGTTTCCACCTCAGGTAGTTCTGGCATAGTTATGTCTCAGCTATTAGCAAGGTGTCGTTCTGAATTGTCGTTATCATGATTGCGCTAATGATGGCAAATGATTACTCAGACCCATCGCCTGTCTCATTATCAGTTGTTTAATCGGTGTAGCCACGTCTACAAAACTAAGTCCAACATGACGTGCCCAGGAGAGTGGGAGAGAAGAGGTGCTAAATAAGTACTTAAAACTGTCCATGGCTTTTAACATGGCCAAATTATCACTTTTACGCCAACGTTCATAGCGACGTAATTCTTGATAGCGACCAAAATCTTTTCTTTGAGCTTGCGCAGTTAAAATAACCTCACTTAATGCAGCAGCATCAAGTAATCCAAGATTAAGACCCTGTCCAGCCAGCGGTAAAATAGTATGAGCTGCATCACCAACTAATGCTAATCTTGGTTGTACATAGTTCAATACGTAACGACTTTGCAATGGAAAGGCAACCCGTTCACTACTCGCTATTATTTTACCGAGTTTAGCGGCGAAAGCCTGCTCTAATTCTTGGTGAAAATCAATTTTATCGAGTTTCATTAGGTGTTGAGCCAGTGGTGTATCAATACTCCAAACAATTGAACTGGTATAAGGATTAGCTAGTGGTAAAAAAGCTAAGGGTCCCGTTATTAAAAAGCGTTGCCAAGCAGTTTCCTGATGAGGATATTCGGTTTGTACGGTAGCAACAATGGCTTGTTGTCCGTGGTCTAATAGCTTATAAGGAATGCCAGCCAAATGACGAGTCGGTGAATGAGCACCTTCAGCACCGACGAGCAAACGAGTAGTTAGTTGTTGGTTATTATCTAAATAAACTTGCATGGCGGCTTGATTGGTAGTCAAATGGAAATATTGCACCTTAGCTGGACGATAATAAGTTAATGTCTTAAACTCAGCTAAACGGGTTGTTAAAGCAGATTGTAATACAGATTGTTCAACAATATAACCTAAATTAGGTTCGACTAAGGTAGCACTATCAAAGTGAATTTCGCCAGAACCATTAGCATCCCACACGTGTATTTCCCGAAATGGACTAACCCCCTGTGACATGATAAGATTCCATAATCCTAATTTGGTTAGAATTCTTTCTGAGGCACGGGTTAAAGCAAATGTTCGTGGATCAATGGGGTCGATTTGCTGTTCCGGTTTGGTTTTTTTATCTGTAGTTGTTGGCAATGGTTTCGCTTCAATAAGCGTAACTTGTATACCTTGTTGTAGTAAGGCACAGGCTAAAGTCGCACCAACAATACCACTTCCTACAATAACGACATCAGTGTCTAAATTTTGCATCTTATTTTCCTCGTGACATTATTTACTCTGGTTTATTTATTCAACTTAGCAAACTTCAGATAAGTAGGCAATTCTTTATGTTCATTCAAGTTGTCTGAGTCGCAACCGAGATTGGAATGCAAGATAAAGGTGTGCTACGGTTAATTATAGATAGGTTATTACCAGTACTCCTTAAAGGGAGTCAGTACCATGAAAAAACAAACTGCATTTACTCTGATAGAATTTATTATTTTCATTGGAATAATGACTTTTTTATTGTCTTTTATTTGGGAAAATCAATTGCCTCATAAAATTTTAATGGCCGCCAAAATTAACAGTCTAGAAAACGATTTTCGCCTGATAACAGCAGCAACTTATAATTATTTAGATAAATATCATGTTTTACCTGGAGATCTCAACAATAATGGTAAGATTGAAGGTGATTTTGATTCTATCAAAGCCGGTGATGAGTCGCGCTTATTTTGGTTGCAATTGCGGCAAACCGGTTTAATCGAAGGTGAAAGTACTGATCAGAAACAACCTATTAATGCTTTTGGTGGTGTTATTGGGGTAGCTACTGGAGCAGTGGTTAATAAATATCATGGTATTTCAGGCTTATTTATTGGATTTAGTCATATCCCCGGCGAAGTTGCTTTTATCTTAGATTCACGCAACGATGATGCTAACCCCTCATTGGGTTATATTCAAGCACATCAGATTCTTTCTGGTCGGGAAACACCTGCTGAGAGTTATTCAGAGAAAGGATTGTATAATCTCTATTTCGCTATGTAATCGTTGTCAATATTAACTGATCCGCTTGTTTAAGTTATTTCACTTCATTTTAAATCAACTTGAAAACCCAGGCCTTTTAACTGTTTTGCCAACCGACTTTTTTCTATTGGTAATTCAATTTTAACACAGCTAAACTCACGCCGTACTGGATAATACTTTCTTAAATTATCAAAGAAAAATCTTCTACCCTGGATCTCTTGAGCCATACGACGTAATGTCGCATCATCACGACGAATGTCATAACAAGCCATCACGGCGGTATGAATAGCCACACTATCATTGATTTGATTGGAAAAACTTAAACAAGTCAGTGGTGGTACCGGTAAACTTGTTTGAGATTGCCACATTTTATCCTTTTTAAAATAATGACATACGGCAGTATAGAGCATTTCAGTTCCTCTTACTTTCCCATCTAAACTGTATCCGGCGATATGAGGTGTAGCTAAAGTGGCACGTTGCAATAATAATGGATTAATATTCGGTTCATTTTTCCAAACATCAAGTATAACCGTCATCTCAGGATGAGTAGCTAACCGGTTAAGTAAAGCTGATTCATCGATAACCGCTCCCCGGGAAGTATTTATCAAAATGACTTGGTTAGATAATTTTTTCAGTACAGCTTCATTAATCAAGTGATAAGTGGGGTATCGACCCTGTTTTTCTAATGGTACATGCAAAGTAATAATATCGGCTGATAGTACCGTTTCTAAGTCAACATAATCAAATTCACCCCTTTGTTCTTGTTGAGGGGGATCATAAATGAGACAATTGATGTTCAAAGCGATTAATTTTTTCAGTACGCGTGATCCCACGTTGCCACAACCAATGATACCAACCGTTTTATCCGCTAAACTAAAACCTTGACGTTCGGCAATAACCAATAAAGCACTAATAACATATTCTGCCGCAGCAATAGCATTACAACCTGGTGCACTAGCAAAACCAATCCCACGATGATGTAAGTACGCTAAATCAATGTGATCTAAGCCAATTGTTGCTGTGCCCACGAAACGAATAGCACTATTATTGAGTAACGTCTCATTAACGGGTGTTACTGAACGGACTAATAAAATTTCTGTCTCTCCTAAGTCAGCATAACTTAAATCACGACCAGCTACGGTACGTATTTCACCTAAATTGGCAAAAGCAATATCAACAAAAGGAATATTTTCATCAGCAATGATTTGCATAAGTAAGAAATAATAGTTAATTATAGTAAATTAGAAAATTGAGGAACATTTTGTCTATTAAATAACATAGTACTATAGACCTTCCTTTAACAATAGGGGATAATTAAAATCTAATCGTTTTATAACTTAGTAGCATTAAATAGTACTGAGATCGTACTATTCCAAAATTTTTAAACTTAAATATCAGCGCATTACAAAATAATTGATAACATAATACATAACTAATTGATATTTAAATAAGTCCGTTTTCTGGAGAATAGTACAAACCGAGTACCATAAATTACTTCTATTATAAAGGAAAAATTGTTATGAAGTCTTGGCCGTTGGTTAGCTCAAGCAGGGCCATCGGACTACCATGAGCAATTTGGGACGATTGGGAAGATAATGTTTTAAACTTAACATGATAGTAGAACTGCCATGCTGGCAGAACGAGATACCTGCATCAGCCATTTTGCCGATGGGGACGATCCGCGAACCCATGTACACAATCAATTACACCACCGAGAAGACCTCTTATTGTTAACGATTTTGGTGGTATGATGTGGCGCTGATAATGGGAAAGAAATAGAAGAATTGGGTCATACCCAATGAGATGAACTGAATGGCGTTCTGAAGCTACCCAAGAGCATTCCCTCGCACGATACCTTGGGTCGAGTGTTGTCACGGCTTGACCCCCAACCGCTCCAACCGGGATTTTTAAATGGGGTTCAGTTGTTGGCCAGCTGGGTTGGTGAGTAGGTTGCGATTGATGGCAAAACCCGAAGACGTGCTGATGAAGCCGGAACACACGGCACAGCGGCTGATAGTGATTTCTCCTCTGTATGCTATATTAACTTCCATGCACGAACACGATCACAGCTATAAATTACTTTTTTCCCATGCCATTATGGTGGAAGATTTGTTGCGAGGTTTTATACCCGACGTGTGGGTCAACGAACTCGATTTTACCACCTTGGAAAAAGTCAGCAGCAGTTTCATTAGCGATGACCTTCGGGAACGTGAAGATGATCTGATTTGGCGAGTCCGTTGGCGAAACGACTGGTTATATGTCTATATTCTCTTAGAATTTCAAGCGACCATCGATGCGTTTATGGCGGTGCGGATTATGACTTACTTAGGACTGTTCTACCAAGACTTGATTAAACAGCAATCATTAACCGCACGAGACTCACTGCCACCGGTGTTGCCCTTAGTTTTATACAATGGTCAACCGCGCTGGCATGCCGCTAGAAATATTCGAGATTTAATTCCAGTGGTGCCACCGGGTTTAGAAAAATATTGCCCACAATTAGAATATTTTGTTATAGATGAAGGTGCCTTTAGCAACGACGAATTAGCACCGTTACGCAACCTAGTGGCCGCACTGTTTCGTTTAGAACAAAGTCGAACGGTTACGGACATTCAACCGATTTTAATTCATTTAATCGAGTGGTTACAAGCACCCGAACAAGCTGGCTTACGTCGAGATTTTACAGTGTGGTTGCGCCGAGTTATCTTACCGAGACGGTGGCCAGCAGTCACCTTACCCGAAATTCAGGAACTACAGGAGATGCACACCATGTTAGCCGAAACCGTACAACAATGGTATGCCGAAGCCGAAGAACAAGGCCTGCAACGAGGTCTGCAACGAGGTCTTCAACAAGGTCTTCAACAAGGCCGACAAGAAGGCCGACAAGAAGGCCGACAAGAAGGTCAATTAGCTGGAGAACGACTGTTATTTAAGTTTCAATTGCAAGCTAAATTTGGTTCCCTGCCACCGAAACTAGAAGAACAACTGGATACCCTCGAGGCCGAAAGGCTATTTCATTGTGCCAAACGGTTGTTAACTGCCACGACGGTTGAGGAGGTTTTTACGGATTGGCCTTAATTAATAAAGCTAGGGGTGCTAAACTAGTAATGATTTGTTTCAAAAAACCGCACCAATTTTGGAAACTGGTTAGGTTTATATCACTACTTGTTTAGCGCCACCAAAAACCTTTATTTATTAAAGGATAATGTCGGTACTAAAATTCAAAACATTCTGGTTCACCGAGTCTACATATAAGTTGCTGATTTCACCTTAATAATTAGCAATTGAGTTGATTTTTCTCTCAAGCTGGAGGACGATAACCATGAAATTATACTTCAAAAAAATAGTGTCAGTGACAGCTGATACCAACTTAATGACAAGATTATCTACGGGAGGATCATTTTTTAAACAACGCTATCCCTTGTTATTACTATGTTTGGGAATCGTTTTCAATTTGACTTGGCTACCTCGCGTACTAGCTGCCACTGATTGCACACAGGTCACTGAAATTCCACAACTTGAATGTGAAGCTTTGATTGCGCTTTATGACAGTACTAATGGTCCAAATTGGAAAGATAGTAGTTTTAATAATTGGAAGGTGACAAATACACCGTGTAGTTGGAGAGGTGTTGGTTGTCATGCTGGGCATGTCAAAAGACTTGATCGTCCTAATGGAGGATTGATTGGTACTATTCCAAGCGAGTTGGAAAACCTGAGCCAGTTGCAGTCGCTCAAATTGCCAAGCAACCAACTGCTTGGCACTATTCCAAGCGAGTTGGGGAATTTAAACCAGTTGTTGTGGCTCGAGTTGGACCGTAACCAACTGAGCGGCTCAATTCCGAGTGAGTTGGGAAATTTGAGCCAATTATGGGAACTCAATTTGTTTAATAATCAACTGAGCGGTTTTGTTCCAAGTGAATTAGGAAATTTGAATCGATTGCAGAAACTCTCTTTGTTCGGCAATCAACTAAGCGGTTCTATTCCAAGTGAGTTAGGAAATCTGAGCCAATTAGGGTGGCTCAGTTTATACGATAACCAACTGAGCGGTTCTATTCCAAGCGAGTTGGGATATCTAAGCCAATTACGGGAACTCCATTTATTCGATAACCAACTAAGCGGCTCTATCCCGAGCGAATTAAAGAATTTGAGCAAGCTAATTCGGCTTAATTTGTGTGACAACCAGCTAAGCGGCTCTATCCCGAGCGAATTGGGAAATCTAATGATAGTAGAACTCTCTTTGTGCAATAACCAGTTAAGCGGCTCTATTCCGAGCGAATTGGGAAATCTAAGCAGATTGTTAAAACTTAATTTGAGTCACAACCAACTGAGCGGTACTATCCCGAGTGAGTTGGGAAATCTGAGCCGGTTAAGCCAATTATATTTGGACCACAATCAATTAAGCGGATATATTCCATCTTCATTGAGTCTTCTTAGGAGGAATATGAATTTAGATTTAGGTTACAATTATTTAACCGTTTCTGACCCCCAACTCATTAGTTTCCTTAATTGGACAGATTCCGACTGGGCCGAAACACAAGGCTTACCAATCATCGAATGTGGCAACGAAGGAAGTGTAAATATTAATCCATTCACGCTAGATTTTGGCAGTGAAGCTGTGGGTCATTCCAACTCCTTAACAATTAATACTCGCTCTCAAGGTTGTGGAGATCTGCAAGTAGATACTATTGAATTCACTGGAAATCATGCCGATGAATTTACCGCAAAAAATAAAGATTGCCAGGAAGGCGAATCTCAAGGCCAAACCTTTTCTTCCTGTCAATTTACTTTAGTATTTTTCCCAACCTCGGCGGGAATTAAAGAAGCTATTTTGAACTTTACCTTTAACGATGATAGTGTAATAGCTGACCCCATGCAGCTACTAGCTACAGCGGTTGATCCGGCTCAGCCAAATCTGGCGGTTTCTCCAATGAGCCACGATTTTGGCACGATAACTCTTGGCAGAGGTCCCTTTGATTCTCAAACCTTTACTCTCACCAATACTGGTAATGTGAACCTTAAGTTCGAGACCATTGCTTTGACTGGCACCGCTGCGGCTGAATTCTCCAAAAACGATGATTGTTCCCATAAGCAGTTTTTGCGACCAGATGAACAATGTCAGATTTATATACAATTCATGCCCTTATCTTTGGGTGAAAAGCCAGCTAATTTACATCTGACTTTCCTCAATGGTTTGGAACAAAATATCCCCCTGAACGGGACTGTAACTGAACCGGGAGATTGTTCGGAGGCAAATATTACCATCACTTCAGTTGGGAGTGGTGCTTGGGATTCGAGTGCGACTTGGAATAGCGGCACGTTCCCGACTACCAGTGACGTGGTGCAAATTAATAGTGGTCATACCATCACCGCTATACCTTTTGCTCAAGTGCGAGCATTGTGCATTGAAATGGGCGGACGTTTAGAAAGCCTAGATAATCAAGGTACCCGTTTAGAAATTCAAGCGACGGATTACCTACAAAATAAGGGAACTATCCTCGGCAAAGATGGTCTAAGCGAAACGACGCCTTGTTCCAATCCCACCGAGGTAGGCAACGAATCATGTGCTTATCCGGGTGCCAGTGTCATCTTGAAAGTTGGAACCGCGATTCAACAGCATGACAAAGCTGGCGACCAATGGTGGTATGCTTATCAATCCGGTGGCCCGATTTTTAATACCGGTGAAATCCACGGCGGTCAAGGTGGCAATGGTTCTCAATATGCTGCGGCTGGCGGTGATGTCATTGTTTTGGGTCGTGATACTACCAATACTGGTCGAATTCAAGCTGGTAATGGCGGTCATCTCACTGGTACTGGTAGCGGCACTGCTGGTCAAGGCGGTTTAACTCAAATCTGGGGAAAACTCGGTGGTCCCGGTCATTTGTATAATCAAAATGGTGCGCAAGCGCTAGCTGGTCAGGGTGGCGACTGTAATCCGAGTGCGACGGAACCACAACAAGGTGGTCGTGGTGGGAATCTGTGGTTAGTTTCCTTACCCGATGTTCATCTCAGTGGCGGACAACATACGGCTGGTCATGGCGGAATTAACTGCATTCCCAGCGGTGGTCGCAATGGCGATGATGGTTGGGTCCGAATTGAACCGAATCTCATTGACTTATCAACCGCAGCTACTCAAGTTAGCGGTGGTGATGTTGCGATTTATGGTGGCGAAAACTTTTTACTCGATCTGACCAACCTCAGTGGTACCGTCATCACCGCTACTGGTGATATCACGCTAGCGGTTGGTAAAGGTGGTCTGATTGATCTGAGTGGCTCCACCGGCACGATTCTACAAGCCGACGGTCAAGTACAACTGTTTGCTGATACGATTGTACTTGATGAAGACGTCTTACTTGCCGATCTCATTCAAGCCACTGATATTGTAGTTGGCCCCAATAAAATCCGGCGTGAAGTATCTTTAACCGGTGCTGGCAAAGTCATCGGTAAACCAGAAGTAACTTTACCGGTGAACTTAACTTTGGCTAATAATGGTACCGAATCAGATACTTATACATTAAGCGTAACTGATACTGCCGGTTGGACGTTAAATGGATTACCGGCAACGGTCGAACTGGATGGGTTGAATAGCATTGATTTGGTACTCAACGTGACCTTACCGGCAACGCGTGGTGCGACTGATGTTATCACCCTCACTGCTACCTCAGCGGCTGACGCCGAGGTTAAATCGACTACCTCGTTGTATGTTGCGGTTGCGGAACTAACTTACACATTATCTGGTACTATCCAAAATCAATTGGGTCATCCTCTCCCAAACCTCACCGCAGAGATAGCTGATAAAACCGGGGTTACCGATGCACAGGGTCGGTTTGAAATAATAGGTTTATTACCTGGTGATTATACGTTAACCATCAGCAACCCTGATCGTCAGTTAGCGACTCAAGCGCTAACTCTCACCGGCACTAATTCCACTATTGAAATGGAGATAGCGCTTGATATGGTACTAAATCCGGCATCATGTCAACTTTATGCGGTCAATGATGGGCAACTCAATGATTCACAATTTTTTACCATCAGCTTAGATGAAACTCATGCAATCAACGAATTAGGACCATTGTACCCTGGACATGATATTGAAGCTCTAGCGATTGATCCCCAAACCGATCTAATCTATGCCGCTTCGGGTAATGATGTTAGTGGCGATAATCCCAAGGGATATCTTTATCTCGTCGATGGTGAAACTGGTGAACTGTTCCCCGTTGGCAGTACTGGCTTTGAAGAAATTGGCGATTTAAGCTTTAGTCCCGACGGTACCTTGTGGGCTTGGGCAAAAGGGGCTGGCTTGATAACGATTGACACGATTACCGGGGTTGGGACGATAGACACGCCCTCGAATCTTTTAGTAGAAGGACTTACCTTAACTCCAGCAGGCTCGTTCTTTGGGGCCGTTCAAACCAAACTCTGGCGATATGACCAAGAAACCAATACGTTAGCGGTAGCTTGTCCCAACTTGCTTGGCGAAACCGAAGCTTTAGAAACGATAGCAGATGGTTGGTTGTTGGTTGGTACTCACCAAGTGCCTTTTGGTTGGTACGTCTTAAATACGCTAACCTGTGAACTCATTTTGGTTGGGGAAACACTGAGTAATCAGTTTCGAGATGTGGAAGGTATCGCCATGCCGGTAGCAGCTTGTGCGCAATGATAGGAAGTAATTCGGTTAGAACAGCCAATTTGGGTGTGCATCGCCCGCATCCCCCCGGTGATCAAAATGAATGTTCATCAGGTAGGGTGTGTCAAATCGCAACGTTGCACACCAGGTCCCCAATGCCATTAAGTTAAGAACCAATTCCTTTCTCCCAAAGCGAGGTAGGGTGCGTTAGCAAAGTGTAATCCATCATTTGGAAAAAAGAATCGGTGCGTTACAGCGCAAAAATGCACCTAATACACCCTACTGATTGAATTTCTACGTATAAACCAGCCAGCTAAGGTGGGAAAAAGCGAAGGCTTGCCCACCATCATATCATTTAGAGTACCGGTGCCAAGCGCAGCGACATTTTTGGACGCAAATAATAACCGTGGCATCAATACCAACCGTTAAATAAGGAATACAAGCTTGTAATAATCTTTGGTGACTAGGGCGAGTATCTAATTGTGCAATCATGACGGTGCCTCTAACTTCACTTACTATCACTTCATTTTTTGTTGTAACATTAATTTTTTAATTACCAACTCAACTAAATAATGAAAATACAACTTCTTTTTCGGCAAATGGCTATTTGGGCCATTAATGGTTATCAGTGCTACCTTTCTCCTTACAAAGGCTTTCGTTGTGCTTATGCTCAAGTTTATGGTGATTTGAGTTGTTCCGTTTATGGTAAACTGGTTATACAACAATATGGGTTAAGGAAGGGGATTAAGTTACTTAATAACCGATTTCAAGCTTGTCATGAAGCGATGCTTATTCTTAAAATCAAAGCCGATCAATATTCAGATAATTGTAGTGAAACTTGCGGAAGAAAAATGGGATATTGTGGCCACAATTGTGGAGATATAAGCCATTCTTGTGGAAGCCATTGTGGTAGTCAGGCAACCGATGTTTGTATCAATTTTAGTGGCGGTTTTATCCAAGGCTGTTGTGGGGGGTAGCTTTAAGGAGATGATAGGGTTTCTACTAATCCAGAAACCGGCGTAGACCAGAGAACTGGAGCTTGAGCAGAAAGTGCCTGTAATGCTAATAGAGTTTGTTCACCAACGATGCCATCAGGAGATAATTGATGTTGACGTTGAAAGGCAATAACCCTTTGTTTAAGTGCTTGGTCAAATCGCGGTGAAGGAATTTTCGGTTCACTGCGTACGCCTTCAATAATATCCAAACGTTTCCTAACCCAAATAACTGCTTCATTAACAATACCAGTTTTAATAACGGGTATCGGTAATAGGGGTGGTTTCCACAAAAGTAAAAATTGTCCTAGCCAATACTCATTCAATTGATCGAGCGTAAACTCAAAGAGTTGTCCAGAAAAATCTAAAGTGGCTATCTTATCTTGTAAGTGACTGACGACAACATGATGCTGAGTCCCATTATCGGTTACTAATTCAATGACAGTCGGTTTATTGAAGTAACGGATATCTTCCCAAGTTCCGGTTCTTAACAAACAAGCGAGTCCCTGTGTTGCCGCTCGTTGACAGGCTTTCTCTCCGGTTAAACTCATATAATCTAGATTCCAATACTTAAATAGAGTAATAAAAGCGGCCTGAGTATTATTGGGTGTGGTTGCCGATTGTAGTAACTCCAATAGAGTGGGTGGTGGTGGGGGGGTAGGCAATGGTGATATTGATACCGGTAATTTTGCAACGGCAGCAATTTCCGCCGGTGTAGTAGAAGCGAGTGCGTTAGATTGCGGATCAGGAACAGTTTGAGCCGCTAACGAAGAAAAATGAGTACGCCACCATATCACACTTCCCACTAAGACGACCAAGGCAGTGACAATACCTATACCAATTAACCAGCCCAAAGTAGTTGATTGGTTATTAATATTCTCACCTCGAACTTCCTGTACGGCTTTACGCACAATAGGAACATCTACTTGAGTATTATTATTAACGTATCCACCTAACAAGGCTCGATCACAAATAATGTTAATTAAACGTGGTACACCATTGGAGTATCGATAAACAACCCGCATCGCCGATGAAGTAAACAAAGGCTCACGTGCACCACTGACTGCTAAGCGATGATTGATGTAAGCTTGAGTATCTTTTAAAGACAGCGGTAATAAATGATAACGTGCGGTAATTCGCTGAGCTAATTGACGCAAATTATTTCGTTTTAATAGGGTGTTTAATTCTGGTTGCCCAACTAAAATAATTTGCAATAACTTATTGTTAGCCGTTTCTAGATTAGTTAACAACCGAACTTGTTCTAACACTTCTGTAGATAGATTTTGCGCTTCGTCGAGAATCAATACCGTACGCCGACCAACGGCATGGGCTGTGAGCAAATAACTATTAAGTACATCAATATAGTCTTTGTGGGTAAGCGTTAGTGGATCGTAGCTGATTCTTAATTCGTCAAATAAAGCCGCTAATAACTCCATTGACGATACCCGCGGATTAAGTAATAAGGCCACGTCTACTGTATCGGGTAATTGTTCTATTAAACATCGGCAAAGTGTGGTCTTACCGGTACCCACTTCACCAGTCAATAATACAAAACCCGGCCCTTCATTAACGCCATATAACAGATGTGCTAATGCTTCCCGATGGCGTCCACTTAAATAAAGGTAATGGGGATCAGGTGTGATAGAAAACGGTGCAGCATTTAACTTAAAATGTGCTGTATACATGGAAATTTATTGACCGTTATTGATCTATCGTCCCTATTAAAGATAAAATCGGAAGGATATATGGTGCCCGAGACCGGACTCGAACCGGTACGGTTTATAAAACCGAGGGATTTTCTTACCAGCTACAGCTTTCGCTGCCACCTTTTTATTTTTTAAGGTGTTTGTGGTCTGGACCCTATCTTTGCCTTTTACTTAATTTAAGCAGTCAGGCAGGAGCCG
Organism: Thioploca sp.; assembly: GCA_012032555.1. GTDB lineage: Bacteria > Pseudomonadota > Gammaproteobacteria > Beggiatoales > Beggiatoaceae > Thioploca. The sequence continues at coordinate 16,819 of JAAUSR010000024.1, forward strand.
TATGGTCTCTACACTTTCTTAGTGCTAAATTAGCACTGAGCTTAGCTCGGTATTGCCATTTAACAGGTTTCACCGAATTAGACTCCATTCACTTTAAGATTTCGCCTAAAGTGCTCAATTTAACTTAAGTCCCTTGCGTCTACCAAATTCCGCCACCCGGGCACTAAAGACTACACGCTTGATACTATAGCAAACTGGTAAAACGGGCCATGGAGGCTGAGGCCGGATTTGAACCGACGTGAAACGAATTTGCAATCCGCTGCATAGCCACTCTGCCACTCAGCCTAAACCAACTACTTACATTGTTTACTGGTTACTTTTAATATATCAGAAAAAAATCAAGATTGGAGCGGGAAACGAGACTCGAACTCGCGACCTCAACCATGGCAAGGTTGCGCTCTACCAACTGAGCTATTCCCGCTTTTGGAAAGATTGCTATTTTAACTAATTTAAATAGGGTGTCAAGGGGGGACAACTGAATTCTTAAGTTCAATCTGACTTATTGTTGAAATAAGATTTTGTTCTTAAGTTTTACAACCCTTATTTTTCTTTTCACATTATCTAACGAACAAACAATGGCGCTATAATAACTAAATTCAGTTTCGTTGACAAGTGTTTTTGTTGAAAATTTATTTAATAGTGTGTTGGTAAACACCAAAAATTGCCAATTAAAATTGATTGAAGCATTTTTAGTTAAGTTAATGTGGGTAAAACAGATTTTCTAAGTCAAAAACGCTTTTATTCTATCAAAAAGAAATATCTAGTCAATTCTTTGAAGTCGATACACATACAGAAATTGATATGGTTATGATAATATTTCTGTTATTTTAATAATGAGATGATGATAATACTGAGCGATTAAGAGAGTGATATCGCTTTTTTATCAGGGGGATGAGGGTAGATAGCCCGTGATTGTTAACAATATTATTGGAGCATGACCAATGCGGGATATAAGAACCACCTTCATTTATTGTGATACTTGTTCCTGTTTATATGGTAAAAGAAATATTAAGAACAGCTTGTTTGATAGGAAATCATTATGAAGCGTAAAATCCCCATTACACTCAGTCGATTTTTTGGGGTTATCATTTCAATGCATTATAATGATTCATCTCCTCCACCTCATTTTCATGTTCATTATGATAATCAAAATGCGATTATTGATATTCAATCCTTAACTATCTTGCAAGGAAATTTGACGCCTCGATTACGTGGATTAATTACTGAATGGGCTGCTCTTCATCAAAACGAGTTATTCCGGAATTGGGAACTCGTCCAAAAAAATGCGCCTTTAGAGAAAATAAGACCACTCGAATAATTATGGTTTTATACTGGATGCTTTATTTGTTATGGGTACTTGAGTTATCGTAATAGCTTCTCAATAACACCTTGATAAATCGTAGCTAGCGTTTCGAGATCTTCAACACTAACACACTCATTAACCTGATGAATTGTTGCGTTAAGGGGACCAAGTTCAATAACTTGAGCACCGGTGGGTGCAATAAATCGTCCGTCTGAAGTTCCTCCGGCGGTTGAGAGAGTCGCTTGGTAGCCACATACTTCTAAAATAGCTTGCTGAGTAACCGCTACTAAAGTTCCTGCCGGCGTCAGAAAAGGCCAGCCAGAATGTCGCCACGTTAAATCAGATTTCAGTTGATATTGTTCTAATAATTGAGTAACCACTGCTTGTAACTGAGTGTGAGTTACTTCGGTACTGTAACGGAAATTGAATAAAACTTCCAATTCCGCTGGAATCACGTTATCTACCTTTTCGCCGGCATTAAGATACGTTATTTGAAAACTGGTCGGTGGAAAAAATTCATTCCCCTGATCCCATTGAGTTTCACATAAAGTTTTTAACAATGGGGCAAAGCGATGAATTGGGTTGTCCGCTTGGTGTGGGTAAGCCACATGACCTTGTACACCATGAATAATTAGATGACCATTTAATGAACCACGGCGTCCATTTTTAATGGTATCACCTAAGCGGTTCACACTAGAGGGTTCACCAACTAAACACCAAGTTATCTGTTCACCTTTAGTTTGTAGGTAGTTGATAACTTTAACTGTGCCATTGACAGCAATCCCCTCTTCGTCACTCGTTAATAATAACCCGATTGAACCGGCGTGATCAGGGTAAGCTTGAATAAAACGCTCACACGCAATCACCATAGCGGCTAAGCTGCCTTTCATATCAGCAGCACCGCGTCCATACAATAAACCGTTATGGACGGTGGGTGTAAACGGTGGAAATTGCCATTGTTTGAGCAAACCCGGTGGGACAACGTCGGTATGTCCAGCAAATACGAGTAGCGGTTCGGTTTGACCATGTCGTACCCACAAATTATCTACTTCACCAAATCGAAGCCGCTCCACCACAAAACCTATCGATTGTAAGTAATTGGCAATGAATGATTGACAACCCGCATCATGGGGTGTCACCGAAGGACGGCTAATCAGTTCGATAGCTAATTCTAATGTAGATATCATGCCAAGCTACTTTTTTCAAATAAGCTACTATTATTCAGGCGCTGTGGTTTTTTCAGTTGTAGTAGCCTTATCTTTATCGGTATTTTCTGCTTTTACCGGGTTGATGACTTCAATTTTAGCTTGCTTCTTAAGTTCATCCATATATTTTTGCATTTGTTGCCCTTGTAAACTCGTTTTAATTTTTTCTTTAACATTTTCAAAGGGTGGTAAAGGGACTTCACGAAGATCATCTACTTGGATAATGTGCCAGCCAAACTTGGTTTTGACCGGGGTAGTGGTATATTGTCCTTTTTTTAGTTGTTCAAGCGCTTTACCAAATTCAGGTTCCACTGTTTTTGAAGTAACCCAACCTAAATCGCCTTCTTTGTTAGCTGAATCCGGATCGATCGACTTTTGCTTAGCCAATTCAGCTAAAGTTTTACCGGCTTGTAATTCAGCAATAATTGCTTTCGCTGTTTCTTCTTTTTCTACCAGAATGTGCCTCGCTTTATATTCTGAAGGCATTTTGATTTTGGCCACTTGGGCATCATATTCCTGTTTCAGTTTAGCATCATCAAGTGGGTGTTTATCTAGATAATTCTGCATGACCATCGCCATAAGCAGATTGTCTTGCATTTGTTTTATTTTTTCTTGGAATTCTGGAGATTGTTCCAATTTTTGTTGCAAAGCGGCTTGCCTGAGTAATTCACGGTCGACCAGTTCATCAATTAGTGTTTGAGTATCAGGCATAACATTAGTCCGTGTTTGTTCCATTCGCGCTTTGGCATAATCATCATACGCTTGTTGAGTAATCGTGGTATCATTTATTTTCACTACTGGATCAGTCGGATTAGCATAGCTAACTGAAAGTAGGGATAAGATCCATAATAACAAGCTTATTTTAAGCAAAGTGTTAAACATGTTGGATTCTCCAATATAACTATTTATTTAATTTAGAAAATTCTTCTGGTGTTTGCGCTTGAATACTTAAAGCATGAATAACGGTATTCATTAACTCATCTACCGCAGCATAAACGAGACGATGACGTTGTATCAAGGATTGATTACTAAATTGGGGACTCACGATAGTAACAACAAAGTGTCCACCACCGGCCTGAGTGCCAGGATGTCCCACATGTTTATGACTTTCATCAGTCACTTCTAAGTAAGTTATGGTGAAAGCAGTTTGGAGTTTTTCCTTAATTAACTGGGTATGATTAGTATTGGGCATGGTTAAGGTAAAACTTTTTTGAACGGTTTAACAATGATTTGAGCATATACGCCTGCTTGATAGTAAGGATCGGCATCTGCCCAAGCACAAGCTTCTTCTAACGATGAAAATTCAGCCACGACTAAACTGCCAGTAAAGCCAGCTTGACCTGGATCCGGTGAATCAATTGCTGGGTGTGGTCCGGCTAACACTAAGCGACCTTGAGATTTCAGGGTTTCTAAACGTGACAAATGAGCTGGGCGAGTTTTAAAACGGGCTTCTAAACTATTGGGTACATCTTCACTGATAATCGCATAGAGCATAATTAGTTTTTTATTCCTTTGCCAATAAAACGAATTAAGTCATCGTTGTTACTTTGCTGCTGTCATCGCGAGATAAAGTTTGCTGCAATGCCAAGGCTTGTTTAGCTTCTGCTAAAATAGTGTCATAATAAGATTCTAACCGGGGATTAATCCCCTTAGTCCAGCAACAACTTGTTCCGACCATTCTAAATATTCTTGACGACGTTCTAATGACCAAGCTTGGGGTGGTGAATAGGTGATATCATAAACATTACAAATTTTATCAGCAAGTTTGACTTGTTTAGCACGAATTGATTTATGGGAAGCCAATTCAATTTGCAAGCGCTTGCGTTGAGGTTTTGGTAAACTTTTATCATCGGTTACTTCTTGTACTAAGGTTAATACTTCGGTACCAAATAATTCGTTGATTTCTTCAGGAGTTGCATTAGTATCTTCTAAAGTATCATGCAACAAAGCACCCACTATGGTTACTATATCTCGAATTTCCCCTTGTTGCCATAATAATTCGGCCACTTGAATCGGATGATTAATGTAGGGAGAAGTTTCCTGATCTTTTCTCCGCTGGTGACGGTGTTTTTCAGCAGAAAATTTAAGAGCGGTTAATAATAAGGTCACATCTTCTATACTAAACATTGATGCTTGATTACCAATAATCGGTTATGATTTTTCAGTTTTAGATTCTTCTTCCGTAACCATATATTGAGCAAGATAAAAACTCTGGCCAATAACAAATACTAAAGTGAGCCCCATCATACCAAATAATTTAAAATTAACCCAAGTATTAGTATCAAAATGAAAGGCAACGTACCAATTGACTAAGCCCATCACCACGAAGAAAATTATCCAGGCCATATTCAAATAATTCCAAACATGAGGGACAGTAACACTGATCTGGCTTTCTAACATGCGTTGGATTAAATTTTTCTTCCCAACAAATTGACTCCCCAAAAAAGCGAGAGCAAATGCCCAATTGACAATCGTTGGTTTCCATTTAATAAATGTCTCATCATGTAGTAGCAATGTGGCTCCACCTAAGACCACGACGAGAACCAAAGTTACTAAGTGCATATTTTCTATTCGGTGGTGTTTTAACCAAACCCAACCGACTTGTCCCAGTGAGGCAATAATTATCACTGCGGTGGCAACATAGATATCGTAGAGTTTATAAGCGATAAAAAAGAGTAAAATAGGAAAAAAGTCAAACAGCAATTTCATAGCAGGTTATCAATCTTGAGTTAAGATTAAATTGAATAGAATAGAAGCATTATAACGAATTTATTCAATAAGTGTAGTTATTAATTCAATCTCAATTAAGGTCTCTTAATCAGTAACGTGAGTGGCACACTTTTGGCCTATTTTTAAAAGGTACCTTCTATTATGACCTTTTAAGGAGTTATCCCATGCGAACCAATCATACCAACTTTAGTCAATGGCTATTGAAATTCAGTAATGCGACTCAAGTGGTTAAACGCCCCTTTTTTATTATTTATCACCCACATCGTTTGGCTATCAAAGGTACACATACCCGAGAAATTATGGAACTCATTAAACCCGGAGATATTCTAGTCCGTTCTGATAATCATTATTTAAGTAGTTTATTCATGCGGGGTACTTTTACCCAGGTGGGTTTTTATTTAGGCGAAGTTAATGAAACTCAATTAAAACAATTAGCCAAGATTGACAATCCTACTCAATTTAAATTCGGTAAGCAAATGGTTATCCACGCTAGTGGTGATCAAATTTATCTTGACGATCTCATCGATTTTTGTCGTTGTGATGGACTAGCCGTGATGCGTTTTCCTCGGCAATTAAAACTTTTAACATCTCAGTCACTACCTGAAAACCTGCAAGCCTACCTTGCTAATCCAATTCAAGTCATTCAGGAGGCAACTTCAACCCACTTAAAATCCACAACTGAGGATAATAAAGGAAACTCAGAAAAATCAGAATCTTCTCCCTCAGTGCCTCACCTAGACGCCACTGCACTAGCCCTCATTAAAGCTGAAAAAGATATTGCCCAACAGGTGGTTCAAGGGAAAGGCGTTGAATTTGAAAAAATCTTCAAAATTTTGTATCGCCTCGCTTTAAGAGAATTGACAGTACCTCACCAATATCGATTTAACATTGAACCTTTTTATTTAACCGCCGGTACAGAATTAGTTTATTTTATTACTAAAAGCATTGCTTGGAATTATGGGATTGAACCGCAACCAGTCCGTCTATTTTTCAAACAGCGATATGTTATTATGCCCGATGTATTTGTTGACAGCAATCTGGAAGAGATTTGGAAAGTAGTCGGTTAAATTCAATTTTGCTTGGGTAAAAAAGCTAAACTACTTTGGTGAAATACTTATTTTCTCAATTAATTTGGCGAGTTGGGTATTATTTATCATTCAGATCAAAGGTTCTCACTTCATGCTAACTATTGAAGAATTATATCAATTCATGATTGATATCGAATCAGATCGAATAGAAAGAACAACCTCAATTAATAAAACGGATAAATTTGCTCAAGCGGTTTGTGCGTTTGCTAATGACTTTCCTCGTCACGGAAGCCCCGGTTACTTACTCTTGGGCGTAAACAACGACGGTAGCCCTAGTGGTTTACAGGTAGATGATAGATTATTGCAAAATTTAGCGGCGTTGCGTTCAGATGGTAATATCCAACCTTTACCGACTTTAACGGTACAGGAATACGTTTTACCCGATGCTCAAGGTGAAGTGGCTATTATAGTTGAGGTATTTCCTGCCGATTTGCCCCCAGTGCGTTATAAAGGACAAGTTTGGATTCGGGTGGGACCAAGACGAGCTATTGCTAGTGAGACAGAAGAACGTCAGCTATCAGAACGACGGGCAACTATGATACGTCATTTTGAGGCTAGCCATTAAAGGAGTATGCTTAATAATTGTGGACACCGAGAATCTATCAGCAAACAGTATTAAACGAGATCAATATCAATCCATTACCAACTATAACAGCAGATTATTGTCTTGCCCAACTTAAAAATTATCGCAGCTTAATGCCTATGGCAATGGAAGTACATAAGCCGATGTTTCACCTCAAACCAGCAGACGGCGCTATTGGCACCCCTATGCAAGCGGTTAGTGAGTGCTACAATGATTTTAAACAATTGGCAACTGTTATTGCCGATAACTGTCGTCATATTCAAATGGTGAACCATGACTAATCAACTTAATGAAATAGAACCACTCATCAAAATTCGCGGTCTGCAATTTGCGCGGGGCAGCCGCCGGATTTTTGATAGCATCGATATGGATATCCCCCGTGGTCAGGTAACTGCCGTTATGGGACCGAGTGGGACTGGTAAAACCACTTTATTACGTCTAATTGGCGGACAATTAAAGCCACATGCCGGTAGCATTGAAGTAGATGGTTTAGAAGTACCCAACTTATCCACGACTGCCCTCTACCAACTCCGTAAACGCATGGGTATGTTATTTCAAAGCGGTGCGCTACTTACCGATTTAACCGTATTTGAAAATGTGGCTTTTCCAATCCGCGAGCACACGCAATTACCAGAATCATTAATTCGTCACCTCGTGTTGATGAAATTACACGCCGTAGGATTACGGGGCGCACGCGATTTAATGCCCAGTCAACTTTCTGGCGGGATGGCACGACGAGTAGCCTTAGCACGGGCTTTAGCTTTGGATCCCATGATGATTATGTATGATGAACCCTTTACCGGTCAAGATCCGATTTCAATGGGAGTATTAGTACGCTTGATTCGCTCTTTCAATGATGCGTTGAATTTAACCAGCATTATTGTTTCTCATGATGTCCATGAGACCGCTGAAATTGCTGATCTTATCTACATCATTGCGGACGGCAAGATTGTCGGTCAGGGTTCCCCAGCCAACTTAAAGAATTCAGAATCGGCTTGGGCAAAACAGTTCATCAATGCTCAAGCCGACGGACCGGTACCGTTTCATTATCCAGCACCCGATTATATGACAGATTTGCTCAGAGGTCATTTATGTTAGAACACTTTCAACGTCTTGGTAATACGGTTTTTGATAGCCTAGAAAAAATTGGCCGTGGACATATTTTTTTCGCCCAAGTTCTTGCTGGAATACCCGGTTTATTTTGGCGTCCTTATCTGATTGTAGTACAACTTTATGCTGTGGGTGTATTGTCACTGACGATTATTATCGTCTCTGGCTTGTTTGTTGGAATGGTGTTGGGTTTACAAGGCTACAATACATTGGTTGATTTTGGTGCGACTGAAGCGTTAGGTGCAGTGGTTTCTTTATCTTTAGTCCGCGAACTCGGACCAGTATTAACTTCATTACTATTTGCGGGTCGTGCCGGTTCGGCTTTGACAGCCGAGATTGGTTTAATGAAAGCCACTGAACAGCTTTCCGGGATGGAGATGATGGCTGTTAATCCACTGAAACGTATCATTGCACCTCGGTTAGTGGCTGGTGTAATAGCGATGCCACTTTTGGCTGCTATTTTCAGTGCTGTCGGTATTTTAGGTGGTTACTTAGTCGTTGTGGAATTATTAGGTGTAGACGCGGGTTCCTATTGGTCGCAAATGCAAGATAAAACGGATTTTATAGAAGATGTCAGCAACGGAATTATTAAAAGTATTGTATTTGGTATTGTCGTGACTTGGATTGCCGTTTTTGAGGGTTATGATTGTGTTCCAACCTCAGAAGGAGTTAGCCGCGCCACCACCCGAACAGTGGTACATTCTTCGCTAGCCACCCTCGGATTAGATTTTATCCTGACAGCAGTCATGTTTAGTGATTTATAGGTCAGTCTAGTTGTTTTCTGTTAGCGAAACTCACTGGTAACTGATAACGGTTCACTGATAACTGAATAGGAGATTTTTTCAATATGCAGAGAAAATATTTGTTTAAGGCCTTAATTTTACTTAAGGTGATCAACATAACATGGCCACTACCAATCAAAGCCAATAATGAAGAACCACTTTCACTTTCGTCATCACCCTCAATGGCATTAACCGAACCGGTTTTAACCGTTCCAAACATCGCTGTGAAAATAGTCGGTACGGCTAAAGAACAAGCCGAGTTAGAACCAGTACAAGCCATCGTTAAGAGTATTCTTAACAATTCTAAAGTCGGCGTAGTCAAATTGCCCGTATCAGATGGGTGTTCCATTACCCCAGCTTTGAAAATTGCTCAGCATTTGGAAATTGTTATTAGTGCTAAAAAAGCCTTTCTAGAACCCCAATTAGGTTATCAGGTGAGTATTACTTTACAAGAGCAGGATTTGCAAAGTACTGCTAAACAGTTTGATTATTTTCTAGCTAACGCCGATAAGCTATATCAAGAGCTAAAAGATTATTTAACTGAATATTTGAACTTGCAACCCAAAACCACCACTGCCGAGGTAGTCACTGTTCAAGCTGCGCAATCTCAATCCGCTACTCAAGATAAATCCCATCCCGTTGCGCCATTATTAACTACCTCTCCCCCCAATCAGCCGTTAGCCACCAACCCACTTTCTATGCCTTCATCGCTCGTTAACCACCAACCTAAAACAGTTCTTCCAGAAACAGAAGTCCAACTTAAAAATATGAGCCCGGCCATCAAGCATATTGCCATTAAATTGCAAGGTACTGAAAGAGAAAAAGAGGAACTTGAACAAGTACAAACAATGGTTAATGACATTCTCAATTCTTCCAAATTAGCAGTGGTGAGAATACCGGTGTCTAATGAGCCTATCACCACACCGGCTATTAAAGTTTACGAAAATTTAGAAATTGTTATTGGTATCAAGTCACCGACTCAAGTGAATCTAGCTTATCAAGTGAGTATCACTTTACAAGAACAAGGCTATTCAGGAGAAGCACGATTGTTTGAATATTATCCACATGATAATCAAAAATTTTTTAATGAACTCAAAGCTTATTTAACTGAACATTTAAATTTACAACCTCGAATTTCTGGCTAATCTAAGTAACCCATTCCCAATTTTATAACAGTGATGAGCAATTAAAACGGGATTGAATTCCGGATAAGGGAAAATTTCATTACTAAAATTGGTTATTTCCACCGAGACCGATTCTCCATTACTTGTTTAGCCGGAGAAAAGGGATATTACGTACACAACCATCAGTTTATCTCGTTAAATACTTAGTAGCCCTATACATGTAGTGAAGCGGAAAAAATTTATTCTACCTGCTATTACAATATATAAAACCGAAGACAATTAAGTAAACTCTAAACTTAATAGCAATGGAGCACTTTTGCAACTGTGAACCATCGAGTTGCTATATGCATGTTATTTTTTCCCAAAGTAGGCGCATCCTTATACCAATCCCGGTGAATTGGAAATAATCATATTAACCATCTTGACAGTTGCTTCAATCGCGGCCATATTTTGGTCAGAATTAATACCGCGAGTCGTTAAAGTGATTTTTTGGCCTTGGTTCTCCACTTCCCAAGAAATAGCAGCTTGCACTAGGGCGTCAGTTTTTCCCCCTGGCGGAATGGTAACTACATAATCGACCAATTGCGGAATGGGAAGGTTGAATGTCTTCAACAAGTCTTGTAGGGCATTCATAAAGGCATCATAACCACCATTACCATGGGCATAAGCATCCCGAACTTGCCCTTGATAAGCACACTGAATAGCTGCAATCGATTTCAATTCATAGGTTGAATTAATAGAACAATGTAATAATTTGAATGAAACTTGGGTTGGGGTTTCAAAAATATCACTAATTAAATATGGTAAATCTTCAGTGGTAACGACTTCTTTTTTATCGCCTAATTCAATGATTCTCTGCAATAGAATTTTTTTCTCTTCTTCAGTCAATTCAATAGCCAATTCTTTCAAACTCATTTCTAAATTGGCTTTACCGGATAACTTCCCCAAGGCATATTTGCGTTTCCGCTCAAAACGTTCCGGAGCCAGTTTGTTACCATATAAATTACCTTTTTTATCACCATCAGCATGAATACCAGCGGTTTGGGTAAATACATTTTTACCATAGATAGGTTTGTTATTAGCCAACCGTTGCCCAGAAAACATTTCGACATATTGGGAAACTTTATGCAATTTCTTTTCATTAATATTAAAGTTGATTGCTAAAAAGTCTTTAATGGTCACCACTACTTCATCTAAAGGTGCATTACCAGCTCTTTCCCCCATACCATTAACCGTGGCGTGGATTCCCTTGACGCCGGCTTTAGCCGCTGCCATCGCATTAGCCGTACCTAAACCATAATCGTTATGCGGGTGAAAATCAAAATGAACCGCCGGGTAACGATTAATTACCGCTGATACATATTCGTAAGTTTCCCAAGGCTCAAAAATACCTAATGTGTCTGGTAGCATAATTCGCTTAATGGGTAAAGTTAAAAGAAAATCAATGAGATAATAAACATAATCTGGCGAAGTTTTAATACCATTAGAAAAATCTTCTAAATAAACATTGACCTCAATCTCATTCTCAGCCGCATAGCTAATCGTCTCTTGGATATCTTGGGCATGTTGTTCAGGTGTTTTTCGCAGTTGCTCCGTACAATGTTTATATGAACCTTTGGTTAATAAATTGACTCGTTTAACGCCAACGGATTTTGCCCAGTCAATGGATTGATTTTTATCAACAAAACTTAATATTTCAAACCGGTCCACTAATTGGGCATCTTTAGCCCAATCTAACATTTTTTGCACCGCTTCTTTTTCTCCGGCGGAAACCCGAGCAGAAGTGACTTCTAATCGATCAACCTTCACTTCAGTCAATAAAATTTTTGAAATCGTTAATTTTTCTTCTGGCGTATAAGAGACATTTTGCATTTGCTCACCATCTCTTAAAGTCGTATCCATGATTTCTAGCGTTACTTTTTTATCTTTTTTCAACGTGTTATCCTTTCTTAAGTGAGTTTAGTCGTTTTGAGATTATTATTGCGCATAATGGCTCTCATCGCGTTGTCAAAGCCCAATAAGAATTACTCAACCTGATTTTACTAGATGTCAAAATGCCTATATGGAATGGTTTTAAAACTGGTATTCATCTGAAAATGAATTCTGTTACGCAAAACATGCCGGTAACTTGCTACCTATCAAAAATGTAGGTCAGACTAAGCGTAGCGTGTCCGACTTCCTTCTATGGCTGTGCGTATTCAATTTATTGAATAATAAAATATGATTTATGAAAAGATATCTAATAATGTTTTCTTGCTGATATTTTAATAGCACGCCACACTAAAATAAGTAAAGTAATTGCAGTTAATGGGATGACAAAACCTAACATAACGACACTAAAAGCGGGTAATAAACTATGTTGAGTTGCATTTAAAAATAAGTATAGGGTATAAGCTACATAATAGGCTAAAAATAACCAACCTTCCCAGGCTTCAATCAAGTAGTCTGTAAAGAAAATGGGTAAACACGCTAACGCAACGACAATCATTACCGGGATATCAAATACTAATGCTGGCATGGGAATTTCAATTCCAGCCGGTGCAATGATACTCGATAAACCCAGTACTAATAAAATGTTAAATAGGTTACTACCAATAGCATTACCAATAACGAGTTCATGTTCACCTCTTAAGCTAGCTATCACCACAGTTGCAATTTCCGGCAAAGAAGTACCAATAGCAATAATAGTTAGACCAATAATCAATTCACTGATACCCAAGAATTGCGCAATCGCCACCGCGCCATTAACTAACCATTGCGATCCCTGAACAAGTAATACTAATCCAATCATAACTTCAAATAATTGTAAAATGATATATTGGTAATTTCTTGAGGCAGTTTGATTTTGAGTAGAATCCGTTGTTAGTGTAGCGCGATCGTTTTGAGGAGATTGTTTAATCGAAAACCCGGTATAGAAAACGATTCCACTAACCAATAATAAACCATCCCAATGACTCAATGTTCTATCTAAAGCTAATCCAAAGAATAAAAATGATGCACCAATCATAGCGGGCAAATCCAATTTAATTAAGCGTTTAGCAACTTGAATTGGTGCGATCACCGCCGCTATTCCCAACAATAATAAAATGTTGAGGATATTACTCCCAACCACATTCCCAATGGCTAATTCGGGTTGTCCAGTTAGTGTGGAGCGTATATTAATAGCTAATTCTGGTGCACTGGTACCAAAGGCGACAATGGTCAACCCAATAATAAGCGGTGATATTCCAACGGCTAAAGCAAAATTAGAGGCACCTCTAACTAATAAATCAGCTCCCAGGAGTAATAAAATGAATCCCATACCTAATAAGACAAAGGTTATTAAACTCATGATAAAACTCCTTAAAAATTTTTGGCTTATGCTACTGGGTATGAAGAAATCCAGTGGTATATACTGAATTTTAGTTATTATAAACTGATAATTTAGCGGCAGGAATTATTAATTTTATTGATCTTCTGAGTAAAGTTTTTCATGTCCAACCGATTTCAGAAGCCTATTACCTATCAATTTCAAAAGTAGGTCAGACTAAGCGTATCCGACCTACTTTCTATTTTCTTGGTGGAACGGGATGATTGCGAACGATGTCTTATTAATAGGTGGCAAGGGAATCATTCCGGAGGCAATTGACAATTGAGGTCAATTAACTTCAGAACTTCCGGTCTTGAAACCGATTCTCGCAAAGTTGCGTTACAGTTGACCAAAAATCCGGAGGCGGTTTGTCCACCAAAAGATGGCGTAATAATAGGTATGTCAACACTAGGAACGGTTAATACCCCGGTATCTGGATCAAATTTAGCATTGTTAGGATTAGAAGTGGTCAATTTGTCTACAAAAGTCAGTTGATTAACTCTAAAATCATAAAAACCGAATGGGATTTCTAAAACCGCCGTGTATAAAGGAATCACCGGTAAACCTAATGGTCCATCAGTCGGATCAAGCAAAGGTGGCATTTCTAAACAAGGAATAATAGCTTGGCGAGTATCATTAGAATAAACGGCAGCAACGGACGATTCGCTATTACAAAGCAGGCTTCGTGGACAACCACCGGCGACGGCATCAGCACCTACTCCTAAAAAAGCATAATAAACATCTGTTGCTTTGTAGCCCATATCTTTAGCAGCTAATACTGCGCCACAAGCGGCATCTGCAAAACCAGAATAGGGCGACCAATACCAATCACCATTGGCTCTTAACATAACTTCAAAAGCTTTTTTAGTATCCCAGTTGACTGTTTTAGCTAGAAGGCAAAATGCTTTATTAAAAATCCCGCTGCTTTGATGTACATCAATACCTTCATAATAATCAGCAACATTATCGATGGAGACACCATCTAAGGTTGGATCACACATATATCTTAGCGGGTTACCACCAAGAGGACCACTTTCTAAAGAGGTATAGTGACCAGCCTCCCAATCATTTTTACCTAAAATGTAAAATTCAGCAGCTTCTCCAGCCATATCTGAGAAAGATTCGTTAATTCCACCAAATTGCCCATAGTACTGTAAGTTAGAATGATATTGAGTAAAGCCGTGGGATATTTCATGAGCAACGATATCTATAGCCACCAGCGGATGGAAATAATAGTCTCCGTCGCCAAAATAAACTGACCAACCATCCCAATAAGCATTATCAGAATAAGAGTAGTGTGCATACATATATAATGGCAGATTGTATGAGGGTAAAGGCGGCTCACCATACCATGCCCTATACATATCGAAAACCTTTTGCCCAGTAAAGTGAACATCATTTAGTGGCCCATAGGCACCGTTGACTGTTCCTCCATTTAGATAGTCGTTTCGTGGGCAGGGATAAATATACGCATTATAGGTCCAATCATCGTATTTGATAGACATGACATCAGGAGTTGCCAGCCGACAATATCCGTCTCCCATTTCTTCTACGTCGAGAAAATCAAAATCTGTCCCGTATTCATAGGGAGCTGTTGGCATTATTCCCTCTCCAGTCATTCTAATATTGCCTCCAGGACCCATACCAATCTTATTATTAGTTAAACCTTCCCATTGTTGGAGAATAGCTCCGGTGAGTGCATCGATGATAAATTGTGGTCGGGTTACTTTTTTGATGCGATTAGTTACCAGATCAGTACTACGAGCAAGTAGATCAACTTGATAGACTAACTGAGCCTTTTGAGATTCATCAACATAGATAAATAAGTCAGCTTTTTCTCGTTGATAATCCCATAGTATAGCTGGATCTTGTTGAGTTACCCAGGTTTTGGCTTTGGTTATGGCTTCGGTTTGGTCGAAAGCCGCTTGAGTCACTGGGACATCCACACCGATATTTTCCACTAAAGTACCATTGATACTAAAAATATTGCTACCTTTTTGGTGAGTAGCGATATGTTGTCCCCATACCGGTATTCCCTTAAAGAATTGCAAATATTTTTTGTGAACGATACCCTTGTTATCAGTATGTTGTTGAACCGGCTTGATTGTTGAAAAGGTGGTAACACTATTTTGTTGAAATAACTGAATAGTGGAGGGCGGTTGTCCTTGTAAATTGGTCACAGTTGCCGCTTGCAGAGAAAACGTTATCAGTAAGCCAGTGAGGCTACTAATAGAATACCTCACACTATACGTAATAAGGTTCATAATTTTTTACTCCTACAAAAAAATTATCAAATGAAAAACCTACCACCTAGTTATAAAAAGTACCCCTGTCAATACAAATGTTTTTCTCTTAAAAGATTGATAAAAATATTTATAAAGAATAAAACTAGGTTAAAATAGAACTTTACACTAATTATGAAAAAACAAAATATATTGCCGATAAATTACGATAGCTTGAATGCAGTCAAATAAGGTGGGTATTGCCCACCTTACCTAATAATTTAAGAAAAGTTTACTAACTTACTTAGCATTCATCAAAGCCACGGTGGTATCTAACATCCGGTTAGAGAAACCCCATTCATTGTCATACCACGATAGCACTTTCACTAAATTACCACCGGTAACCTTAGTTAAAGTAGAATCATAAGTAGAAGAAACGGTCGTATGGTTAAAGTCCATTGAAACTAAAGGACCATCATTGTAAGCCAATATACCTTTCAATTCGCCTTCGGAAGCCGCTTTAAGAATACGGTTAACTTCATCTGTGCTCGTTTCACGGGCAGCGACAAAAGTTAAATCTACCAATGAAACGTTAATGGTGGGTACCCGTACGGCAAAACCATCTAACTTACCATTTAATTCTGGTAAGACTAAACCTACTGCGGCAGCAGCACCCGTTTTAGTCGGAATCATGGATTGTGTTGCAGAACGAGCACGACGTAAATCTTGATGGAAAACGTCAGTCAGAACTTGGTCATTGGTATAGGAATGAACGGTGGTCATTAAACCATGTACCAAACCAATTTTGGTATGTAATGGCTTAACCATTGGCGCTAAACAGTTTGTTGTACAGGATGCATTAGAAATTACCGTATCAGTGGCTTTAAGCACATTGTGATTAACACCATAGACAATAGTCGCATCAACATCTTTACCACCAGGTGCAGAGATAATCACTTTTTTAGCACCCCCTTTGAGGTGACTACTGGCTTTTTCTTTGCTGGTAAACAAACCGGTACATTCATGCACAACATCAACGCCCATTTCTCCCCAAGGTAACTTGGATGGATCACGTTCGGCTAAAACACGAATTTTGTCGCCATTAACGACCATGTTATCGCCTTCAACGGCAATTTGTCCCTTAAAAGGCCCATGTACGGTATCGTACTTGGTTAAATGAACATTGGTATTAGCATTACCTAAGTCGTTAACAGCCACAATTTGAATTTCATTAGCCCGTTGTGCTTCGTATAAAGCACGTAATATATTACGTCCAATACGACCATAACCATTGATTGCGACTTTAATTGGCATTGACTTTCCTCCTATAAGTTAGGGTAGGGGTTGAAAAATTTATTACTATGATTTATTTGGTGGAGTTACCTGTTAACCCGGTAACAACGCGTTTACAGAACCGATTCCACCGCTTTAACGACATTATCTACTGTCAAACCAAATTCTTTAAAAAGCGCACCGGCGGGTGCTGATTCGCCAAAGCGATTAATCCCAATGACTTTACCTTGTAAGCCCACATATTTGAGCCAACCATCGGTTACGCCAGCTTCTACTGCTACACGAGCAGTTACTTTGGCTGGTAAAACCGACTCTCGGTAAGCGTTCTCTTGAGCGTCAAAGACATCGGTACTGGGCATTGACACGACTCGAATCTTCTTGCCGGTGGCCTTTAATTGATTAGCGGCACCAACGGCTAATTCTACTTCTGAACCAGTAGCGATAATAATAGCGTCCGGTGTTCCTTCACAATTTATCAGAATGTAACCACCACGTTCAATCAATTCAAGTTGTTCGATGGTGCGTTCTTGATGAGGTAAGTTTTGTCGGGAAAATATCAGACTGGACGGTCCAGTTTGGCGTTTGATAGCCATTTTCCAGGCAACAGCGGATTCGACTGCATCACCGGGACGCCATACCGACATATTGGGTATCAACCGTAAGGTAGCCGTTTGTTCAATCGGTTGATGAGTCGGACCATCTTCACCCAAACCGATAGAGTCATGCGTGAAGACTAAAATACTCCGAATTTTCATTAATGCGGCCATCCGCAAAGCATTACGTGCATATTCAGAGAAGATTAAGAAGGTTGCGCCATAGGGAATAAAGCCACCATGTAAAGCGATTCCATTCATAATAGCCGCCATTCCAAATTCACGCACCCCGTAGTAAACATAGTTACCATCTACCTGTTTATTAATACCCTTACAACCTGACCAAAGTGTCAAATTAGATCCGGCTAAATCAGCAGATCCTCCCATGAATTCAGGTAAAAGCGGACCATAAGCATTGAGCGCATTTTGTGAAGCTTTGCGCGAGGCAATTTTTTCGGCTTTGGCATCGACACTAGAAATGAATGTGTCAGCCTTTTCTAAAAAATGCGCCGGTAATTCACCTTTAAGGCGACGTTGTAATTCTGCCCCTAATTCTGGGTAAGCTTGTGTATAAGCAGCTAATCGGCTATTCCAATCGGTTTCCAGTTGAACGCCTTTAGCTTTAGCATCCCAGCGCTTATAAATCTCAGTCGGAACTTCAAAAGGAGCATACTTCCAACCAATTGTTTGTCTCACTAAAGCAACTTCATTTTCACCCAACGGCGCACCGTGACATTCTTCCTTACCTTGTTTGTTGGGTGAACCCCAACCAATAATCGTTTTGCAACAGATTAAAGACGGTTTACTTTTGACCGCCCGCGCTTCCTCTATCGCTTCTTTAATAGCTTCGGCATTGTGACCATCAACTTTAGAAATAACATGCCAACCATAAGCTTCAAAGCGTTTAGGCGTATCATCCCTAAACCAACCTTCGACTTCACCGTCAATAGAAATGCCATTGTCATCATAGAAGGCAATTAACTTTCCGAGTTTTAAGGTACCCGCTAACGAGCAAGCTTCATGAGAAATTCCTTCCATCATACAGCCATCACCTAAGAAGGTATAAGTATAATGATCGATAATCTCATGACCTGGACGATTAAATTGACCGGCCAAGGATTTTTCAGCGATTGCCATACCTACCGCATTGGTAATACCTTGTCCTAATGGACCCGTAGTCGTTTCAACCCCCGGCGCATATCCGTATTCCGGATGTCCCGGTGTTTTAGAATGTAATTGCCGAAAATTCTTTAACTCTTCTATTGACAGATCGTAACCGGTCAAATGCAATAGCGAATAAACTAACATCGAACCATGACCATTAGACAGAATAAAACGATCACGGTTAGCCCATTTGGGATTAGCCGGATTATGCTTTAAGTAGTCATTCCACAACACTTCAGCAATATCAGCCATACCCATTGGCGCACCTGGATGTCCAGAGTTAGCTTTTTGGACCGCATCCATGCTTAAGGCACGAATAGCGTTAGCAAGTTCTCTACGCGAAGGCATTTATTTCCCCTTGTGTGGATAAAAACAACATGAATAACACCAATTTAATTCCTATTTTGAGGGGAGAGCAAAACCACATCCCTCCTAGCCAGCCGCATTGGCTTGCGATTTAAACTCCTTATTTTCCCCTAATTATATTAATTCATCAATATATAATAAAAAAATTATAGACATAAAAATAAATTATTATATAAAATAATTATTTTAACTTGCTTACTTTGAGGTGAGGTGAGTTACTATTAAAATACTTTTTTTGTTACCTAACCTAAATGAAGTGAGAAACGTATGGAAACATTAGCTATCCTCAGTGGAGGTATTATTGTTGCCTTAACAGGCATCTGGTTTAAAAATTTTTGGCAAACTCACAAGCAATTACATCACACGCTTGAACAAACTCAGCAAGAATTGTTAACCACTTCTGAACAATGTCGCCTAGAACAGAAAAAATGTCAACAATTGGATCAGACTATTCAACAAGAACAAAAGCGAACTCAACAACTTGAATTCGTTTGTCAAGATGAACAAAACCACCGACAACAATTGGAGCAATCTTTAGACGCTATCCAACGGGATTTGACTAAGCATTCTGAACAATATCATCTAGAACAGGCTCGTAGCCAACAGTTAGAACACTTACTTGAGCAAGTGAAACAAGAATTAAACCACGTTACTGAACAATTTTATTCAACACAACAACAACAACAGCAACTTGAACAGAATTTACAAGCTGAGCGCGCTCAACGTCAACAAGCAGAACAAGAACTTGAAAAAATCCAGCAAGAATTTTGTATCACTAATGAACAATTCCAACTTCTCCAAACGCAACTGCAACAATTGGAACAAGCTTTACAAGCTGAGCAAATACAACATCAGCAATTGCAGCAAATTCTTGTACAAGTGAAACAGGAATTAACCACGACAGTGGAACAATTTCAGTTAACTCAGGAACAGCGGCGCCAACTTGAGCAAGCTTTGCAAACCGAGCAAATACATCGGCAACAACTAGAACAATCCCTAGCCAAAGCTAATTTACAATTAGAAGCCCTCCAACAAAAATTATCCGAGCAACTCACTGGAAATAAAAGTAAAGTAGCCTTTTTTAACATCGTAGCTAAACATAGTGGTAAAGTACTGGATATTGAAGGCAGTCGTCAAGGGAATGGCGCTCATTTTTTGCAACGAAATAGTACCAATAGCGACAGTCAAAAATTTTTGTTTTGTTCTATTGGTGAACCTTATTGGATTGTTATCCCTAAACATAGTGGTAAAGTTTTAGAGATTGCCAGTTCGCCTAAAAAAGAGGGAATCAATTGTCAGCAATCCAGTTACCGAGATAATGATAACCAGAAATTGAAATTGAAAGAAATAGAAGCCGGTTATTGGTGTTTAGAAATGAAATCGAGTGGCAAAGTACTCGCTATTAACCAACAAAGCCAGGAAGAAGGGGCTCGTCTTATTCAGAAGATGGAGGAGAATACCGATAATGAGAAATTTAGGCTAGACAAAGTGGAAGAAGTTGAAATTGCTTCCTTGCCCTATAAAGTCTACCGTACCTTACAACAGCGAGGGGATATTGCTTTAAAAACGCTAGAATAGCAAAGTGATTTTACTGGATTACTGACTGGAGGAAAATTCAATTAACCCATGTTTAACTTAAAATTACAAAGAAAAACTCAACTTGCTATTGATATTGGTAATCGGCTGCTGAAATCCTGTACCCCGAATGGTGCAGTTAAATCGTTACCTTCTTGGCATAAAGATTTAGAAGAATGGGATACCCCCTTAGCTGACCAGAATTCTGTTCTTATTAATTACTTACAAGGAAGTAACGCCAGCTTAGTCAAACATAATTGGGCGGTTGGACTTATTGCTCAAGATTTTGGTGGTAGTCCAACTTTTGAAGCCGAAAAAGCCTTTTTAGCACCTAAATTAGTTTTAGCGATGATCGATGGTGGTGGGGTATCCCAAGTCACTTTAGAGCGATTGGTCTGTGCTTTACCTAACGAATTGCAACAAGATAAAGTCGAAGCAATTGTTAAAGGCTTAACCGGAGTTCATCACATTAAACGCAATAATGAAGAATTAAAAATAGAAATCCAAAAAATAGAAGTTCAGCCAGAAACGTTAGGTGCTTTTAAATGGATGTTAAGTCAGAAATTATTTCAATATGCTCGGATTAACGGTATTTTAGATTTAGGGGGTAAAACTGGAATTGGACAATTATATACCAAAAATGGTTCCTTAATCCGTGAATCAAGAATTATCGTGGGTGGAACTTACCAACTTGCTCAACTAGTTGCCCAACATCCCCAACTAATTCGTCAAGATACCACGCCGCAACTCAGCTTAATTATGGACACGATAGCTAATCAATCGCTGATTTATGGCAATACCGGAATTAGTTTTGCCGATAAATTTCCTGATTATGTAGCGCAATGGTTAGAAGAGATTCGCAATAAACTTAAAATCAGTTGGGCTAAATGGTTACCTGAACTCGGTGAAGTGGTTATTGTGGGCGGTTCTGCCGCGTTGGCAAAACCATTGGTTGAACAAACGGCTGGACGATTTAAAGTAGCCAAAGATCATCCACAATTTTGTAATGTGATGGGAATGTTACTATGAGCGAAACCACAGAAGAACTTTCTCTTACTCTCAAAGGCAAAGACACCATAGCCATAGTCAAACAATTATGCGCAACCACCGGGATGACACCACCCTGCTTAGTCGCATTGATGGTAAGAAAATATGGTCAAGACTTAGTCGCATGGGTAGGTCATTCATCCACTCTGCTAGCTAATTCAACAGAAACTTCCACTGATACTCCTAAACCAGTCATAGAATTACCAACTGACCCAGGAGAACATTTACTACCAGTTGAACTCTAACCAGAAAAACATCCAATAAAGTTTGTCCAGCTAAAAAATGATGTTGTTCTTAATAAAGATTGTTAGTAACGAACAAATATTCCCTTCTCTTATTTAAAGGAAGAGAAGCAATAATGCCATTTAATTTAAGCGATTTTGGCTCCTTCTTCCTTTGAAGGAAACTGGTTCTTAACTTGATGGCATTGAGGGGAAATGTGTGTTTAAACAGTTAAAATTGATAGGTGGCAAGAAGTCTTGGTAAATTGCTAGGGCATGATCTATATTAAAAATATATTACCAATCATTTAGTGTTAAAACACATTCAACCCCAAGGAGAGGGTTATGTTAAATAAAGACCATTCATTATTATTGACTTTACTCATCAACCTCGGTTTATCTTTGCTCGTCTTGCCTTTTCTGGCACAAGCTGAAATGGTAGAACATGTAATCATTATTAGCTTTGATGGCTTACGACCTGATGCTTTGACTATTCTTGGAACTAATAACCTACCCGCTTTCTATAAAGTCATTCAAGAAGGTGCAAGTACGCTTAATGCCCGTTCTGATTATGACAAAACTGAAACCCTCCCCAATCATGCGACCATGTTAACCGGTCAAGGTGTCATGGGACCTAACGGTCATAAACATGATATGAATACGGATACGGGTCAGACTTTACATTCTGTTAAAGGGAGTTATGTATCTAGTTTTTTTGATGTTGCTCATGATTATGGGCTAAAAACTGCCTTGTTAGCCTCAAAAGATAAATTTGCGGTTTATTCTCGTTCCTATGATGAAACTAATGGTGCCCTAGATTTGATAGACGAAGATAATGGTCGAGATAAAATTGATATTGTGGCGCTGACTGAAAAAGTTGATTCAATAACATTAACTAATTTTATTAGTACTATAAACTCATCTCCACCGCCTCATTTAACTTTTCTACATTTCTGTGGTCCGGATAAAACTGGGCATACCAGTACAACAACTGGCTGGGATGTGACACTGGGTTCAGCTTATATGAATACCATCAAACAAATGGACGATTACTTACAACAAGTACTCGATAATGTACCACCCAAAACCGTGGTGATCGTAACCGCTGATCATGGTGGTGGTGAAACTTCATCTAACAGACATGATATTCCAGATAAAATAGTCAATTACACTATTCCTTTTCTTGTTTGGGACAATATAGGTATTAGTCAACCTAATAGTGATCTTTATAGCCTCAACACCAATGATTACCTTGACCCCGGTACTGGTAGACCCAATTACGATCAAGTTCAACAACCGATTCGTAATGGTGATGTTGCTAATCTTGCTTTATCTTTACTCTGTTTACCTAACATCCCCGGTTCTTTTATTAAGGGCAAATTGGCTTTGAATAATTACACTAATCGAGCGCCATCAATAGCTAATTCTAGTACACCGAATTTAACGCCTATCAATGAAGATGATATTAATAATACCGGGATAGTGGTAGCTGATTTGATTACCGGCTTGATTACTGATCCCGACTTTAGCTGTACTTTAGAAGGCATTGCGGTTATTGCTATTGATAATAGTAACGGTCATTGGGAATATTCTATCGATAGCGGTTTAATTTGGAATCCTTTTGGTAATCCTTCACCCAATGATGCTCGGTTACTGGCATCAGATACTCAAATCCGTTTTGTGCCAAATACAAATTATTATGGTCAAGCGAGTATAACTTTCCGTGCTTGGGATCAAACCAGTGGTAGCCATGGTAGTACGGCTGATACCACTATTTCTGGAGATCCAACGGCGTTTAGTCGTGATACGGTAATAGCGAATATCACTGTTAATGCAGTTAATGATGCCCCCAGTTTCACTGCGGGCAGCAATCTTCAGGTTGCAGGTAGTAGCGGTATTCAAACGATTTCTCAGTGGGCAACCGCTATTAATTCTGGTGCCGCAAATGAAAATAGTCAAAATCTGGCTTTTCAGATCACTATCACCAGCGATCCTGAGCAGATTTTGGCAACTGTTCCCACTATTGACAATAATACCGGTGATTTTCGTTACGCTTTAACGGGTAATAGTGGTACTTCGCTATTAAAAGTGGTTCTACAGGATGATGGTGGTACAGCATCAGGAGGAATAGATACTTCTTCACCAACGGCTTTTACGATTACAGTAAGTGATACTCCCAATCCGCATTCAACTCATCCACAACAACCTACCCCGACGACACCGAATTTAAATTCACCAACATTACCATCAACACCAGGTTTACAGCCTTTACCTCGAACAATGACACTGGCTATATCATTGAGGGGAAATGGTAAAGGTCGCGTCACCACTGATCCACAAGGCATAGATTGCGATAATGATGATGATACTTGTGAACAGGTTTATGAGACTGCTTCTTGGGTAAAATTGACGCCAATAGCCGCACCAGGATCAAAATTCAGTTCTTGGGGTGGTCATAGTGATTGTGAAAATAGTGAAGTATTTATGAGTGGTCAACGACGGTGTGAAGCTTATTTTGATTTATTACCGGTTACTTTAACTATCACACCTATCAACAATGCTACCATTACTAGCTATCCCCAGGGCATTAATTGTAGTCGTCATGGCGAACAATGTAGTCATCTCTTTAGTGCCAACACCAAGGTAACATTAATAGTTACTCCAGCGGTAGGTTGGCAATTAGCTGGATGGGAAGGAGATTGTGATGAAACTGGTCAAATTACCTTGATGGCGGATAAACAATGTCAACCCATTTTAGTATCTATTCCGGTTGCTCCAATATCCACTGAAGTCAAAAAACTAGATGAAACTATGCCTTTGATGGTTACTGCTGACACCGTTTTAGAAAAGACCCTCATTACCATAACTGATGAAGCTACAGTAACACTGCTTCCTGCAGAAACGAGTATAACAACTGGAGAAACCACCGCTGTCATCATTGAAAAAGCCGCGTTACCAAGCAACTCTACTACCCCAACCATAGCATCCACTGTAGTAACCTCCATTCCTTTCGGTAAACCAATTTGCCCGACAGCGGGTTGGTTAGATTGGGTCTGTAATGCTCAAAAACAAACGATTGCTCATTTAGAAATTGGTCCGAATGGTAACCTTTCTAATGGTATTTTAGCTGAAACGATTAATAGCCAAGGTTGGACTTCTAATTTAGTTATTCAACCGCAAGCCACCCTGACGGGTGGAATCGTGACGGGTTATATTGAAAATCAGGGAACCATGACTGACTTTATATTTCGTGGTGCTTTAATTCAGGGTGGGATTTTAGCGGGTACGATTATGAATGATAGTCCGATTGGAGGCGTTATTAAAGATATCCAATTAGCAGCAGGTACTTACCTAAGTGGAGGTCACTGGGGAGGAAATATTATTGGCGAAGCCAATGCACCCGCTTGGTTGGAACATTTAACCATTGTCACCGGCAGTTATCTTAATCACGTTGTTATCGGTGAGGAAGTTGAATTAGCAAAAAATGTGACTTTAGGTGAAAACGTTCATTTCATTTCGGTTGAAGAGTGATAATCGTCGAAAATGAGTATTTTGACAAAGCCAAATAAAATAATAATTTTATTTGTTATCATAAGCTTATGCGTAAAATCTAACATAGTTTTTTGGAAAAGAAAATCGGCATAAATTTGCTTTGTTACCAAGCTGCGGTTGGTAAGCCCTATGTGCCAAACTCCGCTTGGTAAACTGGCAAGATGGATATTTCCCACTATAAATTAAAGAAATGTAAAGCGAAGCTTTGCCAAATTGGCTGCACTGGCGAAGCTTCGCCTTAGGTTTTTATTCGTATCGATAATGGGGTAAAAATCTAAGGCGAAGCTTCGCCGGATTGGCTGCCTTGACAAAGCTTCGCTTTACATTCTTTTTTTAAAATTCCATTAGATCAATGGTTCAGACAATTTTTGTAACTTATTTATTTTACGTAGAGTGTTATGCACTAGTTTCTTTTAAAATCGATGCACCTAACACACCATTGCCATTAAGTTAAGAGTGGTTCTCTCCCTCCTTACCAAGGAGGGGGTTGGGATGTTGTAGTTAACTATTTAAATAAAAAAATTTTTTAACCACCCCCAGCTCTTCCTTGAGAAGGAGGGGGGAAATTTTCCTTAACTTAACGGCAGTGACCTAACACACCCTACTGAAAACGGTACGAAGTATTGTTAAATGAATATAGCCATGAGATAGTTATAATCATTTATAAATATCGTAAATTCACCTTTTTTAGTCATAGCAATATCGTTAAAGCAAACAATAAGGGAATTGGGTTAGAGTGAAATTTTACCACTAATATTTACCTGTCCGTACTAATAACACCAAAAAAAAGCTACTTTTGATGAGTTGCATCAGCCTTGATGGCGAGAGAAACTGAAAACCAATTGATTCGTCAAATAGGTGGATTTAAAATCACACTATATTAAACTAGCAAAAGGTTCTACTATTACTTCAGTTCCTACAGTTACTTCACCACAATCGATGGGTAAAATGATAAAACAATTGGCTTGGCTCATAGAATTTAACAATGCCGAACCTTGTTTACCGGTAGAGCGTACCACTAAACAGCCTTGCTCATCCGGTTCGAGGATACCTCGTTGGAATTCAATCCGTCCTGGACGCTTTTTGAGGGGAGAAACACAAGGTACTTTTATCTGTAACGGTGTTGATTTATTTTGTCCCATCATCCGCTGTAAAGCCGGTTGCACAAATTGGTAAAAGGTTACCATAGCTGATACCGGGTTACCCGGTAATCCAAAAAAGCTTGCTGCTTTGATTTTACCAAAGGTTAATGGCTTTCCTGGTTTCATCGCAATTTTCCAAAAATTGATCTCACCTAAGCGACGTAAGGTTTCAGTAACATAATCAGCATCCCCCACAGAAACACCACCAGAAGTAACGATCGCATCACTAATTAATGCAGCTGAAAGCAAAGCGGTCTCAACAGCTTGAGGATTGTCACGAACCACACCCATATCTATCATGTCAACCCCCAATCGATTTAACAGGGCATACAAAGTATAGCGGTTACTATCATAAATTTGGCCCGGTTGCAAAACTTCACCTAAAGAACATAATTCATCGCCAGTGGAAAAAAAAGCCACCCTTAATCGGCGTTTTACCTTGACCTCTGCAATTCCTAATGAAGCTAATAAACCAATATCAGCGGGTAAAAGTTTCTTTCCCGTTATCAGTACAAGTTGATCAGTTTGAAGATCTTCTCCAGTTAGGCAAACATGTTGTCCAATCCGATGACCTGCTGATAAGGTAATCATCTCCCCTTGTCTTTCAACTTGTTCTTGCATAATTACAGTATCAGTCCCCATTGGCATGACCGCACCGGTAAAGATACGAGCACATTGTCCGGTGGTAATGGGGTTTGTGTAGGGTTTACCAGCCCATGAAGTGCCTACAATAGCTAATTGTACTTTACCTTCGGTGGGTAAATCGGTTCCTAATACAGCATAACCATCCATAGCCGATTTATTATGAGGTGGTACATTCACCGGTGAAAGAATATTTTCAGCTAAGATACGATCTAGGGCACTGCGAATAGCAACTTGTTCTTCACCAACAATCGGTTGTAAGTCACGATCAATCCGTTGTAATGCGACTTCCACCGTAAGCGAATTGGGATCATAATCATCACAGGTAAGTGTTTTCATGTTTATTCAGTTAACCGTTATCAGTGTTAATAAATATTTCAGAAGAAATTTTTTTAAGAAATGCCGGTGGAACCAAAACCATCCCTACCATTGTCTTCTAATTGCGCTACCCATTGAAAATTGACTTGAATAATGGGGACAAACACCATTTGACAAATTCGTTCACCGGGATTAATGGTAAAAGAAGTACGACTACGATTCCAAATTGCTATTTTAATTTCTTTGCGATAATCTGAATCAATTAAACCGACTAAATTAGCTAACACAATTCCTTGATTAACCCCTAAACCAGAACGTGGCAATAAAACTGCAGCCAGATTAGCATCGTGAATGTTAATGGCAATACCGCTGTCAATGATTTGAGTTTCACCGGCGGATACGGTGAGTGGTGCGGTGATACAAGCACGTAAATCAATACCGGCTGAGCCAATTGTAGAATAAGTGGGTAAAGGAATTTCTTTACCAATGAGTGGATTAATAATGGTTGCGGTGATGGTTTTCATGGTTAAAATTAAATGATTAAACGTTTATCTGTGGCAATTCTTTTTTTCATCCCGTCTTTTTTTTTAGTCTATTTAGCCGATAGCGTAATGTACTAAAACTAATTCCTAACAATTTAGCTGCTTGCGTTTTATTATCATTTGTTTGTTTTAATGCTTCTTTAATAGTTTGTTCTTCTACCTCTTTAAGCGATAATAAAGAGTTAGTAGTAGCGGCATGAGATAAAGCTGGAGAAACAACCGCTTCATTTTTTAGAACGGCTGATTCTAGTTCCGGTGTGTGAGTTTCTAATGCCGAAATTTCCGGTGTAGTTGTTTCTAATGCCGGAATTTCCGGTGTGATAGTTTCTGGTGCTAGAACTTCCGATGCTGGAATTTCTTGAAGATTTTTGGGCAACTGTAAATCAGTAGAATCAAGCAAATTGCTTTCACATAAAATCATTGCACGTTCAATTATATTTTCTAATTCTCGTACATTTCCTGGAAAAAGATATTCTTCTAACTTGTGGATAAAGGCGTCAGTATAGTTACCCGACTTAATCCCATTCGTTGAGGAATTAAGACGAGTTAAAATATGGTCTACTAAATCCCGAATATCTTCTTTACGGTCACGCAAGGGTGGAACATTGATTTCAATGACATCAATTCGATAAAACAAGTCTTGTCTAAATCGCCCAGATTTAACCAATTCAACTAAATCACAATGAGTCGCACTTAAAATACGAACATCGACTGGAATTTCAGTAGTCGCACCAATCGGTCGAATTTGTTTTTCTTGAATCGCACGTAGCAATTTAACCTGCATTAACAAAGGTAATTCAGCAATTTCATCCAAAAATAAGGTACCACCATTAGCCACTTGAAATAACCCGGGTTTATTCGCTAGCGCACCGGTAAAGCTTCCTTTTTATGGCCAAAAAATTCTCTTTCCATTAATTCCATCGGAATAGCACCACAGTTAACAGGAACAAAAGGCTTATCTGCTCTGGGACCTAAATCATGAATTAAACGGGCGACAACTTCTTTACCGGTACCCGATTCTCCTTTGATACAAACCGGTGCTTGGCTACGAGCAAGTTTTTTAACTTGACTGCGTAATTCTTGCATGTCGCTGGAATGACCTACTAAATTAGATAATAGATTTTGTTCCCGTTTTACCAACCCTTCTTTTTTTGCCGATTCTTCTTCTAATTGAACTAACTTATTTCTCTGATAAATTTTTGATAGCTGTAAAGCATCGTTAGCTAAATTACGCAACTGCAACACATTGATCGGCTTAGTAATAAAGTCAAATGCCCCCGTTTTAAGCGCTTGAACAGCCGTTTCAACATTACCATAAGCCGTGATCATCGCTATCGGGGTATCTGGATAATGTTGGACAATATAAGCTACTAATTCGATACCATTACCATCTGGTAATTGCATATCAGTCAAGCAAAAATCAAAAGTACTTTTTGAAGCCATTCTTTCGCCTGGGCTAAATTATTTGCCGTTTGGCAATCCATATTGTCTAAAGTTCTTACTGACAGCTCAAGCAAATCGGGTTCATCATCGACAACTAAGCAAAGTGGTTTTAACATATTTTATTACCCATTCAATTTTAGTGAACCGCGTTCGATTAATAGCTAATCACTGACTAGTCGGAAAAATAATACGAAAACAACAACCGGTTGACGAATGGGTAAGCAAGTGTAGAGAGGCTTGATTAGCTTCACAAATTTCTCTAGCGAGATACAAGCCTAAACCCGTGCCAGTAGAATGAGTCGTAAAAAAGGGTTCAAATACTTGTGCTTTAACTTCTGCTGTCATCCCTGGACCATGGTCACAGATATCTAGGTAAGGACGCTGAGATTCTTCACTATAACCCATTGTCAATTCAAGTAGTGGATTACCTTGACTATAACGTAACCCATTTTCACATAAATTAGCTAGTACCTGGTAAAGATGAATCGGATCAAAACTAATTTCAAAGGCAGTACCTTTTGTATGTAAAAGGATATCTGTTGGTGCCAAACCCTGTTGATTAATCAAATCCTCTATAAAGGTTTGTAACCAAGCCAATAGAGCAAACCGTTGACTATTCGGTGGGCCACGCCGACTTAACTGTAGGATATTTTCAATAATGAAATTGACCCGTCTAGAATTATTCGCAATAATCTGCGTAAGACGGAGATCAGCCGGAGAAATGAGCGGTGATTCCGCTAATAATTGACCGGCATGGCTAATAGCGCTTAATGGATTACGAACTTCGTGGGCAATACTGGCAGTTAGACGACCTAATGAGGCTAATTTTAATTGTTGAGCACGTTGGGTTGTTAGCGTCGCGTCTTCTAGCATGATAAGTAGGTTGGCACTTCTTCCTCGAGTTAATTTGATGAAACTAGCCAACAAATCAACTTCTCCAGTATCAGGGCGAAATACCGAGGATGTGGTTTGACTACTTTTTTGCCAATTTCTAACTTGTTCAGCCAGTTGTGGCGCTATCGATTTCAAAGTATATCCAGTAGGTGGTTTACTGATACCAAGTAACTGTTGTGCTGCACTATTAAATAAATGAATTCTCCCGATTTTATCAATAACGACAATACCAGATTGAATGTTTTGGACAATTTGAGCATTTAATTGTGCTAAATACTGTAGATGAAGACCACGTTGTTTAGCGAGTGCTTCACTGGTTTTGGCTCGCTTGGCTAATATATGGGCTAAAAAAGCCGTGGTAAAAAAGCTAATTCCTAATATCCCGGCATGAGTATATACTGTATAGGATAAGCCATAATAAAGCAGACTAACTAAAGTGACTTGAATTAACACGCCTAAACTCGCAACGGCAGCAAAAAAGAAGGCCGTTCGCCCTTCAGTTAATAAACTCCCCCCGGCAATCGATACAATCAACAACATTCCTAAGCCACTATAAACTCCACCACTAGCATGCATCAGTAAAGTAATGGCTAAAATGTCTAATAATCCTTGTCCTAATATTTGAATATGGAAAGAAGGCCAGCGACGCTGAATAGTAAAAAAACTGGCAAAAGCTAACACCGAGTAAAACCAACCGACGACTAGAAATAATCGTTCATCAAATTGACCTAGAAAGCTTGGAGAAACTTCCGCTATAAAGGAAATAATTAGAATTGTCGCTATGGTAAGACGATAAATATTAAATAGATAAAGTGGCTTCCAAGCCGGTACAAGTGTATCGGTTTCGTCAGGAACTAGAGGTGCAGTGAGATCAGTGCGTTCTAACATCACTTTGTTGTTGATCGGCATGGTAATGAGCCTCACAACAAAAATAAGTATCACCGAACTGAAGCGCTTCTTCCTTGAGAAGGTGTAAATGACAATAATGACAACACACCATTACCCCAGTTTTTTCTGGAGTTATTGGCGGTGAAGTTTTATTATTTTGCTGATTTTCTAAAAATCGGTGATACCACCCTTGAGCTAATCGCCATATAACCCAAAAGAGCACTAACCAAAGTAGAAAACGTATCGATATCATAGAGATAATCTAACTATGAGCAACTAATTGACTACTGACTTTTAATTGGTGATGAGCTAATTTATCTAGAATACCGTTGATATATTTGTGACTTTGTTCGGCACCAAAGCGTTTAGCTAATTCCACCGATTCATTGATAACAACCTTGAATGGAACATCTTGACAATGAGTTAATTCGTAGCATCCTATTCGTAATATAGCCAGCTCAATTGGATCCAATTGCGTAATGTGACGATCCAGGAAGGGCGTAAAAGCAGCATCTAACTGGTTAACATATTTAGGAATATTATGTAATAATTTCTGAAAATAAGGGACATCCACTTTACTCATATCCTGTTCTTCAAAAAACTGTGTTTCAATGATTTGAGTAGATTGTCCAGTAAATTGCCATTGGTATAAGGCTTGTAAAGTTCGTTGGCGTGCTGCACTACGCGCATAAGGAGAAAATCTTGCTTTTTCTAACGGGTTGTTCATACACTCTATTTTTCTCGGAAAACTGGATTAAGATTATTGAGATTGGTATCGTTTTAAGAAAGAATTTTCCTCAAACCGGGAACGGATTTTGTCAGGAAAGGGATTCTAATTGCCGTAATAAGCTGACCATTTCAAGTGCTGATAAAGCCGCTTCAGCACCTTTATTCCCCGCTTTAGTCCCAGCGCGTTCAATAGCTTGTTCAATCGTATTAACGGTAAGTACGCCAAAAGTAACCGGTACATTATATTGCAAAGCAATCTGAGCTAGACCTTTAGAACACGCGCCCGCCACATAATCAAAATGGGGGGTGCCACCCCGAATAATAGCGCCAATTACAATAATAGCAACATACTTGTTACTAGCGGCTAGACGTTGAGTAGCTAAAGGTAATTCAATCGCACCCGGTACTCTCACCACCGTAATCTGTTTGTCAGTCACACCATGCTGTTTTAAAGTGCCTAGCGCACCATTCAGTAAACTTTCAACAATAAAACTATTAAAGCGACTCGTCACAATAGCATAGGGGCCATCACACTCAGTTAAATGACCTTCAATAAGGGTTATCATGGGTTATTTTTCTCATTATAAATGTAATCAACCACTTCCAATCCAAAGCCGGAAATGGCATGCATCTTTTTAGGTGCACTCAGAACACGCATTTTACTTATTCCTAAATCTGATAGGATTTGAGCGCCTAGACCGTAAGTACGTAATTCACTCGTTGGTGGCTGTGCGGGTAAATCTTCTCCTTGGTCTTGGCGACAATAATGTAGAATACGATTAACTAAGAACTTAGATTCCTCTTGTTGTTCAAGGATTATCACGACGCCACAGCCTTCTTGTGCAATTCTGCGTAACGCTTCGCGTAATGGCCAACCACATTCTTCACGAACACTGGTGGTTAAATCACATAGCGCGTTACGAATATGCACACGGACTAAAATCGGTTCATTCGCTTGAATTTCACCTTTGACCAAGGCAAAATGTAATACATCATCAATCGTATCTTGATAAGCAAAGAGTTTAAATTCACCAAATTCAGTTGGCCATCGGCAACTGGTTACTCGCTCGATGGTTTTTTCATGTTCAACGCGAAAGCGAATTAAATCAGCAATGGTTCCGATTTTCAAGTTATGTTGTTGAGCGAAAATTTCCAAATCAGGACGCCGAGCCATGTTGCCATCTTCATTTAGAATTTCCACAATAGCAGCCGCCGGTTCTAATCCGGCTAAGCGAGCTAAATCGCAACCAGCTTCAGTATGTCCAGCACGCCGTAGAACTCCACCGGGTTGTGCCATGATAGGAAATATATGTCCTGGTTGTACTAAATCAGACGGTTTAGCGTTGGACGCCACAGCCGTGCGAATCGTTACTGTTCTGTCCGTTGCCGAAATGCCGGTGGTGACACCTTTCGCTGCCTCAATTGACACAGTAAAATTAGTTCCATTTGGCGCGTGACTATCATTAACCATCAGAGGAAGTTGTAATTGTCGACATCGTTCCCGAGTCAAGGTTAAGCAAATCAATCCTCGCCCATAACGGGCCATAAAGTTAATATCTTCAACCCGTACTTGGGTCGCTGCCATAATGAGATCGCCTTCATTTTCACGATCTTCATCATCCATGAGGATGACCATTTTACCTTGTCGAATATCAGTAATAATTTCTTCTATTGTGTTAAGGGACATACTCAGCTAATTCAATTGACAGAATGAGTAAAATTTAAAATTTTATCATACTAAAATAAGAGACTACAAAAATAAAAATAGCAAAACAGCAAAGGGTACCTGGTATAATTACTTGACAAGATAGAGATTTTCTACGATAAATATAAAAGTATTTCGTATTCATTTAATGATGATCCCTTAAATTGACCTGTATGAAGTAGAATGTTTCTTACATACCTGATTTTCTAGATTGTTTAGCAGTCCAATGGAGGGTAAACCTTTTGAGTCTGGTACTACAAACCTTTAACGAAACCATTGAATTCCTATCCGGTTATGAAGTTAAAGACCACGATAATTTAACCCAATTTTCAGATAGGGCTACTGCGTTGGCATTTTTACATCGTATCGCAGCTTATCTCCGTGATGTGAGCGCTTTACGAACCCTTCTTGCCAAAGAGGGAAACGGTATCAATGTTTCTCAATTAAATGATTCTCAAATGTTAGAAGTCCTGGCGGATCGTCTGCGCTACGGTCGAATCAAAGTAAGACGGACTCCAAAATTGGGATCGCCTTCTGCCACGGGAATCAGTTCAGAACAACAATATATGACTCCTCGAGAAGTAGAACAGTTGGAGAAAAAGCGTCGTGGAGAGCGAGGGTCGATATCAAAGGCTACCTCAGTAACTGAAGTGATTCCAATTGTTAATAAGACTGACAAGGTAAGCAAAATCGCTAATAAAACAGATGAAGCCGCTAAAGTTCCAAATAGTAAGTTGCTCACCGGGCAAGTTGAGTATGGAAAGACTGATCTCTCACAAATTGCAATAGATTATGCAAAAAATAAGAATATTAAGGGTGCTATAAATATTGCAGTATTTGAGTACAAGAACTCAGAGGGAACTGTAAAAACAATTACAAGAGCAAGTCAAAGAGGTAAAGGTCATTCTGAGAAATTAATAGCTGAAGAATTGAAGAAACTTGGTATTCCAAACGAGAATGTAACTCGTATTTACTCTGAGCTAGCACCATGTTCAGCGCCTGGCGGATTTTGTAAAAGCATGATTGAGCAAGGATCAAAGAAAAGCAAACTTGGTCCTTTCAATAATGCAAAAGTTACATACTCAATAGAATACGGTGGAACACCACATGATCCTGCAAAAGCTGCAAAAGGTATTGAAGAGCTAAAAAAATTAAGAAAGCTTTATTCTCAAGGTGGAAATAACTAATGGCTAACAAGAAACTTTGGAATCAATCGGATTTAACAAAGCTTAGTATGTCAAAACAAGACCTTGACTATTTGTGTGAGAATGGTCTTGATGTTGGAAATTTCGGAATTATTGAGATCTATTCAGAATTTGAAAAGAATGAAGGTGTTGTTCTTGGATATGATAGTGACGTGCAAATAGTTTGTTTGGAAAGCGGTGAAGGGATTTTTTCATTTGAAGAAGGTAAAAGAAGGTTCGTGAACTCTAGTGTTAAACAATTTTCTCTTACAATAAAGAGTTTTTTGAAGTACTGTGAATTAGTTGAATATGCTGAAAATGATGAAGATGCGTTGAATATAGTTAACTCTACTATTAATGAAATGAAGAAAATCGACGAAGAAGCTTGGTCTGATGAAAATAATTATTGGCCTATTGTTGGTCAACAATGATAGAAGGTAATTTATAGCACGTAGGGTGCATAAGCGATAGCGTCATGCACCGTCTTGACTACGCTTATACACCCTACGAAGCTTGCTTTGATACGTTTCTATCTGTTCTCGATAAGTGTTTCTTGCCTAAGGCTATCGCTTCAAAAGACATCTCATATCTTTTATTGATAAGCTCGTGTAGGTTGGAGTAAGCTTGCGAACTCCAACACCCCATCTTAATTTCTGTTGGATTGTCTGAAGTAGCGTGTAAGTTGGACTAATGAAGGAAGTCCAACAACATATTATATTAACAGAACCATAAATGTTGGAGTTCGTAGGCCCACCCCAACCTAAGCGGGCTTAACTTAAAAACATTGATATTAGCTCGTGGGAATGAGAAACCGATTATTATAAGTTGAATTTAATGAATTAAACTGCTAGCCTTTTAAAGAGTATGTACGCAATTGAATATGTTGAAGACTTGGGAACATGTACCACCGATTTGGGAATTGCGTATTGGTGAATACCGTGTTTTTTACGATGTCAACGAATTAACTTTAACAGTCGTGGTGCGCGCTATTCGTCATAAACCACCGCATAAAACTACCGAAGAAATTTTATGAAAACCATTAATCTTGAACAAACCTCTTTGCAAAATTGCATTAAAGAAGCACAACAGGAACGGGTAATTATTACCGAAAACGGTAAACCCATAGCCTTGTTGATAGGGATTGAAAGTATGGACGAGGAACAATGGCAATTAGGAAATAGTGATGAATTTTGGCAATTGATGACTGAAAGACGTACTCAAAAGACGATTAGCCGTGAACAATTAGAGCAGAAACTCGCTAATCTTAAGCAAACGTAGCGATTAGCCTGAATGACCAGTACGTCTTTTTCAATTATTAGGTTTTGTTAATTTAGCCAACTAATACAAGCGCTTAGTCTGATCTATTTAACTATTTTTATTAAATCCACCGCTTCCATTTAAACCACATAAATACCCCGATACCGATTCCTATCATCCCAAGCAATAACCAGTAAAAACCATAAGGTTGCTGTACTAAGGGCAAATGTACGAAGTTCATGCCAAATAATCCGGCGATTAAGTTAAGTGGTAAAAAGGTAACTGAAACAATAGTCAGTATGCTCACAATATGATTGGTTCTTTGAGCAGCGGCGGCAAACTGTAATTGCATCAAAAAATCAATTTCGTTAAGCAAACCTTGTACGTCATGTAACACCCGCGCCAGGTGTTCTTGTAAATCATTAAAACGCACAATCAAGTAATCGTCTATTGGACAATGAGTATCTTCGCGCCAAGCGGAGAGCACATCAATTTGTTGCTCGCATAAAATTTCTAATTGGCGCAATTGACTCCGATGTACCATCAAATGATGCCAATCAGCGAAAGCTTTATCCATGCGGAGTAATTTATCACGCCAATGATCCAATTGTTCCGAAAGCGGTTGGTGCATCAGTAAAAAACGGTCTATCATCGCATCCAAGATCAAGTGCATTAAACCTTCCGGTCGAGTCGGTACTCGTCCAGATTGGTCGAGTAAATGTTGACGAATATCAAAAATCGAGTGATTACCAGCAGAACGAATGGTGATTAAACCAGATTTGAATAAGAAAAACGCAACTGGTGTGGTTGCCCATTCATTATCCGGATCTTCTGAGCAAAAGCCTCGAAAAATGAGCATTTCGTAATGTGGCATGGTATCAAAGTAAGGCGGATGTGCAAAATTAAGACTGTCACGCACATGACGTTCATGAATCTCAAAGTGGTTTCCCAGCGTTGTTTCTAGCTTTTCCACCCAATTTGGTTCAAAATGACGATCAAAATCTAGCCACACAAAACCTTCACTAGTAATTGATTGCGGCAAATTGACCACATAAGGTGCTTGGTTGGTTGGAAAAAATATTAATTCCATAGTCACTCATTGGTTAATTAAACAAAACAACACTGGGAAGAAAGTGTATATTTATTGTGTAAAATCATACAATAACTTTGGAAATTATTATAGCTATGAATCCAGAAACCACTGAAATCTTCCAGCCCGAAATCCGGATAAAAAAGCTCAAATTAGAAAATTTTCGAGGTTTTGAGCAACTCGAATTAGAATTTCATCAAGATTTAACGGTTTTAATAGGCGAAAATGGTGCTGGGAAAACCGCGATTTTAGATTGTTTAGCGATTTTCTTAAACATTTTCTTGGAAGAAATTATTAAAAGAAAAAAAGAGTTAGAAAATCATATTGAAATTCTAGATATCAAACAAGATACATTTGAAACTACTGATGAAATTAGTTTATTAGTAGAACACCAACAAGCAATTGGAGAAATAAATTACGGAATTACTCTTACTAAAGATTATGAATTTAGTCTTTCTCGAAAGATTGTAATACCATGGCAATGGAAGACGACTAATAGAAATCTCCCCATTCTGATTTACTACCCTACCAGTACGGCTGCACTAATTAACTTCATTGATTTCAAAGATGCCCGATATAATTTTAGAACTGATATTTTGACCATTTATGATCAGGCTTTAGATAAACAAGCCTTTAATTTTACTTATTTCTTTGAATGGTACCGTTGGCAGGAAAATATTGAGAAACAACTGGATAGAAACCCAACGCTTGACCAAGTACGCCAAGCTATCTACAGCTTACTTAGTGATGAGCATAATCAATTTGCTAACTTAGCTATCAACTGGCTCAATAATCCCAATGGCGAAATGCTTATTCAAAAAAATGCCACGGTTTTGAATATTAATCAATTATCTGCTGGGGAAAAAACTTTACTAGCTTTAGTTGCCGATTTAGCTCGGCGTTTAGCAATTGCTAACCCGTATCGAGAACAACCATTAACTGGTAATGGTATTGTCTTAATTGATGAAATTGATTTGCATTTGCACCCACGTTGGCAGCGGCATGTTATTCCACGATTGCGTAAAATTTTCCCTAATTGTCAATTTATTGTGACGACGCATTCGCCGCTGGTGCTCAGTCAAGTAAAGCCTGAAAATATCGTTATTTTGGAAAATTTCCAAGTCGTTAAAAATACACCGCATACTTTTGGTCGAGATAATAATTCTATTCTCTATGAATTAATGAATGTTAAACAACGTCCGGATGACATGCAAAAGCAACTTGATAAATTTTATGAATTGCTTGATGACGGTAACAAAATCGCCGCCCAAGAATTATTAAAACAACTTTCCCAAGATTTAGGAGAAGATGATACCGCCATCGTAAGAGCCTATCATCATTTAGCTTTTATGGATGATACCAATGAAACCAATTCAGAAAAGTAAAGAACCAGCTTCATTATTAGCCCATCGCA
This sequence comes from Thioploca sp., assembly GCA_012032555.1. Taxonomy (GTDB): domain Bacteria; phylum Pseudomonadota; class Gammaproteobacteria; order Beggiatoales; family Beggiatoaceae; genus Thioploca. Next base: position 55,374 of record JAAUSR010000024.1, read on the forward strand.
AACAAATTCATTCTAATTATGATAACTATCCCAACAAAGATGAATTACGTGATTATTTACTAGCAGAACAAGGTTATATTTGTTGTTATTGTATGCAACGGATTAAAAAAGAAACCATGAAAATTGAACACTGGCAACCTCAAAGTAAATATCAGGAAAAACAATTAGATTATCAAAATTTATTAGCTGCTTGTCAGGGAAACGCAGGTAAACCAAAACAGCTTCAACATGGTGATACGCATAAAGGTGAACAAGAAATTACCATTAATCCAATTAATAATTTACTCGAACCTATAAAATATCGAAAAGATGGTCGGATATACTCTGATGATCACAACATCAATCAAGATCTCAATAACGTCTTGAATCTGAATACACAAACCTTAGTTAACAACCGTGCAGAAATTATAGACGAGGTAATACAAGATCTTACTAAAATTAAAGGCAAACAAGCTGCTTGGTCAGTTAATGATGTCAAAAGGGAACTTCAAAAATACGAAGCAAAAAATGCCGCTGGTGAATATGAACCTTATTGCCAAGCGGTCATTTATTTTCTTAACAAACGCTTTGCTAAACAATTGAGTAGTGGTTAATTATGTGCGGTATCTGTGGCGAACTTCGCTTTGACGGTAACATTCCCGATTTCAATAATTTATCTACCATGATGACTAAACTGGCACGACGGGGACCAGATGATTTTGGCCATTTTATTCAAGATGCTATTGGCTTGGGACATCGACGTTTAGCGGTCATTGATCTATCCAAGCGTGCGCATCAGCCGATGATAGATGAAAAATTAGGATTAGCTTTAGTTTTTAATGGCACCATTTATAACTATCGAGAATTACGGCAAAATTTGTTAGCGGATGGTTATCCATTTTATTCTGAAGGTGACACCGAAGTCATACTGAAAGCTTATGCCAAATGGGGAGAAGACTGTGTTACGCATTTGGATGGCATGTTTGCTTTTGGTTTGTGGGATTTTCATAACCAACAACTGTTACTTGCTCGGGATCGGCTGGGTATCAAACCGTTATATTTTAGCCAAACCGCTCACTTTCTCCGTTTTGCTTCTACCTTACCGGCGTTATTAGCGGCTGGAGAAGTGAATACTCAAATTGATCCCATTGCTTTACATCATCATTTAACCCTTCATGCTGTAGTCCCGGCACCGCGCACGTTATTACAAGGTGTTCGCAAAGTTGCGCCGGGAACCACTTTAACCTTCAGTCAGCACAATCAAGTTGGGCGATCCAAACGTTATTGGCAATTATCGGCGACTCGTCCAGAACAACCTAAAAATGAAGCTGAATGGCTAGAAATGATACATTCTAGCTTACAAGCCGCAGTTAACAGTCATCGACTCGCAGCAGATGTATCAGTTGGGGTGTTGTTATCCGGCGGGTTGGATTCGAGTTTATTAGTCGCAGTACTTGCTGAACTGGGGAATATAGAAAACCTCTTCACTTTTTCAATTGGTTTTGAAGATGTTCCAGAAGAACGGGGCAGTGAATTTGAATATTCCAATCAAGTTGTCGATCGCTATCGTACTCATCACCATCGTTATACGATCCCTAATCATCAAGTTTTAGAACGTCTACCCGAAGCGATTACGATGATGTCGGAACCGATGGTTGCTCAAGATGCCATTGGATTTTATTTATTGGCAGAATACGTTTCCAAAACCGTAAAAGTAGTTCAAAGCGGACAAGGTGCTGATGAAGTGTTTGCCGGTTATTTTTGGTATCCGTTGATGCAATCAGCCGCCGGTTCAGATTTAGAACGATTCCAACCCTATTATTTTGATCGCACTCATGCTGAATTTCTACAAACCGTCCAACCAGATTATCATGGTGAAGATTATACTTCACAAGTCATTGCCGATTTATTAGCAGCCAAAGGCGCTGAAACCTTCCTAGATAAAGTCTTGCGAATGGATATTACTACTTTAATTATCGATGATCCGGTTAAACGAGTCGATAATATGACGATGGCGTGGGGTTTGGAGGCACGCGTGCCTTTTTAGATCACCATTTAGTTGAAATGGCAGCAACTATCCCACCCGAATTAAAATTGCGCGAACAAGGCAAATATCCTTTAAAAGCAATGGCTCGTTCGCGATTACCAACGGCGGTAATTGACCGTCCCAAAGGTTATTTTCCAGTACCGGCTTTAAAATATGTACGTGGTCCATTTTTAGAGTGGATGCGAACAATCTTAAATTCAACTGCTTGCCGGCAACGCCAATTATTTCAACGCGATTATCTTGATTTATTATTAACGGCACCAGAGCAGTATATGACGCCATTACAAGGTAGTAAATTATGGCATTTAGCTTTATTAGAACAATGGTTACAACTTCAGGTTGACACCTCATGACAATTTCTCAAGTTTAGAAGGAAGTTGGACACGCTATGCTTTGTTTGACCTACGTTTAAAATTGATAGGTGGTAAGTGCAGATTTAATCTAGTTCTAACGAAAAATAAACCTGATAAAACATTAGATACTAGAGTTGTATCACGAAATTTAAAATGCTATTTTACAAAAAGGAGGATATAAAAAAGAACACGTTTTGTAAACTTAGGAGAACGAGAATGAAAATGCAACTGTCAGAACTCACAACAGAGCGCAAATGGCGTGCAGCAACCGGGTTGAATGAGGAAAGATTCTATAAGTTGTTAGAGCGTTTTAAAGTAGCTTATGAAGCACTGTATAAAAAAAGTATAGAACAGAAACAAGAAGCAGAAAAACATTTTGATTTTGGTCTTTCTAATGAAGAGGAATTGTTATATTTTACCTTATTTAGCCTAAAATCTGGGCTAACTTATGATTTATTAGGTTTAGTCGGTAGCATGAATGCTTCAAGTGCCCAAAAAAACCAAGCGAAAGGTTTGAAAATATTGGCAAGAGCAGCATTAGGAGAATATATGTCAACCAGAACTATTAAGACCAAGGAAGAATTCGATAATTTGTTTGGAGGGATTGAAAAATTGCTCATAGATGCCACCGAAAGTCCCAAACAACGTCCTAGCAATAATGAAGAACAGAAGAAATATTATTCTGGTAAAAAAAAGTCATACATTAAAAGCCATGTTGATAACCACAAAAGATAAGTATATTAAGTACTTAAGTCAAAGTTGTTACGGTAAAACACACAACTATAGCTTATTTAAGCAATTATTTGCCCCCAAAGTCAAGTGGTTTGAAAACCATTGTGTCTTAGTGGATTCAGGGTTTCAAGGCTTTGGCAAAGATTACCAAACCCAGAAACTATCTTTATCTCAAAAACGTAAAAAAATTGCAACTTAACTGAAAATCAAAAAAATGACAACAAAAAAGTATCTCAAGAGCGAATTTTTGTAGAAAACAGTATTTCTGGCATGAAACGCTACAGAATGCTTGTAAATAAAATCAGATTTCATCTCATTGATTTATATGATGAAATAATCGGAGTATGTGCTGGACTATGGAACTTTTATCTAGATAACTGATTGGTTTTTAACGTGATACAACTCTACTACAGATTCTAAATAGAAGGTAAACATGTCTCTTTTTTAGTAGAAATATTTATGATAACACCTAACCAAACCGAGAATGCCGAAAAGCAAATCTATTCACAACAACAGGAAGTTGCTTACGACACCCGTGAGTTTACAGTAGAGTTGCTGGTTTCAAAATATCTGCACGGTATAGAAAATGATGAAAATGAAATTTATGTTCCTGAGTATCAAAGGGAATTCGTTTGGGATAAAGAAAGGCAATCCAAATTTATTGAATCAATTGTCTTAGGTCTACCTATTCCTTTCATATTTGTTGCTGAAATGACTGATGGTCGTTTAGAAATTGTGGATGGTTCGCAGCGCATCAGGACTTTAGCGGCATTTTTAGAAAATAAATTGCAGCTAGAAAAAATTGAGGTGTTAACGTATTTGAATGGCTTCTATTTTCATGATTTGAGCATTCCCCGTCAACGCAAATTTCGTAATGCAGTCATTCGTATGGTGGTGCTTTCGGATAAGGCTACTGAGAAAGTCCGAACTGAAATGTTCAAAAGAATTAATAGAGGTTCTGATATTCTCAATAATATGGAAGTCAGAAAAGGACTAATGAGAGGGAAGTTTCGTGATTTTATCTATCATAAATGTGCAACAATTGAATTACTTAATCAATTATGTCCTCTCCCTCCTCTTGCCCAAAAGAGACAAGAATTACCGGAGTTAATATTACGTTTTTTTGCATTCATAGATAAATATCCTAATTATTCTAAAGGACTTGGCAATTTTTTAGATGCTTATTTAGATGAGAAAAACCAAAACTTTTCTGAAATAGAAGAAAAAGAGAAATTAGTTCTATTTGATAATGTTCTCCAATTTGTCCATAAACATTTTCCTAAAGGCTTTGTCAAGCCAACTGGTCGGCAACAATATGCTTCTAAGATGTACTTTGAATCCGTTTCAGTAGGAGTCGCTTTGGCACTTCAAGAACAGCCAGAATTGTTACAACAAGCACCAATAAATTTAAAATGGTTGAATAGCCAAAACTTTAGAAAAGTAGTAGAACCGAGATTTGACACACATTCTCCCAAATGTATTAAAGTGAGAATTGATTTTGTAAAAAACGCTTTATTAGGAAGTGAGATAGATATCAATGAAGTCATTAATGCCGAAAATGAAGATTGAGGTATGGAAACCGTCAAGAATGAGTTTAATCGGCGAGTAATTGAAATTAACCAATATTTTGACTTTTTACAAAAAGTGGAAACCCAACAAGTTAAAATACATTTGCCCAGTGGTGAAGTAAGACCTCTGGAAACATTATTACCACCTACCTTGAAGGCAAGTGGTATTTTATTACTTTATAATTTATTGGAATCTACGGTTATTATGGCCATTGACTATATTCATATTGCTATTTCTACAGAAGATAATCTCATTTACCAAGACGCTATTGATGAAATTAAAAAAATTTGGATTGAATATCGATATAACAATTTTAAAAACCAAAATGATGGTGCTGAACAATTATTGAAACATATGCAGGATATCATCAATGATAGGATTGTCATATTTGACCATAATGATAGAAAAAGAGAATACTTAAATAAACTAAAAGGAGTTAATTTTTCTGGAAAAATTGATGCTCAACAAATAAAAGAGTTTGCTAGAAAATATGGATTTGAGGTTAATCAACGTGTAGCAGGCCAAAGATTGATTCAAATAAAAGCAAGAAGAAACCAACTTGCCCATGGAGAACTTTCTTTTAATGATTGTGGAACAATCTATACTTTTTCAGAGTTAATGCAGTTCAAAAAAGAAACTGTCCTTTTTTTGAAAGAGTTTCTATTAAAAGTTGAGAAATATTTAAATCATAAAAAATATAAAAAAACCATAAGGTCAGGATAGCCAGGTAGGGTAGGCAAAAGCGAAGCATTGCCCACCATTTCACTATTGATGGTAGGCAAAATGCCGTGTGAGTTTCGTACCCTATTAAACCTCTTGGACGGCATTTCGCACACCCTACTTGGCTTTCATCATAACTAATATTAACATCCAAATGAGTTAATGGCTTAATAATAGCCTCATGGGCTTCATTTTGATTGAGAAGTAATAAGTTGAGATGGGTAGTTTGACCGGATAAATGAGGTAATAATGTTTCAAATTCAGTAAGTAGTTGTCCTAAAAAATCTTGTTGTAAAATGAACACAAAATTTATTTTTATTTGGTGATCTGCTGATAACGGTTGAGTGAAGCAGTGTTGTAGCGATTTAATAAAAGTATAGCGTTTTGATGAGGATACTTGCGTTAAAAAATATTCAAATTGATCAAAAAATATGACGATATGGTTACTTTCATAAAATTTAATGGATTGAATTAAGTTAATTAGAGAGGCAAATTGTGCTTCTGCTACAAAATTATATTGCGATAAATAAGTATGTAACTGTTGTAATGGGTCTGAATATTCACGAAAATAAACGTAAATATAGCCATTATTAGCTAATAATGGAATGAGACCAGCGTTAATCAATGAAGTCTTCCCCGAACCAGCCAGACCACTCAAAGTAACTATCTTATGATGGATTATCTTCTTAGCCATGCTTTTTAAGGTTTTTTGGCGACCGTAAAAAAGTTCTTTATCAGCCAAATCGTAGGGGACTAAGAACTTGTAAGGAGATGAAATCATTGATTTAGTCGTATGCCGAATCATATTTTGAACAACGGCTTTATTGCCTACCCTAATATCACTTGCTATAGGTAAGGTAATATCATCAAACCCGGCTTCATTTTGACTATTGGCTTCAAGTTTATCTGTATTATTTGTCATACGCTGTGTTCCTATCGACTTTCACCAGAAGGAATGTCATACCACCTTGGCTTTGTTAACAGAGAATTTATCATAAGTTGTTAACCGGAATGATTCGATTATCAACAGGAATATGGATGAAAAAATAAATTTTTATAGTTTAATACCGTTCAAGACAAAGAAACTATGAAGTTTGTTATCAAAGCAGTGGTGTTTTTACTCGTTTACTCGTTCCCACGCGCCGGCATCACTGCCATTAAGTTAAGCCTAAAAGCATATCTGGCATCGTCGTTTAGCATAGTGAAGCCATTGTCGAGCAGAACATTTTTTGCTCGGCACTTGACGATTGTTTCTAACTGACGTGGGATGGGTTAAAAAAAGCTCTTCTAACTTCTTAATTACCGAATCAGTATCCTCATTACTGTACAAAATTTCTATGGCATGGTCTTTTAGCGCATGGAATGACGCTGCCCGGTTGACTTGCTGTGGCTGCCGAGTCGGCTGGTTGCCTAAGAAAGCATCACACTGAGCGGTTAAAATCGATTCTAAGCCGGTTAAATATACGGTCGCATAAAAGTCCTGATACACAGATTGGGCCGTTTTCCCCATAAAATTTTCTAAATTCAGTCGTGTTTTCAATATTCCATCAAAGGTTTCTTCACTCCAACGAAGCGCGTAGAGGGATTTGAACTCAGCGGTTTGATACTCGTGCTTATCAAGTAAACTGGTGACCAAAACCTCATACTCGCCAGTCTTGAAGACGACACGCACCAAACGAACCGTTATCGAGGGTAGTAAACCGCTTCTCTTAATCTCTTGAAGTTGACGGTGATGCGGTTTCCGGGTGACGATTTGACTGTCATCACCCTCACCCTTTAACATACCACGCGCTTGGGCAAAGGCAGCCGCTGAACAACGGATGAGATAGTTTCGATTCGCTTGGTGCAGTGTTGCTAACCATAAGTAAGAGGGGTAGTTACGGTCGCCAATGCTCAAATCTGGTTCGTGAGTGTCAGCCAAATGTGAGTGGGCCAAGTCAACCTCGTCGGCTTGAGCGTGACCTAATTGACTATCTAGGGCAATTCGATTGAGCACGTCGTACATCACCGAGGCCATACATAGGCGTGGTGACCCGGCACGTTAGGGTGATCATTGCTATAACGGATGCCACCCAAGGTGTGGATAACCTCCGCCGTGTCCGGCAATAATATTTTCGAACCGTCAATACTTAAAATACGCATCCCTTTATAGCGTTTAAATTCACCATCACCGTATTGAACCTCAACGACCGCAGTTTGGTTCAGTTCAATGAAGGCGGTATGTTTTAATTGGGTTCTTCTTTGACTGAAGGCACTATGACTGATACTCGGTAAATCGAGTTGATGGCTCAGCTCATTGAGGATTAATTGTAGTGATTTAACACTTGTTCTCATGATTAAGAGTATCATTCGGGAAAAACTTAATTTTCGCTGCCGAGTAAAATATTTTGGGTTACTAATGTGTCGGTTTTTAAACGGTTCATCTTTTATCAGTCGTCTGCTTATCTCTATCGTTGGTGTTTGTTTTCCATCATCTCATCCTCACTTGACTATATCCGCTATACTTTAGCATATTAGCTCAGTTTTGGGCTTAACTTAATGGCAGTGACCCGATTGAGTTTAATCAGTCAATTCCACTTCATAAGTATAAGAATAAATCGTAATGCCCAGCTTAGTGGCAATGGTACGCGCTTGTTCTTCCACCATGGGAGAAATGACAATCAATCGCTGGGCAGTACGCTGATGCCGGTTTTCATAGAAGCGAGCCTTGCGCTCAAATAGATACATATCACCTCGACTCATCGAGGATTTAATTTCGACAATCA
>JAAUSR010000194.1 GCA_012032555.1 Thioploca sp.
GTCTATGCCTGTTGGCTTTTCTCCTCGAGCTGTGGCTTGGCTGAATCTTGACGCTGCCCAAGCTGAGTTAATGAGGAAGGACAAATGATTCAGAATATCTGTCGAAATTAATGGCTGAATTAGATGCTGAGGCGCTGGCCCATTGCCTACCAGCACATCTCCCCTTAAATTATTCGTTATTTGGTCCGAGGAAACTCCCGAATCCTTCTGCAACCAAATCTTCAAATTGCCACCAGCTCGAATATTTGCCTCGATATTGCGCATTAATTCATTTATTTTTGCCTGGTATGGAATCAGAATCTGCCCCAAGCCCTGCCCCCAGAATCCTACTGGGCTTTGTATATAGTTCAAAAATGCAAAAGGAAAGTCATCCTGCTCATATGGCTCATCCACCAGCACGATGTCTGGCTCGAGCACTATGATGTGCTTGCCGTCCTCTGCACCCGGTGCAGAGGGTAAATGCCAGCCCTCTATCATCTTGATTTGTTCGACATATCCGCCATCCACTGTCGTAACTGTGGCAATTCGTGGCGCATACTCAGGATATCTTGCCTGCAATACTCCTTTATCTACATATTTTACATGAAACAAACTTCGAAGATTATTTGCTACAGCTTCCTCATCGAACGCAACTACCTCAGTTGGCAGCACACATTCATACTGAACGCCTGTATCTGACTCAATTACCTTGATGATTCCCGTTCCGCCAATTAATGAGTGTAATACCGCCTGAGTATATTCTGGAAATAGTTTGCTTTCATAAAATACACCATGAACAAAATTTGTAGCTGCATCTGCCTTGTCTCTTAGCGTTTTGTTTCCATACGGAACGAATATCGGCTTCGGAAAACTCCTGCCAAAATAATTTGTAGCAAATCTAATGATTTCATTTAGCACATTAAGCTTTGCTGTTTCTGAAGTAATAGATATTGGTGTAGCAAATCTATTCAACATATATTTCGGCACCCAGGCTTGGCTCATACATGCGTAATATTGTGGCAAAATTATATTGCCTACGATGATCTTCAGACAGAATATTAGAGACAATACCTGGTAGTTTTTCGGGTTCAGTAAACCATTTCATTTAATTATCCTGCCGCATAAAATAAAGTGTTTTCAATTTCAGCCTGGTTATTTTGTTTAACATATTTCGGCTGCTCTACCGGAAGGTCCTTCGGCAGAAATTCTATTGATTTGATTTTGCTTTCGAAGAATTCTACCTTAGATAATCTATCTAATAGCCCATATTGCTGGACTGTCTTTAATACTTCTTCCATTTATTTATCCTCCTCAATAATTAGTCTGGACGGAAATGCATTCAGATTAATCTGGTCTTTCAGCATAATTACTGGAATAATTGTTTTTCTGTCCAATGTTAAAGCAGATACAATTACCTCGTCAGATGATAGTTTTTTATCTTCCATTAAATTTCCTCAATAAATGCCACGTTTTCAATGGTATGATAAAATTGCCAATCTTAATTATCCTTTATCATAATCTGCAGTAATATTATAAGCATCAACTGTATATCTTTTGATGGTTCCGAAAGTTCCGATTGTTCTAATGCCGTTTACTAATTCTACAGATTTAATTCGTTGTTCTGATTCTGACTGAACATTAGCTGTTCTTCCCATTGCTCCTCCTTAGATTTTATTGGTACATATTCAGATGCCTGATAATGCCTAGCTTCTTTATATGCATATAATGCAGCGTCAGCACAATGATTATCGGCTCGTTCGTCTTCTTTCCCGTGCTTATTCCGTTGCAAATTCTGATATTCTGATATTAATTCTACACAATCTTCTGATATTAATATCTTTTTATGCTCAAAATCCGCATTCATTAACTTGATATAGTTTTCTTTTTCAACTTTATTTGCTGATTTTACTGGAATATTATGCCGTCGTACCATTTCTACAGCAATTAGCTTACTTCCTCCAGCCGCATCAATGACTACAGACTCTGGTCTATATATATCGTATAGATGTTTTGCGTGTATTATTAGATCTGTTACGTCCATCTTGCTATATTTTTTGGCATAAATTATGACAAAGTGTGGGTCATAATCATTATACCCAGCTACTACTAGTGCGGAAGAATCAATATGCCCTACATCTATACTAAGGATAAGATGTTTTGGATTTTGGGCAGGGCTTTTTATTAGATTGTCTTTTGTAAAATGATAAACCAACTTCGAATCATCCAGAATCCACTGGCCCTCAGCTAGCTGCAGATATTCGATATGAGTTAATTTTTTCAGATTTTCATGATACTCATCATGATTTAAATGGATATTATCGGTATATTTTGCCGGAATATATATTGAGTTTGGCACAGGATTGCTTATAAACCGGTCGAATAAGTACTGATGACTCGGTCCGCCTGGATTTGTGGCGCAAATATACTGTGTTTCCAATTTTGAGGCTGCTGTAGTACGTAATCTAGAATGCATATACCTAAGATTATTTGGCTCGATTTCTGATGCCTCATCTATGATTATTGTAGAAAATTCAGCCGACTTATATCGATAGCAGTCTCCAATTGAGTCAAGATAACCAAATTGGATAATAGCACCAGACGGAAAAGTAACCTGATAACTTTGGCCATTATAGGTTGCATCAGTGTTTCGAATTGAATCTTTAGCAACATCGATTAATGATCCGGGAAGAGATAGGTCCTGGAATGATCGTCTGCAGATTAAGCAATGATAATGAGGGTTGTTAACTTTTTGGATTGCCTTAAACCAAAGGGTCTGAGTTTTGCCGGAGCCTGCCGCCCCACCGAAGAGGATTTCTTTATAATTACAGTTTAATAAATCTTGTTGCTTTTGAAATGGAACTTTCCCGCCGCCATACTTGTGGATTGGATTATATTGCAGAGCATATCTTGCCAGCTCTAATATTTCGGCTTGACTAAATCTATTCAATTGATTCCATGTATTTTTGACATATTTTAAACTGTTTTTGTATTGTCTTGTTTTATAAGTTTTATTGTTATATTTGCATTGAGACAAATATATTATAGCTGTATTTTTAATTTTTGATTTCAGGTTTAATGGAGTAATTCTGAATGATGGATATGGTAATGCA
>JAAUSR010000195.1 GCA_012032555.1 Thioploca sp.
AAGCTTTATATAAAGGCGATTTTGCCCAAATTGAAACGGCCCTGACCACCGCACTGCAAAGTTTACGAGAAGTTATCGGCGACATCGTGCGAATAGCCCAAAGCCTAGCCGACGGTCAACAAGATATCCAAGCCCAAGCCGAATACCGTGGCGACTTTATCCAAATTAAGACCGCCCTCGAAACCGCCGCCGCCAAACTCGCCGCTACCACCAACCAAAACCTCGCCCAAGACTGGCTCAAAACCGGACAAGCGCAACTCAACACCCAAATGAGTGGCGAACAAGATATCCAAACTTTGGCTAAAAGTATTATTACCTTTCTTACCACTTATCTGGATGCCAAGGTGGGGTTATTTTATTTGTGGATGGAACCCCCCCAGGCAACTGGACAACCACCGTATTTGCAGATAATCGCTGGTTATGCTTACACTCATCCGGAAAACTCGCCCCAGCAATTTATCCTTGGCGAAGGCTTAGTCGGACAAGCCGCGCTGGAAAAGCGAGCGATTTCCTGCGTTCATACCCCGGAAGAATACACCTATATTACGCGCTCGGGCTTATCGCAAGCGGTGCCACGTTGTGTGGTGATTAGCCCTTGTTTGTATGAAAATAAAGTCAGCGGCGTCATTGAAGTCGGTTCGACTAACCCCTTAACCGAATTACAACGAGAATTACTGGCACAAGTGATGCCCAATATTGGCATTGCCATTAATACCGCTGCTTCGCGCACGCGGATGCAAGTCTTACTACAACAAAGTCAAGAACAAGCTGAACAATTGCGCGCTCAGCAAGAAGAAATGCAACAAGTCAATGAGGAACTCCAAAGTCAAGCCGAAGAACTTCAAACCCAACAAGAAGAATTACGCCAAACCAATGAACAATTAGAAGCCCGTACTCACGACCTCGAACAGCAAAAAGAACAAATTCGGGATAAAAATCTCGCGTTAGAACAAACTCAAGCGGAAATGAAACAAGCCCAACAAGCCATCGAAGCCAAAGCCCAAGAACTTGAACTTGCTAGCCAATACAAATCGGAATTTTTAGCTAACATGTCACACGAATTGCGTACGCCGCTCAACAGTCTACTGATTTTATCGCAACTATTAGCTGAAAACAAAACCGGCAATCTCAGTGACAAACAACAAGAATACGCGCACACCATTCATAGCGCCGGTTCTGATTTACTAACTCTAATTAATGATATTCTCGATCTCTCCAAAGTCGAAGCTGGAAAAATGGAAGTCCAACTCGAAGAAGTGTCTTTAACCGAACTGACTCAAACGATTGAACCGAAATTCCGCTATTTAGCCGAACAAAAAGCGTTAAATTTTCAGATTGAACTCGCCGCTGATTTACCACACAGTATATACACCGATCTGCAAAAACTGAAACAAGTTATCAATAATCTGCTAGCAAATGCCTTTAAATTCACTGCCCAAGGCGAAATCAAACTGGTATTACGCCGTCCCACCCGTGATGACAATTTAGCTTTATTAGAATTAGAACCTAGTAAAACCGTGGCTATCAGTGTGATTGATACCGGCATTGGCGTCCCCACAGATAAACAACAACTGATATTTGAAGCCTTTCAACAAGCTGATGGTACTACCAGTCGGCGCTTTGGTGGTACGGGTTTAGGGTTATCCATTTCTCGCCAATTAGCTCGGTTACTGGGTGGTGAATTACGCCTACAGAGTGAGGAGGGTAAAGGCAGTACGTTTACACTCTACCTACCCGAAACGCGACGAGAAACGCCATCCAACACCTCGCCCCCCTCATCAACCACTTGGTCAACGGCTACTCGTTTAACTACTCCAAACCCAACTCCCTCAGCGACGCCAGAACTCATCGACGACAGACATAACCTAAACTCCCAGGATCGTTGTCTCTTAATTATTGAAGATGACCGCCGTTTTACTCGGTTCTTAATGGAACAAGCTCGAGACCACGAGTTTAAATGCCTGATCGCGGAAGATGGCACCACCGGTCTGGAGTTAGCGGAACAATATCGACCGCAGATCATTATGTTAGATATTGGCTTACCGAAAATTGATGGTTGGACGGTTATGGAACGACTGAAAGACAATCCCGAAATCCGTCACATTCCAGTCTACTTTATGTCCGCCAGTGATCAAAATTTAGCCGCTAAAAAATTAGGTGCCATTGGTTACCTGTTAAAACCGGTGAGTCTGGAACAACTGACTCAAGCTTTTCAACAGATAAAACAATTTTTAGCCAAAACCGTTAAAAAGATCTTAGTTATGGTCGACCATGAACTTCGCCAACCGCAGATTCTCGCTTTAGTGAGTCATGGTGAAGTTCAACCCACCGTAGCGACGACTACAATGGCTGCGCAACAACACCTCCAAACCACTACTTTTGATTGCATCATTGTTGATGTGGATCTCCGACTCGGTTCGGGGTTAAGGCAACTGGAACAATTGCATCACGCGAGTAATTTATCACCGCTCCCCATTATTCTGTATGCGGAGCGGGAATTAACCCTTGAAGAGCAGCAGTGGCTACGTCAATACACCGATACGCTAACCATTAAGGTCGTTTATTCGCCAGAACGCTTATTAGATGAAGTCACTTTGTTTCTCCATCAATTGGAGGCGCAGTTACCCCCCCAACAACGCCAAATGCTGAAAATGATCCATGATAAAGCCGCTATTTTAACCCATAAACAGGTGTTATTAGTGGATGATGATATGCGTAATATTTTCGCTTTAATTAGTGTGCTAGAAGATCGCGAGATGAAAGTCCTCATTGCGCAGAATGGTAAAGAAGCTTTAAATTTGTTAGCGCAACATCCTCAGATCGATATGGTGTTGATGGATATTATGATGCCGGAGATGGATGGTTATGAAGCGATGCGTCAGATCCGCCGCCAAACGCGTTTTAGTCAGTTACCGATTATTGCTTTGACGGCTAAGGCGATGAAGGGGGATAAGATTAAGTGTATTGATGCCGGGGCTAATGATTATATTGCTAAACCGATTGATACCGATAAGTTGATTTCTCTCATGAAGGTTTGGCTGTATCGGTGAGGGAAAATTTTAGTCGTATTGGGACGCGAAGGCT
>JAAUSR010000196.1 GCA_012032555.1 Thioploca sp.
ATAAATAATTATAGGACTAAAATTAATATGAACTTCATAACCAGCTTTAAAAAATGGTTCAATTGCTTTAATACGTTCATTTATTGAACTAGTTCTTATATCAACAGTCTTACTAATATTTTCTGGCATAAGAGCAAATCTAATTCTTGTTTTTCTATTTGGTTCATATTCTAACATTTCATAATTAACAAACTTAGTAGAAAATGATGCCTTGCCCCATTTCATTTCATCTCTAAAAAGATGTACTAGCTTTTTTACACTATCCGTTATTTTCGCATCAAATGAACAATCATTATTTTCTCCAATGTCATATGTACGGTATTTTGGATCTGTTTGATAATTTTCAGATGTAACTTGTTTTGGACCGTTTCTTTCATCATGACCACGAAGATAATTAAGAATTTTATCAAAATTTGTAAATATTGTAATAGGATTAGCCGTTCCCTTCCTTCTAGGAACATAACAATATAAACATCCAGAAAAACATCCCGATGAATGACTGGGAGCTATAAAATCAGTACTCCTGCAATTAGGACGTGCCGATATGCCTTTAAGATTAGCAAGAATTAAAGTGTCTCGCTTGATTTGCATCCAGTTTTTAATTGCATCTGGATTTTTATAAAGCTCTACTATATCTTTTTGAGAATCAATCTCTCGTATCTCAGCTTGGTTGTATTTATACAGCAACTTATGAGTAAGATAATTATGTCTAGCTTGTTTTTCAACGTAAATCAACTTTGGATTTATTTCCGACATACAAAAATTATACCAAAAACTATGAATGATGTCAATAAAAAAGGCGCCCTTATGGGCGCCTTAAATATTTAAGCTCTATCTAAATCAAATACAAGTAGTATTGCTTGGATCACATGGGGTATCATCACAAGTAGCTAAGGGGATTCCTAAAATACTTGGACAAGTATTGATTCCGCATACATTGCTATTGGTACAGAATGCAGAACAATCACCGCCAAGACCACAGTTTTCAACTGCACAGCGATCTACTGCATCACAGGTCAAATCACAATCACCAAAAAAACAATTTGAAAAAGTGCAATCACCAGGAGAGCCAGAATCTTGGGTACAATCCATAACACAGTTTCCCCTAATACAAGAGGCATTAATTGTGCTGGCACCCGTCAACTCTTGACCCGCAATATCACATGTGGCATTATTATTGCAAGTTAAACTCATACCTGTACCAGAAGCAGCCCAGGTTGGAACCGTATAAATACATGTCCGACCAGCTCCGTTACAAGTGCTAGTAAGAGTGCCACTAATTGCCTGCTCAGCACAGCAAACAGGACTGCCAGAATCACAATCAGATGCTGGCACGATAGTACCGGTACTATCATCACAATCATTGCCACGAGGAGCATGAAACTCAGCGCCAAAAAGATCATCATCATTGTCAATGTTGAGCAGTTCACTCTCGTTTGTGACAGGCTCACCAAACCCATCTACAGCAAAACTAAAAGTGCCATTAGCATCTTCAACCCGGAAATTCCAAATACGACCAGCATCAGGATTTGAGCCTGCGCTGGCAGTAACATCTGGATAACCATAAAGAGGTAAACTGTTGATATCAAGAGTTCCGTAATCCTGATCTAGAAGAGTCAAACCAATAACTGAACAAGCAACTGGAGTTCCACTCTGCTTGCATGTAACATTCTTCATTTGAAGATACGGAAAACGAATGTTGTCTGTGGTGTTATTGGTCAGATTGACACGTCCAACCAAATTACCACCCTGAGTTGGATCGGTACATGGAACAGAAGAGCCGTCACCACAAATAAATGTTGGAGGGTTTATTGCATCGTTTTGCAATGTCCAATCACAAGACACTCCGCCATTGCAATATTGCAATGCCTGCTGATTTTCAGCAGCTGGAACAAAATCAAAACTTCCTTCAAATGAAGCAACTGCCCCATCTGCCGTCTTGACTGGCACCAAACTAAATACACGAACTAACTCTTCATCAGAGGAGCTAGTCTGTTGCTCGCTATCATAATCTCCAGAGCAAGCACCACAAAGAGCCATTATCGCTAACGTACCGATAAACTTATTCATATTTTTTCCTTTCTGAAAACTCTCGTGTTCTCAGCGGGGCGAATCATGCGCTAAACACGCATAGATTGCAAGTGACAAACGTGTAACTAACTTTTTCAAGAGAAACAATATTCATTTTTAATTTGTTTCCGATATTGAATCCATCCATTAAAATTACCACAGAAAGCGCCAAATCTGGAGCTAATAACTAATTTACCGCGAATAGTTTCACCGGGTTCTATTTTAGTATTTTGAATTCTTCCTAATGTTCCATCTTCAAATAATAATTCAGAAGCGCTAAAATCTAAATATTCTTCATCATTCATTGGACGAGCATTGTGTTCAAATGGTGAAAGATGACGAGACTCTTTTAATTTATCGTGTAATTGTACATCTTTTAGAATATCTCTAACACCATCATGGGTTAAATAACTTACTCTGGCACAACGACCAGTACTACCATACACTTTATCAATAAGTGATAAATTATTTTCATCATCAAGAATTAATGGGGTATGGTAATTGGGATAATTAACTAATTGTGGTTTACTATTATTATAAGCTTCTTTCATTAATTTAGCAAGAATATATATATCAGGATGTGCATCTTCATGATAACGTAAATTAAAAAAATTATTTAATTCAGTTGCGGTTAGAATAATTGTATACCATTGAAATGGTTCAAGAATTCTATTTGAAATTTGTTTGTGAAGACCTATATCACAAAGTTTTTTAGCTTTTTCAATAGTATAATTTAAAACATCTATCCATACTTCAGATGCTTTTTTAATATTTTCCTCATCAAGTTCTGAATGAGCTTGCATTCCAGATTGATTTTTGCCCCAGTGTGTTGGGAAATAAGGTTTTTCAGCAATCATCTTAATCATTTTCTCTACTGGAATTGCACGAGAAGATGCGGCATTTCTAGAAAACATTCTATGAGTCATTATACTTCGCCATGTATAATGCGCGGATAAGAAAGCTCAAAAGTTGTTATTCTATCATTCTTGAAGAATAGAATACC
>JAAUSR010000084.1 GCA_012032555.1 Thioploca sp.
TCACCAGTATCTTCGATTACTTCACCAGTATCTTCGGTTACTTCACCAGTATCTTCGGTTACTTCACCAGTATCTTCGGTTACTTCACCAGTGTCTTCGGTTACTTCACCAGTGTCTTCATTACCAATTTCATCACCATTAGTTTCTTCTGCAACGACTGGCAAAGCTGGCGTATTCGGTGTGATAGGCAGATTATCCCATTGTTCCGGGGTAATTGCTTTACGGATTTCTGGTTTTTTATGCAGCATCTGAATCAGCTGATAAACCGAAAAACCATCTACTTCATTGGGATTGAGTGCAGCGAAAGTTTCCGGTTTCCAACCTTCCATCGCTTCTATGGGTAAGAAAGCGAGTTGAGCATGTTTGAAACCAACCACAGCCGTTACTTGTAAATTAGCAACCATCATCGCATTAAAACCACCTACGGCGATTGGTGAGATGGCACTAATTTGATCCGCTTTCAGACCACTCACGGCTTGCGGGGTTAATTGAGCCACCATTGGTGCTGTCATCACCTTGATGGTGATAGTGGGTAAGCTACCTATCTGCACGGCTGTAAACAGCTTGAAGGTAACTGGAGAGAACTTAACAACTTGCTCTGGCTGAATTTTGCCCATTACTTCTGGTGTCAGTTCCTTAACGGTTTCTTCAGTCACATTACCGGTGCTGGCTTGTTCAACCAATTTGATGACTTGTTGTTTTTCTTTAACGGGTTTGGCAATGGCTGGTGGTAACTTTTCGACTTCTCGCTCTGGAATTTGCTCAATTTGGTCATCCTCTAGTCCTTCCAGAGAAGTAGCGGGCATTAAGGTCAATTTTTCTGTCAAATCGGCTGGCGTTTCATTCTCGCTGGGTTCAAAGTCAATCAGTGAAACAAATTGCTTCGTTACGTATTTGAACGCTTCTTTCTTCGGTTTGATCTTAATAAAGAATTGTCCGTTTTTCTCTTTAATTTCGACTTTCCAACCGAGATGTTTGAATAACTTTTCGTAGAACTTCTGCAGATATTTAGCGTAGTCTTTGGCGTGTTTCTTCTTGTACTTTTTCTCGATCTTCTTGACATCGAGTTGCAATACCAGCTTGATTAGAAATTCCGGAGAAGATTTACTGAGATTCTCGATTTCTTTTTCCGGAAGTTGGTCAAGGTATTCATTACCCAGTTGAGCTAAGGTTTCTTCCTTAATGCTACTCATTTGCTCAGTGGTTAACTGTGCCATGATGCTGGGATGTAGACCTTTAAATTGGTCAACTGATAGAGAAGCAATGAAGTCGGTTGATAAAGCTAAGACGGATTCTGAACTTAACACCAGTTGATTAGATTGAATTTCCCAACCGATAGTAGTGAGTAATTCTTTCAGACCACTGGGTAACTGGCTGCTATCTTGATCATCATTGTCACTGTCACCTTCATCATCGCCTTCATCATCGCCTTCATCTTCATCAGTAGCTTGAGGAGGCAGGGTGGTTTCTAAAATATTTAAAGTGACTAATACGATTACGTCAGGATTTGATTCTGATAACAACATTAACTCTTCGGCTGGCATCAATTGCAACAAGTCAAAACCGATTGTCAATAGAATTTCTTGATTTAAGCCGCTAATGTTACTGGCATTAAAACCGGCCAAACTTTCTGAAGAGAGTGCAAATACTTGCTCAGCAGATAAACCGGCAACGCATTTCTTAGTTAATGCACCCACTTGTTCCTTACTCATGCCAATCATAGCATCAGGTGGTATCAAGGCGACTTGTTTTGACGTTAACTGGGCAATAATTTCCAGAGATAATTCGCCCAATTGTTGGGCAGTAATATGAGCAAGATCAATTTCAATAACATTAACTTCTTCTTCAGCGACAGTTTTGTCATCTTCGGTTGTGCAAGGACCAAGGCTGTCACCATGACTGAGATGTTCCTCTACAGCGGCAGGTGAAATATCAATAGAATTGGCTTTTCCAGGATCACCATCAGGAACATGGCAAATTTTAACTTGACCATTTTCGGTGGTAAATAAGGCAATAAGTTCTTCTTCATTAAAGATTTCCTTCGCTTTATCACCCAGGGCTGATACTTGCGCTGGTGTCATACCGGTTTTAGCTTCTGCAGATAAAGCAGAAAGTTGCTCGTTGCTTAATGCCGCCACGACTTCAAGGGAGAGAGACTCTACCATTTCTTTAGTCAAGCCGCTAACAGCTTCTATAGTGAGTTTAGTTGCTTGCTCTGGAGTCAAACCCTTTAAAGCTGCTGGTTGAAATTCAGCCATCTGTTCTTGAGTTAAGGAAGCGATGACATCTAGCGATAATTCACTGACAGCTTGCGCATCGAGTGATGAAATATTTAAATCATCGTCATTAATCGGTTTGATGGCTTTCAGGATTTCGACTTGAGCTTCGGTTAATTTTGGTGAAGCTAGATCATCTTTCGCCACGATGAATTGCGCCACTTCCGAAGAAATTAATTTCAGGTCCGTTTCAGTTAACGCCGCGACTTTTTCAATAAACTTGGAGATTAAGTCTGCTGGAATCTTCACTTCCCCGATCATTAAATTCTGCTCGGCATCTAGCTTGACCGTACTCCAATCGGTTAGCTGGGCAATGGCTTCTGCTGGGGTAAGGGTAGTGGTTGCTGGGAGAAGTGCTTTAAGTGCAGTAACTTGAGCTTCAGTTAATTTTGGTGAAGTTGGATCATCTTTATCAAGAATGAATTGTGCTACTTCGGGAGAAATTAATTTCAACTCTGATTCAGTTAACGCAGCGACTTTTTCAATGAATTTGGAGAGGGATTCGGCTGGGATCTTCACTTCCCCGATCATTAAATTCTGCTCGGCATCTAGCTTGACCGTACTCCAATCGGTTAGCTGGGAAATTGCTTCTTCTGCAGAGGGTGCGGATGTTGAATTGACAACACCCTCAAGTGCAGTAATTTTCTCTTCAAGCGAGGGTAATTCGGTTTTGTGATCGAGAAGATATTGGGCAACCGCCGGATCCATTGTGCTGAAATCAGCAAAAGTGACGATTTTGACCACGAATTTTTGAAGTTCTTCAGCAGATAGGTTGAGATCTCCAATGACCAGTTGCTCACCGTCAATTGTAACGGTGTCAAGAGTGGTTTCTGTCAATTCACCGATAGCGGTTTCAACTGCCGTGTCTACCACTTGTTGCAACGTCGCTATCTGCTCAGAAGTCAATTTAGGATCAGCAGATTCATTATGGTCAATCAGAAACTGGGCTAATTGTGAGGGAAGGGCATTTAACTCAACTGACAAACTAACGACTTTTCCGATGAAACTATTCGTTAAATCGGTTGGAATATCTTCAACCTTTACCTGAACGATGGTAGTTTCAGTTAAATTGGTAATTTCATCGGCGGTGAGTGGTGTAGCTGAGACATTTCCCATAGCCATGCTTAAAAAAGCGGCTTGGATTGCTATAATAAGTTGTTTCTTTTTCATCGTTGTGCTCCACTAAATAAATTAGTTTTAATAACATGGTGATAAGAATAGTGGAATCCAGAAAATAAAAAATAAGAATATATCTTATTGACATATAGGTATATTACTTAAAATTATGAATGCACAGTAAAAATTAACCTAAATTGAATAATAGCAGAGCTAGCGCCAGTCTACAATTCTTTACCGATATTCATTGTAGTAAATCCAACCGGATGGCGAGAATTATTGTTCGTAGCCATTCGATTTCACGTGCGTATCGCTAGCAGACTTGAATATACTCATTTATTTGGCATTGAATTTATTAAATAACTGACTAAAAGCAGATTGTTTTTTCGGTTCAAGCAGTTCAGTAATTGCTGCCAGAAAATTTTTCTCATTGACTATCTTCATATCAAACGTCTTTGTCAGTCCTAAGATTTTATCATCAGGTATCCCTGCCACCAGTAACAAAAAGTGTTTTTTATCAAACTTTAAGCGCTTACATAATTCAGCATATTTATTAATAAAAGACCGGAACTCACCGGCTTTACATTCTATCCACAGGGGAATTTTGTTGTTGATAAGAAAAAATAGATCAATTTCATGTTTATCCCCGTTAGGAAATTCCATATGAAAACTGCGAAGGCAAGAAAATTTAAGTTGTTTATCAACTAACCAAGACGCGACTTTCATAAACACAAACCACTCTAACCATTCGCCATTAAAAAAATTGACGATTTTCGGTTCAGTTTGTAAAGTTAAATTTATCCGTTTATCCGTTTTTTCATTGAAATATTTGGCAACAAAAGCATCGTCGTAGAGTTCTTTACAAAACGCCTTAATCACTTGAATATCTTGTTGACTGTGAGAAGAGAGATTGAAATTCACTTTGGTATATCCTTTGCCCTGAGTCCATTTTATTTTGTCACTCACTTCTTTTAAAATGTCATAGTTATCGCCCAACTTCACGGCGATTTCATCGAAAAAGCCACCAATATCAACATCTTTTTGATCATATTTCACTTTGACCTGTTTCGCTGCAAACCACTGAATAACCCCATCGAAGTCACTGAGTGCGGGAGAAGAGGGCATATTGGCAAAGGCATAACCTTTGTCTCCTTTGGGGCTAGGGGGTGGCGGCAGGGTCGCTTTTAGTTCCACCAGTTCTGCTGCTAACTGGGTTATTTGTTGAGCGAGTTGCTGAACTAAAGCCACAGTATCTTGTATTGAAGTCACTTGTTGACATGATGGACATTTAACTCTTTTACCCAGATGTTGATTAGCAACCTCGCGTAAATGTCCACACGCTTCACATTTTAACAAAGCCATCTATTACTACCTCCTAACGGGTGATTTTGATTGTGATTAAGGACAAGGATTAGGATAACGTTGATGAATCGTTTCAATGGCGGTCAGAATTTCCTCATCTAATTCTAAGTTAATGCTAGCAATATCTGTTTGTAATTGTGCCATCGTGGTGGCACCAATAATATTACTGGTTAGAAAAGAACGACTATTAACATAAGCTAATGCTAGCTGGGTTGGTTCCAGTCCTTGTTGTCGAGCTAATTGTACATAGCTTGCAGTGGCGAGTTGTGCCGATTCACTTTTTAGATAACGGTCAAAATATGGAAATAACGTTATTCGTGCCTCAGCGGGACGGGCGCCATGCAAATATTTGCCAGAAAGTACGCCAAAAGCTAAGGGTGAATAAGCTAATAACCCCACTTGTTCACGATGAGAAATTTCGGCTAAGCCAATTTCATAAGTCCGATTTAATAAATTGTAAGGATTTTGAATACTGACAATCCGCGGAAAACCCTGTTGTTCAGCTAATTTGAGGTAAGTCATCACCCCCCAAGGCGTTTCATTAGAGACCCCGATATAGCGAACTTTACCTTCTTGAACTAATTGTGCTAAAGCCGCTAAAGTTTCTACAATAGGAGTGCTGTCTTCGTTATCCTGGTGAGTATAACCTAATTGACCAAAAAAATTGGTATTACGGTCGGGCCAATGAATTTGATAAAGGTCAATATAATCAGTTTGTAAGCGTTGTAAGCTGGTGATAATTGCCTGATGAATATTATCACGATTGAGTCGTGGACCACCGCGCACATGACACGCAGTTTTGCCCGGACCAGCTACTTTAGTGGCGATAATTATTTTATCTCGATCTGAGCGTTTTTTTAACCAATTACCGATATAAGTTTCTGTTAAACCATAAGTTTGTTTTCGAGGTGGTACGGCATACATTTCCGCAGTATCAATGAAATTAATCCCCTGGCTTAAGGCATAATCCAATTGTTCATGCGCTTGGGCTTCGGTATTTTGTTCTCCCCAAGTCATGGTGCCTAAACAAATGCGGCTAACATTTAACTCAGTATTACCTAGCTTAACGTATTTCACTGGTTTTTTACCTTATTCGAGTAAGATGATTTTTTAAAAAAAATTTTATTTAAGGGTAGATGGATATTCAACACACTATCAAATACTTCCCCTTCCTCAAACGATTTAGATTGCTGCAGTGAAGAATAAATCTTAACCAATTTCAAATTCGGATCAACATACCAACAAGATTTTACTCCCATGGCAAAATAAACGCGAAACTTGCGCAAAATTTCCAGACTCGCTTGAGAAGGTGATACAATTTCAATACAGAGTAGCGGTACTTTTTCCAATCGAGCGATATCATCTTCTGCTAATTCGGGGTCAAGGTAATCTAGATCTTGAGCGTTGTATAGGCAAATGTCCGGTTTGAGTTCACGTTCTGCTTTGACATGATATTTTTTGAGAATGGCTTGGCGTTCTGGAGAAGAAACATCCAAACTTAATTCGGTAGCAATGGTAAATTGGTCATCAGGTAAAATTCTGATAAGATGAGTTTGTACTAGCGCATGATTGATAGAACTTATTTGAATATCTTCCTCTGGTTGCACGTCCTCATCTGCAATTAAATTTATTGTCATCAACTTCCTCCACAACTAGGGCTATATTTATCAAATATTGATTGATAAACAATTTATTACAAGATAAGTCTAGTAGTAAAATAAAGCGTATACCACCTACAGCAGTGGTGCACACATAGAAAGGTTTTAATCTTGAAAATGAGACCAAGCAATATCATTAATCTCCAATGACCAAGGAATGAGTGGTACCAATAGCACCGGCATTAACATACCACAGAACAATATTTTCTTTATAAGAATAGGATGTGGATGAATATAATAAGCCCACCAGGAGAAAACTGCCGCCAAAAAAGCGGCGCCAACACTCGGACGAATGTATTTGAAGGCACTTTGGTGAAGTGGCGGAATGAGGGGAATAACTATTTGAGCACCAACATAAGAAATCGCTATGAAGGTGTAAGCCATTGCTAGTGTTGTTAATATTAATTTGAAGAACGATAATTTACCTCTTTTCACCATTTTCAACCATAAACTACTCACCAAGGCGATGGGTATAGAAATCGGACTAGTCATTATTAATGATAACAAAGCATCAATGAAATAATTACCCGTAATAATTCTTATAATTTGATTGGGGTCAAATTTAGGCTGTTCCAACAAAAAGCCGATGAGAAAAGCGAGCAATGATAACCCGATTACAACCCCCATCTAAACTAGATGATCACGACTATCGTTAATGCTTTCTTTTTCTACTACTGATTTATTGTACAACGATTGTGGCATAGTGTTCCTTTGGCGGAATTGGTGGTGTTTTAAATTCAGAGAAACGTTCCAAATTAGCATTGACCCAAGTTGCCATTTGATTTTGGCTTATAGTTAAGGTAATAACTTGATTGGATTTACATAAATTGAGCTTATGTTTAGCTGCACTTTGGAAGCTATTTTTGATTCTTTCAATGGGTTGTTCTGGAGTTTCTCCAGAATCAATATACCAAGCCCAGCGTAATATTTTTTCAAACTCATCTTACTAATTAAGGTTCACCAACTACCCTATTCCCTATTGCTGCTTAATCACATATAATTATTCGCTTTCACTTACTTGTCCATAATACAAGTCATAGCACAGAACCGAGAGAATCACATGGTCACAATTCGTTTAAGTCGTGGTGGCGCAAAAAAGCGTCCTTATTATCATATTATCGTTACTGATTCACGTAGCCGTCGAGATGGTCGTTATATTGAACGACTTGGCTTTTTTAATCCAATTGCGAGTGGCAAAGCGACAGAATCTTTACGCATTAATTTAGCACGTGCCCAATATTGGTTAAGTAACGGTGCTCAACCCTCAGAAAGAGTGGAACAATTAATCAAAGAATATAGTAAAAATGCACCGATTGTTCCGGTGGTCAATCAAAGTAATACGCCAGAACCAGCGGTAGTTATCAATACAACAATTGAATCTTTGCCCACAACGGCAGAAACTCCCATAGCTACCTAGTTATTAGCGTTACTCATGTCCGAATCTACCCGGGTCATGCTAGGAAAAATTACTGGATTATACGGTGTACACGGTTGGGTAAAAGTATTTTCTTATACTAAACCGATCACTAATATTTTGAATTATTCACCGTGGCAAGTGTATCAACAAGGACAATGGCAAACCTTGTTAGTGCCGGAAAGTCAAGCTCACGGCAAAGGCATCGTAGCTCGTATAGAAACCTGTCGTGATCGTAATGAAGCGGTGCAATTCTTGGGAGCTGATATTGCGATTTATCGTGAGCAATTGCCACCCCTTCCAGAGAATGAATATTATTGGAGCGATCTAGTTGGTTTAACAGTTATTAACCAGGAAAATATTATTTTAGGTCAAGTAGATTATTTGCTAGAAACCGGAGCCAATGATGTTTTAGTGGTGAAAGGCAAACCGGCGCGCTTAATTCCGCTAGTATTCGATGAAATTGTACTAGAAGTTAATTTAGCACAACGTTGGTTGCGAGTGGTTTGGGATGTAGATTTTTTAATCTAACTTAACCAAGTTACTTCTCTTTAGTACCAGCCAACATTTTCCAGTTCAATCCATAATAGCGCCGTTTTCTTCAAAACCAGTCTATATGATGCATATTGGTGTGATTACCCTATTTCCTCAAATGTTAGATGCTTTGCGGTGTGGTGGAATCACTGCACGAGCTCTAGAACGCGGGTTATTACAACTGTCAACCTGGAACCCAAGAGATTTTACCCATAATAAGCATCGTCGAGTCGATGACCGACCTTATGGTGGTGGTCCAGGCATGGTGATGCAAGTACAACCACTCCGTACTACCATTCAAATGGCTATCAGTGTACTTGGGCAAGACACGCATGTCATTTATTTATCGCCTCAAGGTCGCCGGTTCGATCAAAATGGGGTGCAAACTTTACTTAACTATCCACGGTTATTGATGGTAGCGGGTCGCTATGAAGGAATTGATGAGCGCTTAATAGAACAAGATATCGATGAAGAATGGTCGATAGGTGATTATGTGCTTAGCGGTGGTGAACTAGCTGCTATGGTCATTATTGATGCGCTAACTCGCTGGTTACCACAGGCGTTAGGACACCAAGAATCAGCCACAACCGATTCTTTTTACAACGGTTTATTAGATCATCCGCATTACACGAGACCGGAAAAGATTGCCGGTCAAAGCGTACCGGCTATTTTGTTATCAGGTAACCACGCCCAAATTGCGCGTTGGCGACATAAACAAGCTTTGGGAAAAACGTGGCGTCGATGCCCGCAACTATTGGAACAGCTTGAGTTAACGGCTGAACAACAACAACTTTTAACTGAATTTATTACTGAACAAGGAGAAGTAGAATGACAAATATTATCGCTATCTTAGAACAAGAGCAGATGTCTAAAGAAATTCCCGATTTTAGGCCGGGTGACACTGTCATAGTGCAAGTGAAAGTAAAAGAAGGTAATCGCGAACGTTTACAAGCCTTTGAAGGACTTGTCATTGCTAAACGAAATCGTGGTTTAAATTCTGCTTTTACGGTTCGCAAAATTTCCCATGGTGAAGGCGTAGAAAGAGTTTTCCAAACTTATAGTCCTCTTATTGCAGAAATTCAAATCAAACGTCGAGGTCAGGTTAGAAGAGCTAAACTTTATTACATGCGTAATTTACGTGGTAAAGCTGCTCGTATTAGAGAGAAAATCGTTACCCAAACTCCCAAAAAAGAAGAATCACCCAAATAACCAAGTTAGATTTTGGATTGGCCATCTCCAATCCAAAATCAACTGAGTCTATTATCTTAATATAATAGCAGCTTTCAATTGAATAAAGTTTTTCTTTCTCTAAAAGGGTGAGATAGAATGGTTGCTGCTATTTATTCACTTTCGATTTAATTAGAGGAATTACTATGCGTAATTATTTGATCATAGGGGCTTTGTTAGCCATATTTTCATCGATTTTAAGTGCTGAACCATCAGCAACTGTTGCTGATAACGCTTCACCGCCGGTTGAAACCCCAGCCATGGCAACCGATACCCCTTCAGCACCCGATGAATCCAAAACCACAACTGCAGAATCAACTGCTAAAACCACTACCCCTTCAGCACCCGATGAATCTAAAACCACAACTGAAGAATCAACTGCTAAAACCACTTCAGCAGCGACTACTGATGCAGTAGAGACAACTACAGATGAGAAATCAACTGCTAAAACTGAACCTACAACGACTTCTGAATCAAAACCAGCTACGACGACGAGTGCCACTACCTCATCTAAACTCGTTCCAGAGGCAGTTATTCAAGCTTTAAAACGCATTATTAAAACTGATTTTGATAAAGTATCTATAACTGAATCGGCAGTAAAAGGATTATATGAAGTTTTGATTGGTTCAGAAGTAGTTTATGTTACTGATGATGGTCATTACTTGGTTGTCGGTGATATTCGCGATATGAAAACCGGCCAAAATTTAACGGACGATAAGCGTGCGCAATTACGTGTGAAAGAAATCGAAGCACTTGACGAAAAGGAAATGATTGTTTTTGCCCCAGAAAAGGAAACTAAGTATACCGTTAATGTCTTTACCGATGTTGACTGTCCTTATTGTGCTAAATTCCACGCTGAAGTACCGGAACTCAATAAAGGAGGAGTTAAGGTTCGTTATTTAGCTTTTCCACGTGCGGGTGTCGGCTCAAAAACGTACAACACGATGGTTTCCGTTTGGTGTGCCGAAGATCGGCAAAAAGCGATAACAGATGCTAAGGCTAAACGTGAAATAAAATCAGCAACTTGTAACAATCCGGTTGACAAAGAATATGAATTAGGTAAACGTGTCGGCGTCAGTGGAACCCCGGCCATGTTATTATCGAATGGCGAATTAGTACCTGGTTATGTTCCAGCAAAGCAACTTATTGCTTTTTTAGAACGTAAATCTAAAGCTAAATCCCAACCGGCTACCGATAAGTAATTAAAAGGTGATAAGGAAAGTCAGTTAGCAAACGGACCATGCTAAGCTAAAAATCGGCCTAATCAGTTAAATAGGATTGGGCTTTTTTTAGGGTATAACTTGTTAATACAACGTTGTTTTCAGGATTATCTACCCAAATATTTTTCATCCAACTCAATATCGGCAAGGATTGCCGACCAGTATGATGTCTTTGTCGTTCTTGATGTTCCTAACCACGAAATTGAGGAACTAGAAAGTATGGCCAGACGTGATCGGGATGAATTAGTTAGTTGATTGGTGATATTAATTGCATACTTATTAAAATGGCAATTTCAGTTAGGTCAGTATTGAGTTGGTCAAGGTATTCTTGTCTTTGCTCTTCATCTCGTTCTGGATAGAGCGGTGTGTTTGTTATGATGCTTCGTTTGTTGAGGCGATTCGCTACGGCATTGAGAATGCCATTTCGCTTGTTCACCTCAAAGTTAATGGCATTGCTCCTCAGCAAACTACGCGAGTTGAATTACTGTTGATAATGGAGACTAGCAAACCAAAATCGTCCCGGCATATTGAAAAAACGAGCGGTTTGATATTCTTTGTCTAGAAGATTTTCCAAGCGAAACTTTAGAAACCAATGTTTATTAACAGTATATTCTCCATTCAGATTGAAAATGCCATAGCCAGCTAACCGTTGAGTGTTTGGTGTATCTTCATAACGATGACTTTGGGCTAACCATTGGATGGCTAAGCGAGCAGCGCCTTGTTGTTGAGCAAGTTCTAAATTAAACGTTCTTTCGGCTCGTCGTGGTAATAGATTACCAGTCGCATCATCTTCGGATTTTAACCAGGAAAAATTGGCGTTGAAATCCCAGCCAGCGTTATGCCAACCAACCCAGCTATCCATACCGGTGATTTTCGCTTTGTTGAGATTATTTGCAAAAAATTGACTCGTGGTAGTATCAAAGTAAGTCGCAATTAATTGATCAATTCGAGTATGATAAAAATTAAGCGACCAATTGGTTAGAGATTGTTGCGTACTGAGAAAGCCAATTTCAAAACTCTCAGCTTCTTCTGGCTCAAGATCAGGATTACCAAAGTTGGGATAATACAATTCATTAAAAGCCGGTGCCTTAAAAGCGGTACCATAAGTAGCAATAAACCGCGTTTGGGAACTAAGCGCGTAACTGAGACCTAAATTGCCAGTCGTGTGACTGCCAAATTGCTCATTATTATCATAACGTAATCCGGTAGTCCATTTCGTTTTATCTATTTGAGTTTGATACTCTAAAAATAGACCATGGTTATCACGCGAATCGATAAGATAAGTGGCCGTGCTCTCCACTTGCTCTTGTTGATAATCGTAACCTACCGTAAGTAACTTTTCCGGTGTAAACTGGAAATTATTTTGCCAAGTGGCTACGGTCCGATTGGTATCAAAATAAGTTAGGGGAACATCATGACCAAAATTATCAATTTCATCCAAACTATTGCCCACATTCAGATTGATTAACCAATGCTCATTAGCTATATAATCAGTTTTAATACCAACCACTTGCTGCAAAAAATCCGCTTCATTATCCCAAGCAGAATCATATTGATTATTACCTTGTGTCTGCCAAGCGTAGGCTTCAATGTTAGCTGATTCGCCTAGTTGTGAACCCACTTTAGCACTAAATGAGGTGTTCTCATAACCATCATCATCCGGTTCAATGGTAAAACAGCCCGCATTTAGATTGCCCTGACAAGCGTTGAAGCCATCGGTTTGTAAATGATTAGCATGAACACTATACCAAACCTTTGGCGTTGCGCCGAGTAAACCACCACCGATTTGTTGAGTCCCTTCACTACCCAAGCCACCATTGAGTTCCAGATGCGGTTTACCTTTGCCTTTACGCGTAAAGATTTGGATAATGCCACCCAACGCTTCTGAACCATATAAACTGGAACGTGGACCCCGCACAATTTCAATACGCTCAACGTCAGCGAGAGGTAAATCTTGCCAAGCCACATTACCGACTGTCGCCGAACCGATTTTTACGCCATCAACTAACACTAACACATGGTCCGGTTCAGTACCACGCATGAAAATGGAGGTTGCTTTCCCGAAGCCACCACTGTTATTGATATCCAAACCCGCTTGAGTGCGTAATAATCCCGGTAAAGTTACTGCTTGACTTTGCTCAATTTCTTGACGAGTGATAACCGTAACCGCAGCAACGGAATCATCAACTGTTTGTGCGGTACGTGTTGCGGTAATAATGATTTCTTGAGGTGTATCTTGAGATTGACTGGTTAATGGGTAAAGCAAACCGGTGAACAATAACAAATTTGTGAAAATATAAATATTTTTCAAGTGTTTTCCTCAGGGTTATCGGAGTAAATTTTATTGCCGGAGGAATACAGACAAATAAGCAAAGGGGCTTTTATGTCTGTTGCCCTGCGCAACCTACATAACAGTTATTGAGGCCGGTCTCCGGACTCATCAGTTGGTTTTAATACCGGAGTCAATCGTCTTCCCACGATGATAGTACGCAGTGACTTTCATGATTGACCTTATCCTGATTTACCGTTGCGAGGGCAGTGTTGGAATGACACCAACTTCCCGTTTATCTTCCTGAACGAGTCAGGAAGCACCTCAATAGAAAAATTGTTACCGAAGAAACTCAACTCTGTCAAGCGAATTTTGGATTTACTTTTACCACTTTAAAGTCTATTTCTATTCCGAATAACCCAATATTAGGATGGTTAGAATTTTGCCGCACTCATCCAAACTGGGAAAGCAAAGTGTGTTAGACGTTAGCCACAACACACTAACTATTTGGATTTCCTGGTCACCGGTGCTGGCTGGGGTTGCCGAGTAGACAAGTTGTCAACCGTATTTTCAGTGAGACTCATTAATGCCAGCATTGAAATTTCCAATGACAAGAAGCTTATTGAAATATGCCAAAATTAATAAGTGATAAACTTAAATATTATAAAATGCTGTAATTACTCTTGGCAGGTTTTCATTTGTTAAGTAGACTTAAATATAATGATGAGAGGTTTTTGACTTTGATTTCGTCACAGTTAGTTATATATTATTCTTAATAGAGAGATAAAAAATGGCACGCCTTACCGTAGAAGATTGTTTAAAACATGTTAATAATCGCTTTAATCTGGTATTACTTGCCAGTAAACGTGCTCGTCAATTAGCGATGGGTGCAACACCTTTAGTCCCCGTTGAAAATGATAAACCCACCGTTGTGGCGTTGCGGGAAATTGCTGCTGGGAAAGTGACGCCGGAGAATTTTGAGAAACTCGATGCCGGGCTAAATTCACTCAGATAGGCTTAGTTTTTTCATGCAATTATGCCCGTTTCTTTAGATCTTCCTTCCCGTTTATTGAGTAGTGACCTGTGTCAATTAGTGGAAACCTATCTTGAACCGGAGCAGGTTAAAGCGGTTTATCGTGCTTATTTATTTAGTGCCGAGGCACATGATGGTCAGCAGCGGTTATCCGGTGAACCTTACATTTTTCATCCCCTAGCAGTTACCTATATTTTAGGACAAATGCGCATGGATAGTCAAACCTTGTGTGCAGCACTGCTCCACGATGTGATTGAAGATACCGGCACTAAAAAACAACGCTTGATTAATGAATTTGGGGAAAAAATCGCTGAGTTGGTGGATGGCGTCAGTAAACTGTCTTCTATCCAATTTGAAACCCGTGAGCAAGCACAAGCGGCTAGTTTTCAAAAGATGTTACTCGCTATGAATCAAGATATTCGGGTTATCATTATTAAATTAGCTGATCGCTTGCATAATATGTATACTTTAGGGGCGATGAAGCCAGAATCACGATATCGAATTGCACATGAAACGCTAGAAATCTACGCACCAATTGCCAACCGCTTGGGAATGAATGCTATGCGTCTCAAATTAGAAGAACTGAGCTTCGCAACGCTTTATCCTTTTCGTTATCAAGTATTAAAAGAACGGTTGCAAAAAGCACGAAATAAGCGGCTTGATATTCTTCGCTCAATTCAATCCCTGTTTGAACAACAGTTACAGAAACACCATCTGAATGCCCAAGTGATTAACCGAGAAAAACATTATTATGGTTTGTATTATAAAATGTTGGAATATAAAGGCGCCACGTCTCTTGATAAAAGAAAATCTTTTGCGCGGGCAACCAATATGTGTGCTTTTCGGATCATTGTTGATACAGTGGATGCTTGTTACCGCGCTTTGGGAATTGTTCATAGTCTATATAAACCATTGTGTGAACGTTTTCGAGACTATATTGCTATTCCTAAAATTAATGGTTATCAATCGTTACATACCATTTTATTTAGCCCGCATGGTTTTTTAATCGAAGTGCAAATTCGTACTGCTGATATGCAGGAGTTGTCTGAAACCGGTATTACCGCTTATGGTTTCTATCAATTAGACAAGCCAACAACGGGGTTGGCCAAATCGACTTCCCAATTGGCTCATCAACGCGCTGCTGAGTGGTTGCAAAGTTTAATTGAAATGTCCAAAAATGCCGGTGATTCTGTCGAATTTTTTAACCAAGTGAAAATGGATTTGTTTCCTGACGAAGTCTATGTTTTTACGCCAAAAGGAAAAATTCTACAATTACCTAAAGGTGCTACCGCTATTGATTTTGCTTACGCTATCCATAGTGATGTAGGTAATCGGTGCATTGCTGCGAAAATTGATAATCAATATGTCTCGCTTTCAGTTCCCTTAGTGAGTGGGCAAACGGTTGAAGTTATCACCACACCTTGGGCCCGTCCCAATCGCAGTTGGTTAAATTTTGCGGTTAGTGCTCGTGCTCGCAGTCATATTCGACATTTTTTGAAAACTATTGAACACGATGAAGCAGTCAGTTTAGGCAAACGATTGCTTGATAAAGAATTAGCAAATTATGCTTGGTCAATCGACCGTTTAACGGCAGAACAACAGAGTCATTTGTTAAAAAATTTGAAGATTGATAGTCTAGATAAGCTTTTAGCTGAAATCGGGTTAGGTAACCGGATGGCACTGGTTGTGGCTTCGCAATTAAATTTGACTTTAGAATCATCATCTAAATCCCTATCACCCGTAAATGGTAACCAATATAAACCTCTAATTATAAGAGGAGCCGCTGGGATTTTAGTCACACTATCGCGTTGTTGTCGACCGATTCCAGGAGACGACATTGTGGGGTTTATGAGTGCGGGCAGAGGTCTTATTATTCATCAAGTTATTTGTAAACAGGTTGCTGAATATCAATATCGTTATCCGGATAAAATCCTCTCATTGGAATGGGAATCCAATTTGGAAGAAGATGAATTTTTAGTGGATATCCATGTTGACGTACCGGATAGAAAAGGTGTTCTCGCAACGGTATCATTAGCTATTGCTAATATGGGTAGTAATATTAAGCATGTTGCCAATGAAACTCATGAAGGTGTTTCCAGTTTACTTAAATTTTGTATTTCAGTACGGAGTCGTGACCATTTAGCCGCTATTATCCGCCATTTACGGCGCTTAGAAGTCGTTAATCGAATTCAACGAAGTAAGAACTAAATCATTGCTTCTCTATTGCTATAATTCAATTGGGTTTGATTTTTCTCCAGAATAAGGACATGACGTGGAAATTTATGAACCACTCAACCAATCTTTACACTATGTTGGGGCATTAATGAATGCGGCTGAAGCCCATGGTCTATTATGTGGCCTGTTATGTATTCCGCAATTTTTTTCTTTAGAAGAGTGGTTTAAGCATATCATGAGTCCGGTCACTTATGAAGATGGGTTAACCACTGAATGTCAACAACAACTGACTCTACTAAAAAACTATACCGTAAAACAATTGAATTCTGCTATGGACGGATTTCAACTTCTCTTACCACCAGATGACACCCCTTTACCCGAGCGGATTCAAGCCTTAGCGGGTTGGTGTGAAGGTTTCTTATTTGGTTTAGGTATAGCCGGTATTCAAACTCAAGCACTTTCCAGTGATGCCACCGAATTTATTAAAGATACCGTAGCAATTTCCCGCTTAGCACCGGTTGAGCAAGCAACGGATGAAGCAGAAGTGGATTATATTCAATTGGTTGAATACCTGAAAGTCGGTGTAATTACTTTATATGAAGAAATGATATTCGCAGAAGGATAATATGGATAAAACTGAATTTAAGAAGCGTCGGCACCAATTGATAACAATGATGGGCGAGGGGAGTATGGCTATTTTACCTGCTGCACCTATGCGAGTCCGTAACCGAGAAGTTCATTATCCCTATCGTCAGGATAGTAATTTTTATTATCTAACCGGATTTCCTGAACCCGAAGCTTTAGCAGTTATTGTGCCACATCGTGAACAGGGACAATATATTCTATTTTGTCGTGAAAATGATCCTGAAAAAGAAACTTGGCATGGTCGTCGGGTTGGGTTAGAAGGCGCTTGTGAGCACTATGGTGCTGATGATGCGTTTCCGATTACGGATATTGATGACATTGTCCCGGGGTTAATGGAAAGTTGCCGGCGTTTATATTATCCGATGGGCTATTATCAAGAATTCGATGAAAAGATCATGGAATGGATAAATCAACTGCGTGGACGTGCCCGCGCCGGCGTCGTTACCCCTAAAGAAATGGTAACTTTAGATCATGTTTTACATGAAATGCGATTGTGTAAAAGTGCCACCGAAATTGAAGTGATGCGAATAGCGGTAGCAGTGGCTATTCGTGCTCATAAACGCGCGATGCAATCTTGTCGTCCAGGTCGGTTCGAGTATCAACTGGAAGCGGAAATTGGCCATGAGTTTTTGCAAAGTGGTTGTCGTTCGCCGGCTTATCCGACTATTGTTGGTGGTGGTAGAAATGCGTGTATTCTTCATTATACTGACAACAATGAGGTCTTAAATGATGGTGATTTAGTCTTAATCGACGCGGGTGCTGAATGGGATTATTACGCTTCAGACATTACCCGTACCTTTCCAGTTAATGGTCATTTCACTAAACCACAACAACTCATTTATGAACTGGTTTTAAAAGCACAGCGTGCTGCCATTGATAAAGTTTATCCCGGTTATCATTGGAATGAACCCTATGAAGCTGCGGTTGAAGTGGTTACCAACGGGTTAATCGAGTTAGGGTTACTGGTGGGTAAAATAGATGTCTTGATAGAAGAAGAAGCATATAAACGGTTTTACATGCACCGTATTGGTCATTGGCTGGGAATGGACGTTCACGATCCCGGTGAATATAAAGTCGATGAAGTTTGGCGAACTTTAAAACCGGGGATGGTAATGACCGTCGAACCAGGAATCTATATTCCTGCTGCTGAAGATATCGCTAAAGAATGGTGGAATATTGGCGTACGCATAGAAGATAATGTTTTAGTTACCGAAGGCGGACATGAAATCCTCAC
Organism: Thioploca sp.; assembly: GCA_012032555.1. Classification (GTDB taxonomy): domain Bacteria; phylum Pseudomonadota; class Gammaproteobacteria; order Beggiatoales; family Beggiatoaceae; genus Thioploca. Next base: position 18,164 of record JAAUSR010000084.1, read on the forward strand.
TGCCGATCTCCCTAAAACGGTGGCTGAGATTGAAGCTTTAATGGCTGCTGCTTTATAAACTCACCTTGACGCGTGGTTGAGGCAACCCCGCGAGACTGCCTCAACCAGTTACCAGTCAACACAGCGGCAACAAACCCCAAGAAAAATTTTAACCACCGTTTCCTAAATACTAACTGATGAAACGCTTAGAGCAAGTCACCCCGTTCTTAGTCATGGATGTTGTGAGAAAAGCACAAGCCATTGCTGACGTCATTCATTTTGAAGTTGGTGAACCGGATATACCACCTTCACCGCAAGTAATAGAAGCTTTAGTTAAGGCAACTTATGCGCAAAGAATTCGCTATACCGAAAGTTTAGGATTACTCGCTTTACGAGAGAAAATAGCGGCTTTCTACTCTCAACGTTATCAAGTTGAAGTTTCACCACAACGAATTGTGATAACAGTTGGAACTTCCGGCGCATTTTTGGTTACTTACGCCATTTTATTAAATGCCCAAGAACAATTACTATTAACCGACCCGTCTTATCCATGCTATAAAAATTTTGCTTATTTATTAGATATTCAGCCCCAGTTTATTCCCATAGATAAATCCACTAATTATCAATTAACTGTCGAGCAATTAACCGATTATATCAAAAACCCGACATCGGCAATTAAAGCTATTCAAATTTCCTCTCCGGCTAATCCGCTCGGTAATATTTATTCGCCAAGTCAGTTACAAGCTTTAATAGAATATAGCGAAAACCACGGTATTTATTTTATTGCCGATGAAATTTACCACGGTTTAGTTTATGATCAAGTGGCGCATACTGCTCTAGAATATTCTCCTAATACGATTGTTATTAATGGGTTTTCCAAATATTTTTGTTTACCGGGACTGCGGCTCGGTTGGGTCATATTACCAGCGCATTTAGTTAGAAAAGCCGAGATGGTAATGCAAAATCTCTATATTTCTGCACCAACCTTAAGTCAATATGGCGCCTTAGCGGCTTTTGATGAACCCTACCTGGAGACCATTACCCAAACTTACCAACAGCGAAGGGATTATTTATATCAAGCCTTATCCCAATTATTTGTAATAGATGTTAAACCAGAAGGGGCTTTTTATATTTGGGCGGATATTTCTCAATATGCCACTGACAGTTTAAAATTTGCTGAGTTGCTCTTAGAAGAAATTCATGTCGCGACTACCGCTGGAATTGATTTTGGTCGTCACCAAACCAATAAATATCTTAGATTTGCTTACACTAGAGAAATAGAACATTTAGCAGAGGGTGTTCAGCGACTAAACAATTTTTTAAAGTGAAATCCAACTAATTTAGTTTCACTTCAATAGATTTTGAACAAGATTACACGGATGAAAGGATTGATAGGATTAAAAATATAGCCGCATAGGGTCACTGCCATCAACTTAATGAGTTCCCCCCCCCTTAAATCTCAAAATTTCCCTTTCTCCCAATCTCCCAATTAACAACGGACAACGCTAAACTTTGTATTATACGCTTTTTTTATACGTTTTTTGCATACACCATTTGACGTATTGCTCTGCAGCGAAGCGAAACCCAACTAACCGATTTTTCAATAAGTTAAAGATACGAGCACTTAATTGGAATTTAAGCTTTGCTTGCTTCATTACTATCGTACTCAACGTAACACTGCTTTTGAGCTTTAACATAATGGCATTGATCCTACGCTTGCTTAGATTATTGAAATATTATTAAAAATAAGTAGAATACTAATATAGTGCACTTTCTTGAGAGTTAGCTGTTTAAACTACGGTTCAATCAATAGAGTTGTATCACGTTAAAAACCAATCAATTAGCTAAGTAAAAATTCCATAGTCCAGCACAGACACCAATTATTTCATCATATAAATCAATTGTATGAAATCTAATTTTATTGACAAGTGTT
>JAAUSR010000025.1 GCA_012032555.1 Thioploca sp.
GCCTTGTCAAGGCGGGGCTGGGGGTGGTTAAAAAAGTTATTCTTATTTAACTCGTTAATTACCACCCCCTAACCCCCTCCTTGGTAAGGCGGGGGAAAACTACACTTAACTTAATGGCAGTGAAGTTCTATTTGGTAACGAGCAAAAATGAACATCTCCTCGAACGATTTTCTTCTTACTTAGCTCTTGACTTCAATTCAATTCAATTAAATCTTCTCCTGATTTTAAGAACTTTTGTAACTACAGTGTGATTGCAGCTTAAAACTGTCTGAACCATTGTTAGTATAAGTGTTGAAAATGAACAGGTGGGGGTGTTGAAAATGAACAGGTCAGAGAGAAGGCTAAATTAATTTATATGTAAAACAAACAGATAACTATTGGAATAAAACCTGCGTGCTTAAATTTACCTCCCTAAGCGGAGAAAATTCTATCACGCTAATATCGCCAGATTAAGCGCAATTTCTTTCTATAAATAAAGGAGGACAAGCTATCATGAAACGTTATTCCGCTTATCTATTTTTACTATTAACCTTATTCCTCTCCGTGGTTCAAGCGGTTGAAATGGCCGGGTGGGAAGTCATAACGCCTCGTTTAAATAAAAACTTCTATGCTGTTTGGGGAAGTGCTTCCAATGATGTTTTTGCTGTAGGAGGAACCGGTTTAATTTTCCACTATGATGGCTACCAATGGAGCGAAATGGATAGTGGGGTTTTGTCTGATTTTTATGGTATCTGGGGCACTTCTGGCACTAATGTGTTTGCAGTTGGTATGGAGGGTACAATCCTTCACTATGATGGTGATCAGTGGATCACTATGAACAGTCGAACTTCTCATGGTCTTAGTAGCATCTGGGGCAGTTCCAGCACCGATGTCTTTGCAGTGGGAAGTAATGGTACCATTCTACACTATGATGGCCATCAGTGGAGTACTATAAGAATTGGAACTTCTGAGAATCTTAATGGCATCTGGGGCAGTTCTAGCACGGATGTGTTTGTGGTAGGAAATAAAAATACAATTCGCCACTATGATGGCAATCAGTGGAGTGCGATGAAGTACACTGGACTTTATCCCGATGATCTAGAACTTTCTGGCATCTGGGGTAGTTCTAGTACTGATGTGTTTGCATGGTCTACTGGTGGTGGTTCAATTTTTCATTATGATGGCCGCCAGTGGACTTATAATGATTTCCTTCTATGGTTGCGGGATATCTGTGGCAGATCCAGTACAGATGTATTTGCTGTAGGAGGTGAAGAGGGGATACATTATGATGGCAAGCAGTGGAGTCCTTTCGTGATAAAGTTGGGTAATAGAGATTTCAACTGGAGGGGAAATGGTCGTGCCATTTGGTGCAGCCCTGAAGGTGATATCTTTATCGTACGCCGTAGTTATATTTTGCGTTGTACTGATTGCCAATTAGAAACCGCTGCTCCCCAAATTACACCTTCTCAAACGATTTCCAATTCGCCACCCGATAACCCCTTGGAAATCGCCAATCTACAAATTACCCCTAATTCTTTTCAATTTCAAACCATAGCACTTGGCCAACCAGCCAGCCAAACCTTCACCGTTACCAACATCAGTAACAATGCAATTCCATTACCCGCCCTAATGCTAACTAACACCACCGATTTTACTCTTAACAACGATACTTGTTCCAATACGCTTCTAACCCCGGCGGGTACTTGCCAAGTTAACGTTAATTTTCAGCCCCAATCTGAAGGTCAGAAACTGGCTAAACTCAGCTTACCGAGTAATACTACTACCCCCGTCGAGGTTTCATTAGACGGCAGCGGGTGTTTGAATACTCTTGAACAATCCTTTCAGTTCTATCCAGAATCACCTCATTTTGGCACAATTAAAGTGAATCAGTCTATAACATTGAATCCAACGATAAAATTTACTGCTACTCAAGGGTGTGGTGAAGTATTGCAGATAGAAACAATTCAGCTAGCGGGTAGAGATGCAACTGAATTTAGTCTTCAAAATATCCAGTGTTCTCACTCTCATGAAGGTAAAGAATCCTCTTCAACCTGCCAATTTAACCTCATTTTTAAACCCTCTTCCCCAGGGAATAAACAAGCCCATTTGACTTTCAAATTAATAAACCATGAGGAATTACCTTCCTCGACAATTCCTTTTTCTGCTCAAGCTATCATGGCGGAACCCGAGCCATTAGCGGTTGAAATCGCTACGACTCCCTCTGAGCCGGTTTCAGTCGAATTAATGCCGATTTCGGAAGAAGAATCCGTTGAAAAAGAGGCAACGACTTTATCTCCAGTCGAAGTGAAACCCGCTCTCGAAACCGAAACTGACCTTGAGGAAGATATGATTCAACCCGCTGTGATTCTCCCGGTCAATTCCACAGTAAATACCGTTACACCGACGCTCTTAACGGGTATCACTTGCGATGCGGCCACTTATACCAAAGCCCTTGAAACATGTCACTTACAACATCTCGCTTGTACTTATGTAGATAACCACCCGGCTACTCAATGTGATGCTCAAAAGACCCATTGCGAAGCGACGGCAAGATCCGGGTGCTATCCCTTAGTCATTACCAAAAGTGGCGTCGGTACGGGAACGGTTCAAGTAAGTAATGGTGTAGGTAATTCCTTTAATTGTGATCCCCTTTGTCAAGGACAATTTAGCTTGGGAGAACTCGTTACGTTGACCGCTGCTGCGGATTCAGGCTCGGTTTTCCAAAGCTGGAGCGGCAACTGTTATGGTGAATCAACTACAACCCAAGTCACCATTGGCTCGTTGGGAACCCATTGTACCGCCGTATTTGAACCAGCTAGCTGGGAAACTCAATTTGCATTAAAGGTAACCAAAGTGGGTAATGGTACTGTTACCAGTACTTCTGCTCAGATTAATTGTGATCCGAATTGTAGCGGGAATTATTTAGCGGGCATTGCAGTCGAATTAATAGCCACCCCCGAGGCTGACTCTATTTTCACCCAATGGACTGGGGCTTGTTCTGGGAATTCGCCTACAATAACCGTAACGTTGGATGCTGATAAAACTTGTACCGCCACCTTTGTGCCAGTTAAACCTTATCTCTCAACCACGATTAATTGCACCCCTAACCCAGTGGCAAGTCTTCAAAAGTTACATTGTATTCTCACCGCTGAGTTAAGCCATGCTGCGCCAACCACTATAGCTAGAAACGTGAAATTAATCACCACCTTACCGGAAGGACTGATCTTAACCGCGATTAACCCCGAGGTTGGGCAATGTGATATCAGCCAATTACCTCAAGTCACTTGTCAACTGAATGACTTGAACCGGGACTCCAGCCCAACCAAAGTGACTCTGGACTTATCTCTCCAAGACCCTAACTTGTTGGCTATGACGCAAACAGCGGAAATTTCCGCTAATAATTACCCTTCGGCTGGGGCAAGAGCGCGCACTTTTATCGCGATTCCACCCGAAATTCAGATTGATCTGGCTGTAGTGATTGATGTAAATCGCTCCATGCAAGAGAAAATAAATGGCGTGAAAGCCGAATTAGAAAAACTCATTACTAACATGACGACTTATCAACCACCGCTAGCGGCACTCATTGTCTTTAAAGATGAGGTTAGGATAAAAACCTTAACAGCCGATCGAAAAGTACTATTAGAAGCGATTCACTCGTTGCAAACCGAAGGAAACTACACTTGCCCAACGGCTTCCGCGGAAGCGGTTGAAATTGCAGCACGTCATCTTCAACCGGGCGGTCAAATTTTCCTAGGCACTGATGCACCACCTTATCCAGATGCGGAGATTGAATCCATTCTGACTTTGTTAACGACTAAGAATATTCACCTTAATGTCCTGACGATGATGGGAGATTGTTCGATGACAAAGAATTGGAACTCGCTAGATTAACCGAGTAATAAAAAGACGACCGATGCTTCCCACAGCGTGTGTAATTACTTCAGTTTCATACACTGAATAGAAGTATAGTGAGTAATTGAAGTGCCAGTTTGGTTACAACTGGGTAATGCAACGGCAAATCGGTCAAGTTATGAGCGGATTATTTAAAAATAATATTAATGCTGCCATAGAATGGCTTCTGCTGGCAGCGAGAGAGGGTCATTTTTAGTTAGGGGGTTAACTACTTTTTTAAAAGGGTAAAGGGACTGAGCTTGAGCACAAGTACAACTAACGCTTCTCCAAGATCATACTGATTATTTTTTACCTTAAGCTTATTAAGCAAATAAAGTCATATTTTTCTTAAGTTTATTAATAGCATTATTTTCTATCTGGCGAATTCGTTCTGCAGAAACTTGGTATTGTTCCGCTAATTCTTGTAATGTTGCTTTTTCCTCATTTAGCCAACGTTTTTGTAGGATATCTTGACTCCGCTTATCTAATTTTTTAAAGGCATGTTGTAATTGTCCATGACCTTGTTCTTCCCATTCATTTCTTTCGATGACCATTGCCGGATCATAGCGATTATCTTCCAGATAAGATACCGGTGCAAAAATGTCATCTTCTTCGTCACTATCGACCGGGGCATCAAAAGCAACATCTTGCATACTAAGACGTTTTTCCATCTCAAGGACATCTTTACTGCTAACGCCTAAATCTTTAGCGACTGCTTCTACTTCTTGGTGTGACATCCAACCTAAACGTTTTTTCATACTGCGCAAATTAAAAAATAATTTACGTTGCGCTTTAGTGGTAACGACTTTAACAATGCGCCAATTACGTAAAATATACTCATGAATTTCCGCTCGAATCCAATGAACTGCAAAGGAGACGAGACGTACACCTAAAGTCGGGTTAAATCGCTTCACGGCTTTCATTAAGCCAACATTTCCTTCTTGGACTAAATCAGCTAGTGGTAAGCCGTAACCCTTATAACTATTGGCCACATATAATACAAACCGTAAATGTGATATGACCAGTTGACGTGCCGCTTCTAAATTACCTTCCTTATAAAAGCGTTCTGCCAATTCCCGCTCTTCTTCAGCAGTAAGGATTGGAATAGATTTGACCGCATAAATATAGCTGTCAAGACCATGATCAGAAATAATTAATTGGGTATTTAAATTTAAGGTTAGTGCATTTGACATCGTTTCAGTTCCCCCATTTGGCAATATTCTAGCACTCCATTTTAGAGAGTGCTAAATTAAATATAAGGTTTATTCATTAAAAATCAAGTATCATTTCAGTTATCAGTTATCAGTTACCAGTTATCTCAGTTATCAGTGAATATTAACTTATTAATTAATTATAATTACTGATAAATAAATCAGCATGACAATTTCTATTCAACCTATAGCAATTCTGATTCCGGCTAAAAATGAAGTCAATACCGTCGGAAAAGTGATTGCAGCCGTCAAAACTTGTTTAATCGATGTAACCGTGGTAGTCATAGATGATGCTAGTCAGGATGATACAATTAAAATAGCACAATCTGCTGGTGCAAAAGTGCTATCATTACCTTTTTCACTCGGTGCTTGGGGAGCTATTCAAACGGGTTTACGCTATGCCTTAAAACAGGGGTTTAATACGGCTATCACCATGGATGCAGATGGTCAACATGAGGCTAATTCCATTCCAATATTATTAAAGAGAATTGCTTCTCAACCTTGTGATGTAGTTATTGGGGCTTATCCTCAAAGAGGTAGTTGGTTAAGGCAAGTCGCCTGGGCTTTTTTTCGGCGATTATCCGGTATTCCATTAACCGATTTAACCTCCGGGTTAAGAGCTTATAATCGAACTGCTATGATTTTACTCGCTGCTCCAACAGCTACTTTATTGGATTATCAAGATATGGGCGTGTTAATGTTATTGCATAAAGCCGGCTTACGAATTCAAGAAATACCGATTTTAATGTATCCCCGAACTAGTGGACATTCGCGTATTTTTAGTTCTTGGTGGGCAGTGAGCCGCTATATGTTACACACGGCTATTTTGTGTCTTGCTAAAATAAAATCGAGTAAAAAACCTAAATGTCATACCAAATAACTTCTTCTATCTTAGGGCTATTACTGGCTGGGATTATTTTATGGTTGATTCGCCGTGATCATTTACATTCCCATCATGCTTTATGGTGGTTATTGGTCGCGCTTATTGTGATGGTACTAGGTATTTTCCCGCGTTTGATTGATTTTTTAGCCTACCAATTAGGTGTTAATTATCCACCGACTTTGTTGTTTATTTTAGGGATGGGAATGATTTTAATCAAAGTAATCTCGATTGATCTTCATCAATCTGATTTAGAGAGAAAAATACGCAGATTAGCACAAAAATTAGCGATCTTGACTGATGACTACGGTCAGGATAATAACCCGGATGATTAAAGTTTATTTTTGGTTAGCTATTAAAATAATTACTTAATTTCGCTTTTAACCAGAAATAGAATTTAAAATTCTAACTAATGAAAAATTACCATTTTATCTTACGATTATCATGAGGGGAAAAATTTTGACTAGCAAAATTTCTCAAACTAACACTCAATCCAATTTCTGGCCGCTATTGTTTCCCTTTCTCAGTTGGATAGCCTCACTGAATGCAAAAACGGTACGTGCTGATTTGTTGGCGGGTGTCACCGGCGCAATCATTGTATTACCACAAGGTGTCGCCTATGCACTTATTGCAGGTTTACCCCCTGAGTACGGTTTATATGCCGCTATTACGCCAGCTATTATCGCTGCTTTATTTGGTTCTTCTTGGCATCTTATTTCTGGACCAACTGTAGCAATGTCCATCGTGATTTTCAGTACCATCAGTCCTTTAGCTGAAGCTGGGAGTGAACATTTTATTAAGCTAACCTTAACGCTAACTTTTTTAGCAGGTATTATCCAATTTGCTTTGGGGTTAGCACGGATGGGTACTTTGGTTAATTTTGTTTCGCACTCGGTCGTCGTTGGTTTCACTGCTGGGGCTGCCATAATCATTGCTGTCAGTCAACTTAAAAATGTATTTGGGGTGACAATCCCGTCTGGTGAATCTTTTTTACACACTTTGGTCGATTTAGCTAAGGAATTACCGCAAGCCAATTTTTATGTGTTAAGTATTGCCTTAAGCACTTTTTTGGTATCTTTCTTGTTTAAACGTTATTTACCACGTTGGCCAGGCATGTTATTCGCGATGATTGCGGGTAGCCTACTGGCCTTATTTTTTGGTGCTGAGGAACATCATGTCAAGTTAGTTGGCTCTTTGCCAGCCAGTTTGCCACCCTTATCTTTACCAGAATTTTCCATGAACAGTCTACGCACCTTAGCGCCTGGTGCCTTAGCGCTGGCTTTATTAGGTTTAGTTGAAGCGGTTTCCATTGCGCGTGCTGTAGCGACTCGTTCTCGGCAACTGATTGATGGTAACCAAGAATTTATTGGTCAGGGGTTATCTAATATCATTGGGCCATTTTTTTCGAGTTATGCCGCTTCGGGTTCGTTTACTCGTACTGGCGTTAATTACGAAGCCGGTGCTAAAACGCCGCTAGCCGCACTGTTCGCCGCTATCTCGCTGGCGCTCATTTTATTACTGATCGCGCCATTGACGGCTTATGTTCCCATCCCCAGTATGGCGGGAATTTTGTTACTGGTCGCTTATAATTTAATCGATTTTCATCATATCAAGAAGATTCTTCAAGCGAGTAAATCAGAAACCGGCGTATTATTAACCACTTTTTTAGCTACACTCTTCCTCGAACTTGAGTTTGCTATCTATGTCGGGGTAATACTCTCTCTCATGATTTATCTCAACCGTACCTCTAAACCACGCCTAGTTAGTTTAGCGCCGGATCCCGACGATGCTAATCATCGCTTAATTAACATTGAAAAAAAGCCCCTTGCTGAATGTCCCCAATGCAAAATGATGCGAGTGGATGGTTCACTTTTTTTTGGGGCAGTCAATTATACAGCGAAGAAATTTCAGGAAATCAAAGAACCACACTTATTAATCATCGGGAGTGGGATCAATTTTATTGATGTGGCTGGTGCCGAAATATTAGTACACGAAGCGGAACGTCGACTTGAACTTCAAGGTGGACTGTATTTTACCGGTCTGAAGGCTTCAGTAAATAAAATTTTACAACGGGGTGGCTATATCCATCATCTCAATTCAGATTGGCTCTTTGAAACTAAAAGTGAAGCGATTCAGGGTATATTTAATCGATTAGATAAAAATCGTTGTCGAACTTGTACTGCCCGCATTTTCCACGAATGTCAAAGTATTAAACCCCTACCCTAATGCGGTTTGATTAGCGTAGAACGGGAGAGAAACGGTTTAGTGCGTAACCGGAATTACTCCATTTTAGATGGTTTGTGGTTGGAACATTGCTATTAAGTTAGTTGTTGGAGTGCAAGCCTAGCTGGTTCGGTACTCCAATAGTGGTTGATATTGCTTAGCTTAATAGCCGTGTTGCAATCAGATACATTAAACGATAGCTTTAACATACCAATTTTAATTATATAAATGGTCAGAATTATTGCTTATAAGATTTTTATATTATTCAATTTTATTCCTTTCAATTTATTAAAATAATCTCACCTATTCCTCAGAATATAAGGCTATTTTTTGCATTGACTTACCATCAAGTTGGCTTGAATTATGCCTCATCAGTCACTTGATAACTAGGAGTTATCTATGGTTATAAACTTCCTCATTTTAAAATAACTTAAAGCAGCTGAGGCTATGCCAGGAACCTCTTTACTTCATTGGTTTTCTCGTCTATCTGGAAAACTTCCTCTACGCGTGGTTTTGCTCGTACCATTCCTGCTGCAAATTTTAGTGATAATCAGTTTAATCGGTTATCTTTCCTTGAATAATGGTAAAAAGTCTGTCAATGAATTGACCACGGCATTGCGTAATGAAATCACGGGGCGGATTGAACAACATTTACTAAGTTATTTAAAAATTCCCTATTTGGTTAACCAACTCAATGCTGAAGCACTCCGTTTAGGGGTACTCAATTTAACCGATCCTACCATGATAGAACGCCATTTTTGGCAACAATTACAAATATTCAATTCAGTGAGCTATATTTCTTTTGCTAGTATTCGGGGGGATTATATTGGTGCTGAGCGTCGAGAAGATTATCGTGTCCAAGCTGGTAAAACTAAACATAATACCTTTTACCTCTACAGCAAAAACGGTGAATATTTAGCTGACGAACAAGGACGACGTGAAAAATTAACCAATGCGATCAAAAATTATGATCCGAGAGAACGTCCTTGGTATATTGACACAGTCAAGGCACAAAAACCGATTTGGAGTGAGATTTACGCGCTCCTCGATCCAACTAATCTAACCACTTCAGTCACTCAAACGGTTTCAGCCAATCAACCGTTTTATGATGATAATGGTACCTTTCAAGGTGTTTTAGGAACGGATATTTTTCTGTCACAGTTGAGTGAATTTTTATCTGGCTTACAAATCGGTAAAACTGGGGAAACTTTTATTATGGAACGCTCTGGTCTCATTGTGGCTTCCTCAACCACCGAGAATCCTTACCGATTTAACCCCAATGATCCGAAAGAAGTGTTACGTCTTAATGCCCTTGATAGTCAAATGCCCTTAATTCGTTATCCCACCGAATATTTATTAACCCACTTTAATCATGATTTGAAGACGATTAACCAGAGTAACCAACTGGAATTTAAGCTCAACAGTCAAAAACATTTTTTACAAGTTAAACCACTTGAAGATAAACGTGGAATTGATTGGTTGATTGTGGTAGTCATTCCAGAAGCTGATTTTATGGAACATATCAATGCTAATACTCGCCTAACGGTGTTACTCTGTGTCATGGCGTTAATCATAGCTATTATTGTGGGATCAGCGACTTCAAGATGGTTAGTTGCTCCAATCCGTCGTCTTAATTCCGCTGCTGCCAAAATCGCTCAGGGTGAGTGGGAACAAGATTTACCGGTTGAACGCGCTGATGAAATTGGTGATCTCGCTAAATCATTTAAGATTATGGAAGAGCAGTTACAAGCCGTTTTTGATAATCTAGCTAAGCTCAACAAAGCTTATGAACGATTTGTCCCACGGGAATTTCTCAGTTTCTTAAAAAAAGAAAGTATTATTGATGTTCAATTGGGTGACCAAGTTCAACAAGAAATGTCGGTATTATTTTCGGATATTCGTGCTTTTACTAGTTTATCAGAACGGATGACACCCGCAGAGAATTTTGAATTTATTAACACCTATCTAAGTCGCATGGAACCAGCTATCATTGAAAACCAGGGTTTCATTGATAAATATATTGGTGATGCTATTATGGCCTTATTTAGTGGGGGTGCTGATCATGCTGTTAAGGCGGGGATTACCATGTTACGCAATCTAGCTAGATATAATCTCATTAGACAAAGTGGGGGACAAGTTCCTATTCAAATTGGAATCGGGATTAACACCGGCAGTTTAATTTTGGGAACAGTAGGCGGTAGTAACCGTATGGATGGTACAGTCATTTCAGATGCGGTTAATTTAGCATCAAGAATCGAAGGGTTAACTAAAATGTATAACGCTTTATTGCTCATTTCTGAATATACTTATTCCGGCTTGCAAGAACGTTATGCGATTCGAAAGATTGGTCGGGTTAAAGTCAAAGGTCGATTACAACCGATAGCTATTTATGAGGTCTTTGAAGGGGATTTTCTCCCGATTAGAGAGTTAAAAATGAAAACCCTATCAGATTTTGAAACCGGATTAGTTCGCTATCAAAATAAAGAATTTCTAGCCGCACAAGATTGCTTTAATCGCGTTTTACATTCTCACCCCGATGATAAAGCAGCGCAACTTTATCTAAGACGTTGTCATTATTTCCAAAAATATGGCACTGACGTTGACTGGGAAGGCGTAGAAGTGATGGAAAGTAAATAGAATAAGATAAATATTATTTTATATAGAGAACATCATATCATGTTTGAGAATATTCGAGAAGATTGGCAAACTTATCAATGCGATATTAAGCGACAAGGGTTTTGGGTTATGTTAGTTTATCGCTTTGGTCAGTGGCGCTATACCATTAAAACCCGGTGGGTTCGTCTACCTTTTTCTTTTTTATATAAAGTGTTATTTGTATTTATTCAAATTATTACTGGGGTTGAACTACCTTGTGAAACTAAAATCGGTCGACGTTTTACCATTGAACATTTTGGGGATATTATTGTGAGTGGCGATGCCACATTTGGTGATGATATCATTATTCGCAATGGGGTCACGGTAGGATTAAGACATACGAGTATTCGTGGCTCACCAACTATTGGTAATCGAGTGGATATTGGTGCTGGTGCGAAAATATTAGGGCCCATTCGGGTGGGTGATGATGTCGCTATCGGTGCGAATGCAGTGGTAATTCATGATGTTCCCTCGAATTCAATTGCGGTGGGTGTGCCTGCCAGAATTTTACCGAGAAGCCAGCTCGTTGGAAAATCCGTTGAAAACAATTAAAGCCGATTTAAAAGAATTTGAGATGATTAAATTGAGGTGTGGATGCTGTAATCGCACACCTCATAAAAAAAGTGCTTTATTATTGACGTATCTGTTGAGATTCGTACAGTTGACGTGCTCGATTTTCATCAGCAGAAATTTTAATTTCTACCCGCCGGTTTTTGGCTTTATTTTCTTTGGTATCGTTAGGTGCTATCGGTCTGGTTTCACCATAACCGGCTGAATTTAGACTAGCAATATCCAAACGTTTGCCACGGAGATAACTTTCAATAGCTGCCGCGCGACGTTCAGATAATTTTTGATTGTATTCATCAGTCCCATCACTATCGGTATGACCCTCAATCAACACTACATTTTCCGGATAACTGGTAAAAACTTCGGCTAATTGATCGAGTTTAATTTGTTCAGATGGCTTGACATCTGCTTTATCAAAGTCAAAGAGAACTTCCATGTTGGCATCGATTTTCTTACTACCTTCATCGTAACTGACATCTTTTATGCCTGGTACTTCTTTCAACTCTTGTGCTTGTTGATCCATGCGGCTACCAATATAAGCACCTAAGGCACCACCAACTACTGTTCCAATAATGGCACCTTCTTTTTCTTTGCCGGGCTTATCGCCGATAGCAGCACCTAACCCACCCCCCAATACCGCACCCAGAGCACCCCCTTTAACGGTATTACTAGTACCACAACTACTTAAGTACAGCGTGCTGGTAATCATGCTTACCATAAGTAAAACCGGTATTCTTGCTTTCATTATGAATCTTGTCTCCTGAAGATAAATTAAATACGAGGCAAATGACTTTTTTAAATTACATTTATAATGTAAAGTTGCCATTTCAACCCATTAGTCTATCACTATATTTAAGGTGTTAAAATAGGCTAATAATAATCAAAATCATGGCTAGCAAAAAAATTATCAGCTAGTTAGAATTATTTAATTTGTAGGTCAATAGGTTGATTATTAACAACTAATAGCATTTGCTTGGCATTTGGTGATAGCCGATAACCAAAATAAACTTGTATTATGGCAGATAAATCCAGTTGACCGGTATATAACTTAACCGACTGGATGGGTTTCAACATAATATTTTGTTGAAAGGGTAATAAATGAGTAACCTGATTATCCCAAGGTTGAGGCTGACCTGCTGCGGTTAACATATAAAATTTAGCTTCTCCAACTTCCGGTAATTTCACCCGCACATAAACGACAATATCAGCTGGTTTACCAACATGTTTAGGATCAACCGCTATAATACCTTGTGATTCTAGGACATCCGACCGATTTACGGCAACTCGATTTTCAAAAGCCCCTTTGCCAATGGCAATACCACCACTGAAAGTGGTGCCGGTTTCGACCGGTTGGTTATTAATATCCCGTGTTTGTGCCGTTCCAAGTAAAGGCAATTGAGTTGCAGTAAGTGGGTCGAGTTCTTTACCCAGCCATAACACGGCATATCGTTGATAAATACCAACACCTAGAGCTTGCCAGGGTCTCGTCCATTGATATTGGTTCAGCATGACGGCAGGATAGGCGCTATTTTGTTGCCATTGTTGCAATGCCGTTATCGCAAAAATTTTATAGCCATTCGCCGCGATAATTTCATAAGCGGGTGTGGTATAAGTCGTATCTAGTCGTTGAGGTGCTTGCCACATACAGCCCCAAGTACTGGAATCACTATCATTGTACCGACAATCACTCCAACTCGGTGTTAAGTAACCCATATTTTCTGCTAAATCTCTCACATGGCGGTTAGCAACACGGGTAAGCGAAGGTGAAAGAGGGATAGGAAATAAACCATTTTGCAATCGGTACTGATTGACCATTTCATACAACCGAAGTTCCTCTCGTTCTAATCCATCACCAGGACAAGCCGTTGCTGTTAAAATACCTTGTTGGCTACAGGTGTCATTATCAGCGAAAGTTGGGTTAATTAACGCAACCGTTAGAAAAAGAGAAAGGGTTAATGCTATCTTCATCAAATAATCCTCAAACAATAACAAATGAATTTTTAGGAGAAGGGTTAGTTATAATAATTATCTCATTTTAAGGCAACTACAACCTAATCTTAAGTTTAAAAATTATAATCTAATTTCTAAACTAACGCAGTTGAATTTATAGTTTATTAATTCCTTTTAATTAACCCACTTGACAAAAAATTGGAGAAATCGATCCGGTAAATAGCTAAATTTTATTTTTTAACTTAGAATTAATTAGTTTATTTTTCCCAAAATTTTAACACCCTACTTTCTTACTTAAGCAACTAACAATAGTTTTGCTAATGATGAGTTGAATTTGGGGGAGGTCATTAGGAGCTTGTGTAGGCATGAATAATATCCTCCATTATCATGTTGATCAGCAAATTTATACCAGTAACTCTTCCTGGATTTATCGTGGGACTAGACTGTCTGATCAGCAGCCGGTGATTTTGAAGTTGCTTAAAGAAGACTATCCCAGTTCGACCGAGCTTGAACGTTATCAGCATGAATATGAACTTACTCAGAGTTTATCTTCTGTACCGGGTGTGATTAAAGTTCATGCTCTAGAAAAATATCACAACCGTTTACTATTAATTTTGGAAGATTTTGGTGGTGATTCACTCAAAATGTTGAGTTCTCAGCACCATTGGGATATAGCTACTTTCTTAAAACTCGCTCTTCAACTTACTCAAGTTCTCGGTGAAGTCCACGCGGCGCAGGTTATTCACAAGGATCTCAATCCCAGCAACTTAGTATTTAATCTCGCTACCAAGCAATTAAAACTGATTGATTTTGGCATTGCCACCCGCTTACCTCGAGAAAATCTCACTTTAAAAAACCCGAGTCAATTAGAAGGAACACTGGCTTATTTATCACCCGAACAAACCGGACGAATGAATCGTGCCGTGGACTACCGCACTGATTTTTATGCCTTAGGAGTTACCTTTTATGAACTGTTGACCGGTCGCTTACCTTTTGAAAGCGAAGAGGCTATGGAATTGGTACATTGTCATCTAGCTAAACAACCGTTACCGCCACTGCAAATTAACCCCGCTATTCCGTTGCCGCTATCTAATTTGATTTTGAAACTGATGGCAAAAACCGCTGAAGATCGTTATCAAAGTGCCGGCGGATTGAAACACGATTTAGAAGAATGTCAGCGGCAGTTAACCTACACCGGACAAATCACTACTTTTTCATTAGCACAACAAGATTGTTCTGCCTACCTTCATTTACCGCAAAAACGCTATGGTCGGGAAGTGGAATTACAGCAATTATTAGCGGCTTTTGATCGGGTCGCTGAAGGTCACAGTGAATTATTATTAGTTGCCGGTTATTCGGGAATTGGTAAATCTTCTTTAGTGCAAGAAATTTATCAGCCGATCACGGCAAAACGTGGTCATTTTATTACCGGTAAATTTGACCAGTTTCAACGCAATATACCTTATTCAGCAATTGCTCAGGCGTTTCGTCATTTTAGCCAACAGTTGTTAACTACAACCCCAGAGCAGCTAGCACACTGGCAAAAACAGCTGTTAACTGCTGTGGGTATCAATGGACAAGTCATTATTGAACTGATTCCAGAAGTCGAATGGTTATTGGGTAAACAACCGCCGGTACCCACTTTACCGCCCACTGAATCTCAAAATCGCTTGCATTTAGTATTACAAAATTTTATTCGTGCGGTTGCGCAACCAGAGCATCCGTTAGTCATTTTCTTGGATGATTTGCAGTGGGTTGATTCAGCGAGTTTAAAATCGATGGCGTTAATGAGTGATATTCCCTACTTGTTGTTGATCGGTGCTTATCGGGATAACGAAGTGGATTCGATGCATCCATTGATGACGGCTTTGAAAGAAATGCAAACCGCTGGGATTGCTTGGCAAATTTTAACCTTAACCCCATTAACATTGCCACAAATCAATCAATTCATCACCGATACGCTCAATAGACCTTTGGTACAAACTTTACCTTTGGCGCAATTACTGTTGGAAAAAACCGGTGGCAATCCCTTTTTCTTAGGCGAGTTTGTAAAAACCTTGTATGTTGAAAATTTACTCCAGTTTGATTGGCAGCAGCAAGTTTGGCAATGGGATATCGCTGCTATTAAAGAGCAAAATATAACTGATAACGTGGTTGAACTGCTAACTAATAAAATACAAAAACTACCACTACACACGCAAACACAATTGAAACTAGCGGCAGCAATAGGCAATCAGTTTGATTTAGCCACTTTAGCCACGGTGTCGCAAAGTTCGTTAGCCCAAGTGAGAACGGATTTATGGGCAGCTTTAGTTGAAGGGTTGGTGATTATTCTAGAAAAAGAATATCAATTTATCCACGACCACGTGCAACAAGCCGCCTACTCATTAATTGCAGAAGGAGAAAAACCAGCAATACATTGGCAAATTGGTACTCGATTGTTACAGCATGTTTCACTAATAAATAAAGGAAAACAATTAGTTAATTTTGTTAAACACTTAAATCAAGGCAGCAAATTAATAGCAACTCGTCAAGAAAAAATTCAATTAGCCGAATTAAATTGGCGTGCCGGTAAAAAAGCCAAACTAGCCAGTGCTCATGAAGATGCGCTCAGATATTTTCGTATGGGAATTAATTTACTAGATGAATCTGCCTGGCAAGATAACTATAAATTAATTTTAGAGTTGTATATTGAAACCCTGCATGCCGAATTGCTTAATGTTCACCATGAAACGGTCCAGCAGTTAGCCAGCGTGATTCGGTCGCAAGCTAAAACTTTACTTGATCAAATTCGAGTTGATGAATTAGAAATCCAGTTTTTAATTATTCAAGATCAACAAAGTGCCGCGATAGAGCAAGCCATAGCGGTATTAAGTTTACTAGAAGTCGTTTTACCTAATGATGCCCATCAAATTCAGTCTTATGCTGCTACCCTAAAACAAGATATAGCGGAAAATACTAAGCAAGTTGCGTCATTGATTGATCTACCTCTCATGATAGATCCGATTAAGCTAGCGGCGATGCGAATTTTAATGAATACCTATGCAGTAGCTTATGCGATACGGACCGACTTGTGTGAAGTAATTGCTTTAACAATGGTTCAATTGTCTCTTGGCTACGGTAATTCGCCATTAGCTGCATTTGGATATGGTGCTTATGCAATGCTCCTGGGAGGAGTTTACCAAGATATTGAAACTAGTTATCAATTTGGCCAATTATCCATTCAAGTATTAGAAAAGTTTAATGCCCGTGAATTAAAAACTAAAATCATAAGTTGCTTTGAGGTATTTGTAAGACATTGGCACGAACCACTACGACAATCTTTGCCTTCATTGCTTGAATGTATTCAAAATGGCTTGGAAACTGGAGATTTTGAATATGCTGGCTACAGTGCTATTCAATATGGTAAACATCAAATATGTAGTGGCTTACCTTTACCAGAGGTACTAGAACAACAAAATTACTATTTAAAGCTAATGGAACAATTAAAAGTAGCTTATCACACTATTTTTGGTAGGATTTGGTGGCAATTTAATTTAAACTTGTTAGGGCACAGTGATGATCCCTGTCAATTAGTGGGAAAAGAGTTTAATGAAACGCAAGTTATTCCGCTACTATTGGCGAAATCAAGTCACTTTTTTGTCTTCAATATTTATTGTTGTAAGCTCATTTTATTGTATTTGCATGGAAAATATTCCGCAGCAGTAACTCTTGCTCAGGAAAGCCAACCCTATGAAAACTATGCACCCGGGATGCTGGAAACTGCGGAACATAATTTTTTCTATTCTCTGGCTTTATTGGCGCATTATCCCCAATTGGATGCTGAACAACAACAATCTGCACTAGCACAAGTAGGAATCAATCAGCGGCGGATGTCGCTTTGGTCTGCTCATGCTCCAGCTAATTTTCAACATAAATATTACCTTGTTGAAGCTGAACGTGCCCACATCCTCAACCAGCCTTGGCAAGCCATGCAATTTTATGAACAAGCTATTAGTGGTGCCCACACCAATGAATATCTTCATGAGGAAGCGTTGGCTTATGAGTTAGCGGCGCAATTTTATTTAGCGCAAGGTTTAGAAAGAATTGCGCAAGTTTATCTGCAAGAAGCGTATTATCACTACCAAACTTGGGGAGCACAAACCAAACTTCAGCAGTTACAGCAAACCTATCCGCATTGGTTAGCAAAGTCTCACTCATCTCGCGGCTATTCTCCTTCAAATACCGTGAATACGATAACGGCAATGACGACTGATTCAATAGCACTGGATCTCCATAGCATTATCAAAGCTTCCCAAACTTTAGCTGGAGAAATTATCCTGAGTCGTTTGATCGAGAAAATGATGCACTTGGTGATTGAAAATGCCGGTGCCAACCGTGGCATTCTGTTACTCCAACAACAACAACAGTGGCGAATTCAAGCAGAAATTGTCATCGATCCCCAAACTATCAATGTGTTACCAGATCTTCCGCTGGAAGCAACCAGTCAAGCTGACGATATGCCCTTGATCTCGCCGGCTATCGTCAACTATGTGATTCATACTCAAGAGAGTTTGGTATTAAATGATGTGCTGCATCAAGATAATTTCACCCAAGATCCTTATGTACTTCAGCGGCAGCCGCGCTCAATTTTTTGTTTACCACTCCGACATCAAGGGCAATTGCTTGGGATTTTATATTTGGAAAATACTTTAACGACCGGTGCCTTTACCGTTGCTCGCTTACAAGTTCTCCAATTTTTAGCCGCTCCAATGGCCATTTCGATTGAGAATGCTTTACTTTATCAAAACTTAGAAAGAAAGGTACAAGAACGCACCCAAGAATTGTCACAAACATTAGAACACCTGAAAACGACTCAAGCACAATTGGTGGAAGCAGAAAAAATGGCTTCATTAGGGAGTTTAGTCGCCGGTGTCGCCCATGAAATCAACACGCCAATTGGTATTAGTCTTACAGCGGCTTCTATTTTAGAAAACGACACGACAATAACTATACAAGCTTATGAAAGTAAACAATTAAAAGGATCAGCATTATTCACCTACTTTGACACGGCTAAACAAAGTAGTCATCTCATTCTTAATAATCTAAACCGAGTCAATGAACTAGTCCACAGTTTCAAACAAGTCGCTGTCGATCAAGTGACTTTAGAGCGAAGAACTTTTAGGGTGAAACAATATATTCAAGATACTTTACTTAATCTTGCGCCACAATTGAAAACCAAGCCGCATCAAATCGTTGTCAATGGTGACGAAACTTTAGAATTAGATAGCTATCCCGGTGCCTGGGCACAAATCGTTACCAATTTGGTGATGAATTCCTTACAACACGCTTATCCCCATCACCAAGCCGGGCGATTGTGTTTTGAAGTACAACTAGAAATTGATTGTGTTATGATGGCCTATTATGATGATGGTTGTGGAATTCCCCACCAGCATTTAAAAAAGATTTTTGAGCCTTTTTTTACCACAGCACGCGCTCAAGGCGGTACCGGTCTGGGCTTGCATATTGTGTATAATTTGGTAACCCAAAAATTATCGGGCACCATTTGTGTGCAAAGTGAGGTTGGCAACGGAACCCATTTTATTATCAAAGTGCCCATTCATCAATGAGTCACTGTGAAGGATACAGTTGAGACATCTATTGGAATAGTTACCGCTTACATAACAGATCGTAGTACCATGTAACTAAGTTATCAATTATTGAGAACTTACACATGAATAAGTTTAATAACAATTTTCTACAGCTTAATTCTCAAGAAGATGAGTTACAACAAGCTACCAGAGAGGAAGATAGGCTTTTATTAGCCCCAGAAGACACGGAAGTCAAAGAATCATCACCACCTTGTTATTTAGCCAACCCGACGGGGGAGAGAAATCAACCGTCAGTTATCATACCTTTAGCGACACCGACTTGGAAAGTGTTGATAGTGGATGATGAATTAGGCGTTCACCAAGTAACACAATTGGCATTGCGAAATTTTACTTTCCAAGGTAAGCCACTCACTTTTCTTTCTGCTTATTCCGGGCAAACTGCGCAAACATTGTTATCAAATCACCCCGATATCGCCTTGGTGCTTTTGGATGTGGTGATGGAGGCAAATGATACTGGCTTGCAACTCGTTAAATATATTCGGGAAACACTACAAAATAAATTAGTTAGGATCATCCTTCGCACCGGTCAACCGGGCGAAGCCCCAGAGGAGAAAATTATTGTTGATTACGATATTAATGACTATAAACTGAAAACTGAACTGAACCAACACAAACTCTTTGTGACCATGATAGCCGGATTACGCGCTTATTATGATTTACTCAGTTTGGAAATCAATAAAATCGCGCTTAAACAAATCCTCGAAGCGATGCCATTCGGTATCTGTGTACTAGAAGCCCAAACTAAAAAACTAACTTTTCTTAATCAACAAGCCTATAAACTATTTAGCAAGGGAATTGATCCCGAAGCCACTGCGGACAACTTTAGTAGGTGTTACCAACTCGTACAAGCTGGCAGTTCCGAATGGTACCCTTTAGAAAAGCTGCCGCTGATAAAGGCATTGCAAGGTCAATGTAGCTGTGCGAACGATATTGAAATCCAACAATCCCTATCAACTATTCCGGTAGAAATTTGTGGGACAGCTATTGAGGATGACAACCACCAAATCGTTTACGCTCTCAGTACTATTCAAGATATTACCGCTAGAAAACAAGCCGAAGCTGATAAAATTCGACTGGCACAAGAGGCAGAAGCTAAAAAAGTTGCATTGCGTTATAGCGAAGAACTGGCTGCTAAAAATATTCAACTGCTTAGACTTAATCAAGAGAAGGATGAATTCATTGGTATTGTAGCACATGATTTGAAAAACCCGCTTTCCGTAATCAGTAACATAGCGGAGTTAATTCAAGAGAATTTAGCAATCATACCGCCAGAAAAAATCCTTAACTATATGGGTAAAATTTACCAATCTGTTGCCCGGATGTCTCAGTTGATTACCCAATTATTGGATGTCAGTGTCATTGAATCAGGGAAGTTCAATATTAATCTCGAACCAATTGATATTTTGCCGATTGTACAAAAAATACTTGACCACCATGAAGAACAAATTAAAACTAAGTCTATTGTGGTACATTTAAAACTCCAGTCGTTCTCTTTCAAAGCTATGGTAGATAAAAATCTTAGCGAACAGATTCTTGATAATTTAGTTTCCAATGCCATTAAATACTCGCCGTTGGGCAAAATGGTTTATATACACATTTTTCAACAAAATCCTTATATTCGATGTGAAGTTCAAGATCAAGGACCTGGATTAGATGAAAACGACTTAGCTAAATTATTTGGTAAATTTAGTCGATTAACACCTCAACCAACCGGTGGGGAATATTCCACTGGTTTAGGTTTATTTATTGTTAACAAACTAGTCGCCGCGATGAAAGGTAAAGTATGGTGTGAAAGCGAGGTAGGTAAAGGATCAACTTTTATTGTAGAGTTACCTAGCGCTTAAATCTTACCGTTAGCGATAGTAAATACAATAGGTAACCGCTATCCAATTTTCATTCAATCCAACTGTTTCTTGATAACTCAGGGCGGTTAATTGATAATTAAAGCGTTATTTCCCTGGATTCCGTTACGCTTCATCCAGGCTACACTTACTGATAACTAACAAAGGCAATGCATGGCTCAATATATTTATACCATGAATCGAGTGGGCAGAGTGGTACCACCCAAACGTGAAATTCTTAAAGATATTTCATTATCATTCTTTCCGGGTGCTAAAATTGGCGTACTGGGGTTAAATGGCGCTGGTAAATCGACTTTATTACGCATTATGGCCGGCATTGATAAAGAATATCATGGCGAAGCACGTCCACAACCGGGTATCCGCATTGGCTATTTATCTCAGGAACCCCAATTAGATCTACAAAAAAATGTTCGTGGTAACGTCGAAGAAGGGATTGCTGAAACCAAAGCGCTATTAGATCGCTTCAATGAAATCAGCATGAAATTTGCCGAACCGATGAGCGATGAGGAAATGAATGCTTTATTAGCAGAACAAGGTCAATTACAAGATGCAATCGATGCAGCCAATGCTTGGGAATTAGATCGCCAATTAGAGATAGCCGCAGATGCCCTACGGTTACCAGAATGGGAAAGTGAGGTTAATCAACTTTCTGGTGGTGAAAAGCGTCGCGTTGCCCTATGTCGGCTATTGCTCTCAGCACCAGATATGTTGCTATTGGATGAACCAACCAACCATCTTGATGCGGAATCAGTGGCTTGGTTAGAACGATTTCTCCAAGATTATTCGGGTACTGTTATCGCGGTTACGCATGATCGTTACTTTTTAGATAATGTTGCTGGTTGGATTCTAGAACTCGATCGTGGTCGAGGAATTCCTTGGCAAGGCAATTATTCGTCTTGGTTAGAACAGAAAGAACAACGATTAGCGGTTGAAGAAAAACAAGAAACGGCACGACAACGGACCATGAAAGCTGAATTAGAATGGGTACGCAGCAACCCTAAAGGTCGTCATGCTAAAAGTAAAGCGCGTATCGCCCGCTTTGACGAATTAGTCAATCAAGATATTGAGAAACGCAATGCAACTCAAGAAATTTATATTCCACCGGGTCCACGTTTAGGCGATTTAGTGGTAGAAGCGATTAATATTGGTAAAAGTTTTGATGATCACCTCTTAATAGAAAATCTCAACTTTAATTTACCACGTGGTGGGATTGTTGGCGTTATTGGTCCCAATGGTGCTGGAAAAACGACCCTATTTCGGATGATAGTAGGGCAGGAACAGCCCGATAACGGTCAATTAAGAATCGGACCGACAGTTCAATTCGCTTATGTTGATCAAAGTCGGGATAGCCTAGAAGGCGAAAAAACGGTATGGGAAGTTATTTCCGGTGGTTTAGACAATATTGTTGTGGGTAAATATGAAATTCCTTCCAGAGCTTACGTGGGGCGTTTTAATTTTAAAGGTCCCGATCAACAAAAACGAGTTAAAGAATTATCCGGTGGCGAACGTAATCGGGTTCACTTAGCAAAATTACTGAGAAGTGGTGGTAATTTATTGCTTTTAGACGAACCCACCAATGATTTGGATGTAGAAACACTACGTGCTCTTGAAGAGGCTTTGTTAGCTTTTCCGGGATGTGCGGTGGTCATTTCACATGACCGTTGGTTTTTAGATCGAATTGCTACCCATATGTTAGCATTTGAGGGAAATAGTCAAGTGGTGTGGTTTGAAGGTAATTATGCTGATTATGAAGCGGATCGCCATCGTCGTCTGGGAATAGATGCGGATAATCCACACCGAATCAAATATAAAAAGCTAACGGCTTAGTCAGTTGTCAGTGAAATAGTTTTTTCGTTTCTTGTTCCCACGTTATGGATATTAACTGAAGAAAAAATTCCCTCTTTGGGAGAGGGAGCAAAAGAGGAAACCCAGTTTAAGTTAATCGCAGTGACGCCGGCGCGTGGCAACGAGAAAATACCGGAAAAAAACCATTAAAGTTTACTATTCTCTGATAACTGATAACTGATAACTGATGAGTTATGCTAAAAAAAATAACTGTTATAAGTATCATCCTTGAATCGGCTTGTTTCAATGTAGGATGTTCACACTTGCAATCAGAGACGATTCCGCCAACTACCGTAGAAGTCATTTATTCTACTCATCCCCATGAAACCAGTTGGCGCAAGACAGTGACTATTAAAAATAATGGCTTAGTGACGGTTGTGGAACAGCCACCGGCTGAGCAAAGCTATCGAAATCAAGTCATTAAAGCCGAGCAATTAGCCGAAAGTGATATACAAGCATTTAAACAATTAGTGAATGACAGTGAGATCTTCGATCTGCAAGAAAATTACGGTTGTCAAAATAACTGCTCAAAAAATAATTCGTATCATACCTTGCAATTTACACTTAATGGGCAAAAAAAGACGATCACTTTCTCACAAATTCAAGCGGTTCCGACCACTTTACAACAGATCTATTTTAAAATTAACCAAATTGAGCGTCATATTGCACCTTAAATTCTGCAAACCAATGACGTATTGCCATAAACATTTATGTCCCATGCTATCGTTTGGTTTCGTCGTGATTTACGGTTACAAGACAATCCAGCATTACATCATGCTTTAGCTCAAGGCTACCAGGTTATTCCCATTTATATTTACGCACCCAAGGAGGAAACACCTTGGCCAATTGGACGTGCTAGCCGTTGGTGGTTACATCATAGTTTACAAGCCCTCAATATCGCTCTACGGACTAAACATTCACGGTTATTATTTTTTCAAGGGTGTAGTTTACCGGTTCTACAAAATCTCATTCATTCAACTCAAGCTAAAGCCGTTTACTGGAACCATTTATCTGAACCCGCTATTATCACGCGTGATAACACGATTAAAACCGCTTTACGGGCCAAAGGCATTATTGCGCAAGGCTTTAAAGCCGATTTATTACATGAACCCTGGACTATTCACACTCACGCCGGTAAACCTTATCAATTATTTACGCCTTTTTGGCGAACTTGCCAACGTTCTCTCCTCTCGGAATTACCGTTAACTACCCCCCTTATTTTTAAGGCGCATCAACTATGGCCCTCCAGTTTAAAGTTAGCCGATTTAAAATTATTATCGGGTTGTAGTGCTAACGAATTTGCCCAAGTTTGGCAACCGGGTGAAGCGGGCGCTTGGCAACGTTTACAACAATGGTGTAGTGGTCCTATCAGTTATTATGCTGAACAACGAGATTTTCCTGGGATAGATGGCGTATCTCGCTTATCACCGCATTTACATTTTGGTGAGATATCACCACGACAAGTTATAGGAGCCGTTGAATATGCTCTACATTATCTTAATGGTCGTGTCCGGGGTATACAAAATTATGAACGCCAACTTTTCTGGCGCGAATTTGCTTATTACTTACTCTATCACTATCCCCATACCCCTGAACAACCTTTACGGTCGGTATTTAAAAAATTTCCTTGGCGTACTGATTATCAAAAGTTATTCAAGGCTTGGCAACAAGGCCAAACGGGTTACCCTTTGGTTGATGCTGGAATGCGAGAATTGTTAACAACCGGTTGGATGCACAACCGCGTGCGAATGGTAGCGGCGGCTTTTCTCACTAGAAACTGTGCCATTCCCTGGCAAGAAGGTGCCTATTGGTTTTGGGAACATCTCGTGGACGCAGATTTGGCGAATAATACTTTAGGATGGCAATGGGTAGCGGGTTGTGGTGCTGATGCAATACCTTACCACCGGATTTTCAATCCGTTATTACAAAGCACTCGATTTGATCCGCAAGGGAATTACTTGCAACGTTGGTTGCCAGAATTAGCTGGTTTATCACCACAATATCGACATAGACCTTGGCTGGCTCAACTCCAACTCGATTATCCCTCCCCGATTATTGATTATATGCAATCCCGTCGCGAAGCTTTAGATGCTTATCAGCACCTTAATAAATCACCAATAGAACAAGATTAAACAGATTAATGATAAGCCGAGATATCTATTGATTCAATTAAATGACATACGGTTTCCCCATTAGGCATTTTTTCCATTGTGCTAAAATTTCTTCCCGTTTGTGTTGAAGTTTCATTAATTCTTCTAGCTTACAACGATCTTTCATGCCACCTTGCTCGCCACTTTTTGAAAAAACGGATGAAGTACTTATTGCTAATATAACGATAGCTAGTAAAGTATGATATTTCATGATTACAATCTCCTTGGGTTATTTTAAGTGGTAGTTACTTCTTGGTTTAAGGATTGGATTGAGAAGCGTGCTGATGAGCTAATATCTGTTCAAGTAAAGCATACATGCTATTAAGACGCTTTTCTAATTTATCCATACGGCTATTTATCAGGTCACGATTTCTTATCAAATTATTGGAAGGATTCAACGATTCATTTGCTGTTGTATCTGCTATCACCTGCTAGAGAGTGTTCATCTGTTGTAGATGTTGTTGCAACAACTTATCACATTCAAATTGAGTTAGCCTAACTATCTTACAACCTATGTGTAACTGACAAGTCAAGCTTTTTTAGGATTGGGTTTTAACAGCAGTTGGCGAAATCATAAGCACCTATCTAAAATCAAGAATTCGTAGGGTGGATAAGGCGTCAGTTGCCAACTACCTTCAACTCAAAAAGGGTTCTTTTTTCTCTTCCACCTGGTTAAGCATTCGTAAAATTCAAATGATACCATTTGGTCAAGCAGTGTACCTACAACTATTTGAAGTAAACCATTCTAATTTAGGCAAATTACTTGAGCACACTTTAGAATTTTTTTCAGATGATAATGCCGAGCAGATAGAAGCATTACCTCAGTTCGGGGTGTTGCGGGAACTATTCAAAACAAGTTTTCTAGCTTGGCAAAATATGCAGCAACTACCAAAACTTAAATTTCAACCGGGTCAATATCTGTTTAAAGTATTTCTACATAAGGTTTGGCAACGTTTTAATATACCTGGAACTTTATCAGCTTATTCTAAAGGCTTTTAAATTTGATGATACTCCGCAATTCCCGCTAAAAAAATGAATACTCCACCGCCTAAAGGCGGTGGTTTCACGTAACGACTCAAGCTTGACTGTCTCCGAACTTATCAAGAAAGTGTACTGGCCTTTGCTTTCGACGCCGGGGTCCCATTCACTAATAACCTAGCGGAACGGGACTTACACACCTCCAAGGTTAAACTCAAAATCTGCAGCGGTTTTCGCATGGTCGAGGGAGGGGTTATCTTTGCCCGTATTCAGGCACTCATTTCAACTTGTTAACGGGGCTTGAAGATATTTGCCCAATGACGAGAGTTGTTTTTACTTCATCTTGCTCTATTGGCATGAGTAGGGTAGGCCGTTACGTTAAACCATAATAAAAAAGCTAAGCTAAGTAGGGTGCGTTAGCGCAGCGTAACGCGCCATCTCTTTCCCTCAAATGAGTTGCTTCAAAAACACTTTAGAATTACGTTGATAATTATACAAACTTTGCCGTGAAATGGGAATTGAAGTTAATTCTGCCGGAATAAATCCCCTTTCCCGAAACCAATGTGCAGTATGAGTGGTAAGAACAAAAAGGTGAGTGATTTCAAGTTGCCGAGCTTCGCGTTCTAAAAAGGCTAATAAACTATCTCCGCGATTAGCACCGCGATAATTGGCGTGGACTGCAAGACAGGCTAATTCGGCCATTCCTTCGGCTAGAAATGGATAAAGGGCCGCACAGGCAATAATCATCCCATCTCTTTCTTGCACCATGAAATAGTTGATTTCCACTTCTAATTTCTCTCGGGAGCGGCGGACTAAAATACCGGTTACCTCTAATGGTTGAATTAATTCGAGTATGCCGCCAACATCATCTATCGTGGCTTTACGAATATGTTCAAACGGATCAGTGCTAATGAGTGTTCCTACACCGTCGCGACTAAAGAGTTCTAGTAATAACGAACCTTCTCTTTGTCGTGAAACTAAATGTACTCGTTGCACACCTTGTTGACAGGCTTTTACGGCATTAATTAATTGTTTCTTATATTCAAAATGAGGATTATGTTGTAGCCAATCCTGCGCTTCTAACCCAGTTAATTGTCTAACTAATTGTCCATCTGGATTAAAAATACCGCCATGTTCTGTTAGGCAAATCCATTTGGCTGCATGTAAGGCTATTGCTACCTGAGTGGCGACTTCCTCAGTTAATAAATTAAATGCCTCGCCGGTCGGAGAATAACCAATGGGAGCAATTAAGACAATACAGCCTTCGTCCAGTCGGCGGGTAATCGCTGTTGTATCAATTCGACGAACTTCCCCACTATAGCAATAATCTATCCCATGACGTACTCCAATCGGGCGAGCGGTAATAAAATTACCTGAGGCAGTACGAATATTAACTTCGGAACTCGGATGATTAGTTAATCCCATTGATAATAAACTTTCGATTTCAATACGCACTTCACCACAAGCTGATTTAACACAACGTAAAGCAACTTCATCCGTTACTCGAATATCATCCACATAATGTGAAGATATCCCTTGAACTTGTAAGCAAGCTTCAATTTGAGGACGAATACCATGTACTAAAACGAGACGAATTCCAAGACTACTTAATAAAGCAATATCATGAATAAGATAAGTAAAATTGGGACTTTGTACAGCCTCGCCCCCAAAACAAATAACAAAAGTACGTCCACGGTGCGTGTGAATATAAGGTGAAACCTGACGAAACCATTCAACAAAAAATTGTTGAGAATTCTTTGCTAAACTATTTTTATGAACGATACTAGTCATAGTCGTTTGGAAAAAAAGGGGTCTCTCCTAATAAGAGATTGTTCAAAATGTGAATTGGGTAAATCACAACCCTGATAACTGATAACGCAGAAATATTTTTAGGTATAAAGTTGATTATCTACAAAAAACGGTTTAGTCTTCTTATTAATAGTATTCGATTATAAAGTTAAAACATAACAAGGTAATTTTATTTTACCACTATCTCCGCACAGATGTACCCACTTTTTGATGGGAAAGGATGGAAACCATGACAATTAAAACGCCAATATCTGCAAAATCTCGCATTGGTTATCAATCAGATGATTCGATTCATCCGCTTTTCAGAGAAGAGAATCAACGTCTGAAAACCGATATCTCCCGCTTAAAAATTGAAAAAAGCCAATTGAAAAAAGATAATTCCCGGCTAAAGGCTGAGAATACTCAGTTGACCGAAATCATTTCACAATTAACCCGAGAGAATGCACAGTTGCGAGATGAATTAGGTTCTATTCGTGAAGAATTAGAGGAGGAACGAGCAATCTCTGAACAAAAGGATATTGAAATGGCTCGGGATAATGCTCTTTATCATCTATTAGAAGAGGAAAATTTACGGTTGCAATTTGAATAGGCTACTTTATTTTTCACTTTAAAGTATTTTTATAGCGTGAATAATGGGAAAAAGAAATGGGTTGAGTAAATGAAGAAGTATCCCTATTTCATTTTTCCCCTAACAGAGGTTAATTAGGCCGATAAACAAAAGTGTTTAATTAACTGAGTTAAAATATTAATCATCGGTTGTAGTTGATTAAGTGCAATAAATTCATTGGGTTGATGTGCCTGAGCAATACTTCCTGGGCCGAGTATAATGGTATCCATACCGAGTGCTTTTAAATAGGGTGCTTCCGTTCCAAAGGCAACAGCGTGGGCAGAATGTTGCGTCAGATGTTCAGCAACTTGCACCATTTCAGTGTGAGGAGGTGTTTCCATGGCTTCGATGCCTTCAAATAGTGGCACGAATTCTACCTGTAATTGACTTGCCATTAAAACTTGTTGAACACGCTGGTGAAGTAAGGTACGTAATTCTTTGAGTGACATCCCCGGTAGAAAACGTAAATCCAGGTGCAATTCACAGTTAGCACAAATACGATTAGGGCTATCTCCCCCTTGAATATGTCCTAAATTTAAAGTTGGAACGGGTACTTCAAAGAGGGAATCATGATAACTAGCCTGTAATTCCTGACGCCATTGCAATAACTCACCGATAACTTGATACATACCTTCCAACGCACTTTGACCCGCGTAAGGATTACTTGAGTGTGCTGATTTGCCCTGCACGCGAATCGCTTCATTGAAGATTCCTTTGTGCATTCGCACTGGACGTAATTGAGTGGGTTCACCGATAACAGCACATCGGGCTTGAGGACGTCCCAGTTGCAATAAGGCCCGCGCACCAGCCATATCGCTTTCCTCATTAGCAGTTGCCAACAGAATTAACGGGTGTTGCAATACTTTACCCGTAAATTGAGTCGCTGCTGTTAATGCGAGAGCAAAAAAGGATTTCATATCGGCTGTTCCTAACCCATACAACCGATTATCCATTTCAATCATTCGGAAGGGGTCGGTTTGCCAGCGATTAGCATCGTAAGGTACCGTGTCTGTATGCCCGGAGAGAACTAAACCTCCCACACCACTCCCTAAAGTCGCTAATAGATTAAATTTTCCAGGATAATTGGGCACTGGCAAAATTTCTACGCTAAAACCTAAGTCTTGACACCAATGAGCTAATAGTTCAATGATGACTTGATTACTTTGATCATATTGTGGAGTAAGGCAACTAATTGAAGGTATAGCAATTAGTTCATTGATTAAAGTCAGTAAGGATGGAATTTTAGCAGTCATAAGTTCTCTAGGGTTGAAAATAAGAAATAATAGACCCACATTGAGCAATGGGAAAAGTTATCAGCCAGTTGTTGTTGCGATGGGCTGTCAAAAAATGCGGTTTTAGCAAACAACCGCTGTGGATAACATTTGAGTTCACCCTTTACCTTCGTGTGAGCAAACGGAAATAAGCAATAAACCCGGTATTTTCATTCAACTTGATATAAAGGAATTCGTTTCATGGAACATACATTACCAGTCCTACCCTACGAACTCAATGCCTTAGAACCGCATATTTCCAAAGAAACCCTAGAATATCATTATGGTAAGCATCACCAAACCTATGTGACTAATCTCAACAATTTAATTAAAGATAGTGCCTTTGCAGAGATATCATTGGAAGAAATTATTAAACAATCCTCCGAGGGCGTTTTTAATAATGCCGCTCAAGTTTGGAATCACACTTTTTACTGGAATTGTTTAAGCCCCAAGGGAGGCGGACAACCCACCGGTAAATTGGCTAATGCTATTAATAGCACTTTTGGCTCCTTTGACCAGTTTAAAGAAGAATTCACTAAGAAAGCTATCACTACCTTTGGTTCAGGCTGGGCTTGGTTAGTCAAAAATCCAGATGGTAGTTTAGCCCTAGTTAGTACGAGTAATGCTGCTACACCCATGACTTCTAATCAAACTGCCTTGTTGACTTGTGATGTATGGGAACATGCTTACTACATTGATTACCGCAATGCGCGTCCCAAATATGTTGAAGCCTTTTGGAATTTGGTTAACTGGGATTTTGTTGCCCAAAATTTAGGTTAAAGTAATTTAGCCAACAAAGAATAGATTAGGGTAGTGTTTAACACATAGTGATTTTAACGATCTGGTAATAAGGTGTTGTGATACTTTGTTCAACATCACTAAAGGGTTAACGCTACCGAGAGGGGATACGCTTTTTTTAGCCAGATACTGTTGCGTCTCTAATCTAAAGCTAAAAATGTATAATTAAACCAAAATTCGGCTGCCAGAAATAATTTTAAGTTTAAATTAAGGTGTTTTTTTATCATTTTAGAAGTGACACCGTTGCCTCCAGAAGAGAGGACTTTCCAAATAAACCCGGAAAGCCTCTCGTCTAATTGGCATTCTCGCCTTCAACCGGATGTAGCCAATCCAATTTATCTTGGCTAAAGTTCTCGATAGCTTCCCAGCCTTAGGCTCACTGCCATTTTAAGAAAAATGACTCCCCGCCTTTTCAAGGATGGCTGGGGGTAGTTAACACAGTTAATTTTACTGAAATATTCAACTAAATTGGCTGACATCCGTCTTCTCCTCTTCTTTATAAAATTATAAAAAACTTATTTTCTCAACTATCTATTTTCATGAATATTTTAAGGCGGTCGCCCGGTATAGTAAACTAATCACTTAGAAAAATTTTCCCGAATAAGGTAATATAGTAGATTCTTTGTGACTACTTAAAACAGGAGGGATTGGCGCTATGCCAAAAAATGCTTTTTATGCCCAATCGGGTGGTGTAACTGCAGTGATTAATGCTTCTGCTTGTGGTGTTATTGAAACTGCTCGCCAACACCCTGATAAGATTGGTAAAGTCTACGCAGGTCGTAATGGCATTATCGGCGCACTCATGGAAGATTTGATTGATACCAGCCAAGAGTCAGCCGAAGCGATTGCGGCACTGCGTTATACACCAGCCGGTGCATTTGGTTCTTGCCGATTTAAGCTCAAAGGTTTAGAGCAGAGTAAGGCCGAATATGAGCGCTTGATTGAAGTCTTTAAGGCACATGACATTGGTTACTTTTTCTACAATGGTGGTGGTGATTCTCAGGATACTTCTCACAAAGTCTCGCAAATTGGAGAAAAATTGGGCTACCCGATTATCGGTGTGGGTGTTCCCAAGACAGTGGATAATGATTTACCAATTACGGATAACTGCCCGGGCTTTGGTTCGGTAGCAAAATATGTTGCGGTATCAATTCGTGAAGCGAGTTTTGATGTGGCGTCGATGGCAAAAACCTCAACGAAGATCTTTGTCATGGAAGTGATGGGACGTCATGCCGGTTGGATTGCCGCCGCTGGTGGCATAGCCGCAGAAAAAGAGGGCGATGCTCCGCATATCATTCTATTCCCCGAAATCATTTTTGACCCAGACAAATTTCTAGCTAAAGTCGATGCAGCCGTGAAAAATTATGGCTACTGTTCAATCGTGGTATCAGAGGGTGTTAAAAATAAAGATGGGGTTTTCTTAGCTGAAGCGGGTACCCGTGATGCGTTTGGACATGCTCAATTAGGCGGTGTAGCACCGGTAATTGCTCAAATGGTCAAAGACAAACTTGGCTATAAATATCACTGGGCTGTAGCAGATTATCTACAACGTGCAGCTCGGCATATTGCTTCTAAAACCGATGTCGATCAAGCTTATGCTTTGGGTAAATCGGCAGTAGAATTGGCATTAGCGGGTAAAAATGCCGTGATGCCTACCGTGGTGCGAACTTCTAATAATCCTTATCGTTGGGAAATTGGTTCAGCTAATTTGGCTGATGTGGCGAATGTCGAAAAGAAAATGCCAATGGAATATATCAGCGCAGACGGTTTTGGGATTACACCGGCTTGCCGTGAATATCTACAACCCTTAATTTCTGGTGAAGACTATCCACCCTATGAAAATGGGTTACCCCAATATGTTACCTTGAAAAATGTAGGTGTACCCAAAAAACTGACGACAACTTATGACCTTAAATTAAAATGAGTTTAAGGTTAATAAAGTATTTCGACTAATTGAATCAAGTGAGTTGGATAGAAGTAAATTTTTCCAACTCACTGATTTATAGATAATTAACTCAATAGCTCGAAACAACCGAGAATATATCCAATCCGATTCACTTAAATTAAATCAGGTTGGTCTGCTTCCACCTTATTATCTTAATTATTAGAATTAGCCAGGATGAATTCGACAACTATTTTATTCCAACAACATTACACTGGTCGATTTATTAATATGTTACGTTGGCATCAATTAGAAGATCTATGGGAAACGATTAAAGCACAGCCGCAGGGTTGGTACATTTATTTTGTTGGTGAACCGGTACCCACTACACCCGTTCAAGAAATTGAATTAAATCAATTTATTCAAAAAATTGATCAATTACTTCGACAAGAACATGATCATGACTATTGTGGGATTGTTTACGCTGATAATAAAGAAATTCCCGCGATGATTAAAATCTACGATCCCCATAACCTGGGGGCAGTTTGTGGTTCCAGTGGTACAACTATTCCGCCACGTTGGTTATTAACCCGTATTCCTCCAGAATCGATTATAGATAATGCGCCGACACCCAACAATCGTAAACGGTGGTGGCAACAATTGTTCTCAGCTAGAAATAATATTGTATAATCACCTTTTTTAACAGTTAATCTCAACATTTAGTTTCAACTGAGTTAAATAAGGTAATAACCTGTTTATTGATTTTATCACTATTTGGGGAGAAGATTATTAATGAAATGGCTTATTGGAGTCTTAATATATATGTTGACTACGAGTACCTATAGTGCTGAGGTTAAACCAACTTTAGTGAGTATGAAAACTAACTTTGGCACTATTATTATAGAACTGAACCCGGCAAAGGCACCCAAGACGGTGGCTAATTTCATTCGTTATGCGAGAGAGGGTTTTTATGACGGTACTATCTTTCATCGCGTTATTGATGATTTTATGATCCAAGGTGGTGGTTTTACCCAAAAGTATCAACAGAAAGAAACACACGAACCTATCAATAATGAAGCCAATAATGATTTAAAAAACGTTCGTGGCACGATTGCAATGGCACGTACCAATGATCCCCATTCGGCGACAGCACAATTTTTTATTAATGTTAAAGATAATCATTTCCTAGATTATACCAGTTCGACCCCGCGAGGGTGGGGATATACGGTGTTCGGTAAAGTTATTGAAGGAATGGAAATCGTTGATAAAATCAAAAAGGTACCAACCGGTAGTGGTGGTCCTTTTCCGACTGATGTTCCACAATCGCCGGTTATCATTGAAAAATTATATGTTGTTGATGATAAGGTGACAGAATCGACAACCCCAGTTAATCAACCCCAAAAAGATAGTAATAAAGAAAAAGATTCAGCCCCAAAAACATCTGATTAATTTAGATCATGCTCTATGGTATAAACCTGACCTGTTTTAATTAAAAGTTGGTCAGGTTTTTTCTCTTGAGTAAAATGGGTTTCGCTTCGCTCTACCCATCCTACGAACTGTTTTGAGAAGGTTGCTATTGAGACAGCAAACATTCATTAAGTGATTGAGCTAATTGATGCAACAACTCGAAATAAGCTTCTTTTCCTGCCGCTAACTTGACGCCTAAAGGATCTAAGGTACCTTGTCGTACTGAAGTTCCTTCAATCAGCGTTTTAACGAGTGCCGATTCAAATTGGGGTTCACTGAAAATACAACGAACTTGTAATTGATTAAGGCGAGTTCGTAACGCCTGTAATCGTTTAGCACTGGGCAATATTTCCGGTGACAGCGTAATAGAACCGACTGCCTTCAATGATAACGATTTTCAACATAGTGATAAGCATCATGAAATACTAAAAAAGGTAGATTTTGACTGGCTGATAATTGTTTTTGTAAATCTTGATCGAGTTTATTGAGCCGCTGAATAAGTAAGTTAGCATTGTGAGTATAGTGGTAAGCCCGGTCGGGATCGACTTGACTCAGTGCCTGAGCGATCGCGTTTACCATAACTTTGGCGTTGTGTGGATCCAACCAAAGATGTTGATCCCATTGGTAAGCTTGTTCGGATGTCTTGGAATGGACTTCGTGTTCATGATCGGGTATGGATTCTGCGTCTCCATGCGAATGTGCTTCCCAAGCACCCCCTTCACGTATTTTTAATAAAGTTAAACCAGGTACTTCAAATAAGCGTAACTGTTGAGTTTGATTACTGAGAGTCGCTACCGTTTTTCCTAAAAATACCTCAATGTTTGGACCAATCCAA
This sequence comes from Thioploca sp., assembly GCA_012032555.1. Taxonomy (GTDB): domain Bacteria; phylum Pseudomonadota; class Gammaproteobacteria; order Beggiatoales; family Beggiatoaceae; genus Thioploca. The sequence continues at coordinate 34,512 of JAAUSR010000025.1, forward strand.
ATTAGCAAATTGGCTTGATGTAATTGTCTCATTTGTGACGGTCGTAAGCTGTAAGTATGAGGAGATTCTCCACCAGATAACAATAAGTTGGGTACCGCTATCCCATCCATCACACCCATCACCAGAGAATGAATCGGTTTAATTGAAACGACCACTTGAGGGACTTGACTCGCTTGAACAGTGAACTGCGTAACCAACCAGAGTAAAAATATCCCTAACCAAAATCGATTTAACATAAAAATATTCTTCTTGAAGTAGTTAAAATGGATTATATTATAAATGGTTAAATCTAAAAAATAATTAGACAGTTTTTCAGGTAGCCATAGCAACCGATTACCATCTCAGCACCACGAGACCACGCCAAAACGCATGCAGTTTAATGATATTTTAGTACAGATAAATGATATCACCGTCAAATTCCGGCAACATATTGCATTACAAAATGTATCCCTGTTAGTACCACGGGGTAAAATCATTACTTTAATTGGGCCAAATGGCGCTGGTAAATCTACCTTAGTACGAGTAGTTTTAGGCTTATTAAAACCGCAGTTCGGTAAGATTTGTCGACAGCCAGGTATACGCATCGGTTATATGCCACAACGACTCAAAGTTGATCCTATTTTACCCTTAACCGTTAGTCGATTTCTGCAACTTAGCGGTGTTCAGAATCACTCAATTATTCAAAATATAGTTCAGGAAGTCAATATTATGCCTATCTTGAAACGTTCTCTGGTGAATCTGTCCGGTGGTGAAATGCAGCGGGTACTTTTAGCCCGTGCGCTATTACGTCAACCCGATTTATTAGTTTTGGATGAACCCATACAGGGGGTTGATGTCAACGGACAATATGAATTATATGAACTAATTGCCCAAATTCGCCAACGACGTGGTTGTGGCATTTTAATGGTATCGCATGATTTACATTTAGTGATGGCAGCGACTGATTATGTTATTTGTTTGAATCAACAAGTTTGTTGCTCTGGACATCCCGCTATGGTGACGCAACATCCAAGCTATCAAAAATTGTTTGGTAGCAGAGCTGCAGAAGATTTGGCCATTTATACTCATCATCATCATCACCATAATCAGTTAACTAACTAACTTTACGCTATTACTAATACTAATAAAATGATTGTTATAGATACTTTTCTATGGCGTGCTTTAATCGGTGGTTTGGGGATTGCCCTAATAGTCGGTCCATTAGGTTGCTTTGTTGTTTGGCGACGCATGGCTTATTTTGGTGATACTTTAGCGCATTCGGCTTTATTAGGCATCGTTATCGGGTTTGCGCTGGATTTACGATGGCATTTTTCTAGCCAATTACCGCTAGCTACCCTGCTGAGTTTTAGTACCTTAGTGGTTTGTATACTCATCGCTATTTTGCTCGTCATTTTACAACAACAAAAACGCCTCGGAACTGACACTTTATTGGGCATATTGGCTCACAGCGCCTTATCTTTGGGATTGGTCGCCTTAGCTTTTCTCCAGGGAGAAGGTTTACGCATCGATTTACAAGCTTATTTGTTTGGCGATTTATTGGCGGTCAATTGGACTGATTTATACTGGATTTATGGTGGCGGAATCTTTATCCTACTTGGCTTAATGTTCATTTGGTCGCCGTTGTTATCGATTACTTTAAATGAAGAATTAGCGCAAGTTGAGGGAGTCCCAGTAACCCGAATACGGCTATGGTTCATGCTCATGGTGGCTTTGGTCGTGGCGATGACGATGAAAATAGTGGGTATTTTACTAATAACCGCGTTACTGATTATTCCACCAGCAGCAGCGCGTGGTTTTGCTCATACCCCAGAACAAATGGCTGGTTTAGCCAGTATTTTCGGTTGTTTAGCTGTGATTATCGGACTTTATATGTCTTGGCGTTGGGACACCCCAACTAGTCCGTCCATCGTAGTTGCCGCTACTTTACTATTTATGTTAACCTTTATTCTTTCTTATCAGCAGGTTGAATAATTTAAATTTAGAGCAAACGGTCTCATTATACCGCCTCATCGCTAGTTTCTTACCTTAGAGAGAGAACCGCATTATGGAACTAAAGCAAAAAGGTGAAAATACCTCAATTGATATCAGTCGACCCCTTACCGTCACCATGACTTGGACTACCGCAGCCGATTTTGATTTAGCAGCGGCTTATGAAACTAAAGCCGGTCAACAAGGATTAGTTTACTTTGGCGATCAGGGTAATCTGGATAAATTTCCTTACATTACTTTAAGTGAAGATAAAGGCGTTGGTGATAAGGCTGGCGATAATGTAGAAGTCATGCATATCTACAACTTGGACGAGATGAACTATGTGTGGCTATTTTGCTGGGATTATGGCATGGTAAAAGTCGGTCACGCCGCTCGCTTCAAAGACAGTGATATCACCCTCACCTTAGCGGATGATAACAATAACCGTGTTTCAGTCGCATTAGATACCGGTGAGAGTGGTAATGTCTGTTGCATGGCTACCGTTGACAATAGCGTTACTCATCATGCGAAATTGATCAATTACAGCCAAGTGGGTACATTACAGGGACTTAAAACGCTTGAACAATTAATTAATATTGTGCAAAAATTGATTATTTAAATGTTTAATAACAAAGGGTTATATGAAACTATTTTTTCCTGGTCTAACCGATAATGAAGTTGAATTGGCGCGCGCGAAATACGGTGCCAATATCATCACCACCCAAGAGCGAGAAACGTTTTTGGATAAATTATGGTCTAATTTTAAAGATCCACTCATTATTGTCCTATTGGTCGCTTTGACAATCACCCTAACCTTGACCTTTTTAGGCTATGCTGAATGGTATGAAAGTGTCGGAATTGCACTCGCTGTTTTTCTCGCAACCCTCGTCGCTACCTGGTCTGAACATAGTAACGAAAGCGCCTTCCAAAAGTTGTTGGAAGAAGCGTCGCTAATTCAAGTTAAAGTTTTCAGAAACAGCAAATTAGTAGAAGTGAGTATCAACGACCTAGTGGTGGGTGATTTTATTTTGTTACAACCGGGCGATACCATTCCAACCGATGGTTTTCTAGTAGAAGGTCACTTGGAAGTCAATGAAGCTTCTTTAACTGGTGAATCGGAACCGGTAAAAAAACAAGCGGCAGCGGCAGAACAAACTTTAGAAGAACATAATCTGCTCTCTCGAGCCGGCTTAATTGAAGATGGTGAAGGCGTCATGAAAACCACAGCGATTGGTGATAAAACCCGCTATGGTGAAACGATGAAAGAAATCCTCACTGCTGAAGCGAGATTATCACCGCTCCAAGAGAAATTATCAGTACTCGGTAAACATATTGCTACCTTCGGCTATATTGGTGCGACTTTCATTGCGATTGCCTTTATGCTGAACAATATTGTCATTAACCCTAATCCTGGCATTGATTCGATCTCAACCTATTTTGCCCAAGACGCGGGGTTAATTATTAGGGACATGATTACGGCAATGATTTTAGCGCTGATCGTTATCGTTGTTGCCGTACCAGAAGGTTTGCCCATGATGATTGCGATGGTGTTGGCTTTAAATATGCGCAAACTCTTAAGCGTTAAAGTTTTAGTCCGCAAACTATTAGGTATAGAAACCGCTGGGAGTTTAACCATTCTATTTAGTGATAAAACCGGCACCTTAACCCAAGGACAACTGAGCGTAGAAACCTTTTTAACTGGAAATGCCCAATCTTATCAACAGTTAAACAACATTCCTGAAATACTTCGGAACTTGGTTGCCTTTGCCTTACGCCATAACACCAGTGCGGTTATTGATACCAGTGATCCAGCCAATCCCAGAATGGTTGGTGCTGATCGAACTGAACAAGCGATGTTACGCTTCGTCGCACCACTCTTAGCCCAAGCCGATGAAGTAGACATTGTTGAAGTGATTCCTTTTAATAGCAGCCGTAAATTCTCCGCTACCCAAGTCAAGGGAAAAAACAACTTAACTTTAATTAAAGGCGCCTCGGAAGTCGTATTAGAAAATTGCACGCACTATCTTGATGTCAATGGTGATAAACAAACTCTGAATGATAAAGCGGCTTTATTGAATGAAATGACCGGATTATCAAAACGAGCCATGCGCTTATTAGCGGTTGCCATCACTGAAGATCCTCTCAGTAATACCAATGAGTTACCATCAGGATTAACCTTACTGGGCATCTTTGGGATGCGTGACGCCTTACGTCCAACTTCCTATCAATCCGTTAAAGTCGCCAAACAAGCGGGCATTCATGTGGTGATGATTACCGGTGACGCTAAAGAAACAGCCCAAGCGATAGCCACTGATGTTGGGTTACTCGAAGATGATCCTGCCGCCAAAATCCTCACTTCTACTGAATTAGCGGCATTGTCTGATAATGAACTCAAGCAAATCCTCCCCCATCTCTATGTGGTGGCGCGAGCCTTTCCTACCGATAAAAGTCGCTTAGTGAGACTCGCAAAAGAATTAAACTGGGTCGTTGGCATGACCGGTGATGGTGTCAACGACGCACCGGCAGTCAAAAGTGCCGATGTTGGCTTTGCGATGGGGAGTGGTACCGAAATGACTAAAGAATCCAGCGACATTGTGATTTTAGACGATAATTTTTCTTCTATAACTAAAGCGGTGCTTTATGGCAGAACTTTATTTAAATCTATTCGCAAATTCCTGATTTTCCAATTAACAGTCAGCATGTCGGCGGTTTTGGTTTCGTTTTTAGGCAGCTTTTTTGGCTTTGACTTACCCTTAACCGTGACACAATTACTTTGGCTAAACATTATTATGGATACGTTAGCCGGTTTAGCTTTTGCGGGCGAAGCGGCACTTTCTCGCTATATGTTAGAAAAACCCATTCCCAAAGACGAGCGGTTAATCAGTAAAGATATGTGGGCAGCCGTATTAGTTAACGGTACAGCGGCAGCAATGGCGAGTTTAATTTTCTTAAATTATCCACCCATTCAGGAATTATTTTCTCGAGGTCATCCGCTTGGCAGCAAAGAAGCCGAAGCCATCTTTTTAACGGCTTTCTTTGGCTTCTTCGTATTTATGCACGTCTTTAATACTTTCAACGCTCGTACCCAAAGTTTGAATTTATTTGAACACATTTTAGATAACAAACTCTTCTTAGGAATTATCGTCTTAATTTTCTGCATCCAAACCTTGTTTATTTACATTGGTGGCGAAATTCTACGGACGGTACCTTTAGAACCGATGGAGTGGTTATATATGGTGATGTTTGCGGTTATCCTGATCCCGATTGATCTAATGCGCAAATTAATCCGCAATGCCTTGTTTGGTAATCCGGTACCCACCTCGTCGATAATTGAAATACGAACTAAAAGCTAAGCTAGTGTAGGGTGCGTTATTAACGCACCAAAAACATTTATTTAATATTAACTGGTGTTTAACCTCTGGTGCGTTATGGCTGATACCTAATGCACCTGAGTGACTTGATTACCTAACCATCGCGCCCAAGAGTTTGGTTTCTCTGGCTAATTCTTATCTAGAGAAATATTCTAAATATTATCACTTAATTCAAGAAGCAGTTAAATTATTACCCCAAACTGGCAAATCACTCTCCCTGAAAAAGTCAAAACATGGCTTAATTATTGTTCCAGGCTTGCCGAAGTCAGTTTCTATTGAAGAATTGAACAAGAAGGTACTAAAACTCAATACCAAACTCGGCTGTGCATATTTAGCTCGCCACCAAGCTCAGCTTAGTAATGTCTGTTGGCGAAGTTCAGCTTTGCGTGTTATCAGGCTTCGCTAAGCCAAGCTTTTTTTCTAGATTAGTAAAAGAAATCGTTACCCTAAAGACTACGCTCGCCAAAAAGATTGCGATATCACACTCCCAGTAAAATTCCACAAAAAAAACTTTATAATTAGAATAATTAAAAAATATTTGATGTATTTATATTTACATTTAACTTAAATACACTATACTAGTATATAGTATATATATATATTAGTTTTATTTGAAAACTGATTTTTAGATAGGGCTTCCCATTACCCAAATTGGTTGAAAGCTTAGTCATTGTTAAATTAATTCTATAACAGGAGAACTATCATGGCCGGTTTATTCAAACGAATAAGTGATATCGTCAACGCTAATATTAATGATTTACTTGATCATATTGAAGATCCAGAACGCATGATTAAACAGATTATTCGTGAAATGGAAGAAAATATTAATCAATGCAAAGAAGGTGTGATTACCGCGATTGCAAGTGAAAAGCGACTATTCCGCGAGTTAGAAACACACCGTCACCACGCCCAAGAGTGGTTGCAGAAAGCACAAACCGCCTTAGAATTGGATAAAGAAGAGTTAGCACGTTCGGCATTAAAGCGGAAGAAAGAAATTGATAGAATCATTAATGGTTTAGAGCCAGCTTGGGAATCCGCTCAAGCCACAAGTGAACGTCTAAAAACACAATTGCGTCAATTGGAAGCGAAGCTAACCGAAGCGAAACTAAAACGCAGTACCTTAATAGCACGGCAACAAGCTGCTCAAGCACGTCAGCAATTGCATAAAACGGTAGACAAGCTCCAAGCAAATTTGGAATCACAAACGTGTTTTAACCGGATGGAAGATAAGATCGCCGATATGGAAAGCCGAACCGAAGCACTCGCCGAATTGGATGAGGATCGGTCACCCTTGGAAAAGGAATTTTTGGATATGGAAATAAACCAAGAAGTGGAAGCGGAATTAGCTTCACTAAAGATTAAAATTCCCAAACAGTCATAGTTGCCGCTCAAATCGGTTACTTGGAGGAGGAAAATATGATTATTGTTCTGTTTCTATTGATATTCTTTTTCTGGTATAACTTACCAGAAACAGTAGCGCTCATTGCTACAATAATACTAATATTCTGGGCTATTTATAAAAATAACCAGTCATTACCGATTGAAGCTCAATCTAAGCCTGACATCGATAATGACTCGGATCCTCAGTTAATCTCAGCAGTTTTATTATATTTGGAACTGAAACAACAGCAGCGTTTAGGTCATTTATCTACCGATGATTATAACTATTTAGCTAAAAATATAGATATTATTTATAAAAAGTTAGTTGAGAAATTAGGCTTAACCGAGAGTGAACACCAACTAAAATTAGAAATGGCCTGGATTCTGTTAAAGAAGCAGATAGGCGGTAACTTGGGTGTACCACCTTGGCGTTCAACTTCTCAACCAACCTCATCCCCCGTTTCAGTTAGAAAACAGTCTGCTACTCAGAAATCGCCGGTTCCAGCCGCTGAAATTCAAATGGCTGCTATGGCAAATTCGCCAACGGTAACACCACCGCCTCAACCGACTTCTTTGCCAAAAGTGGTGAGCCATTCTGTTCAAGCGACTTCGCCACCGGTTGTGGTAGAACAATTGTCTTTAACTCAGGCAATTGAAGAAATACCACTTGCTGTTCAGCCAATTATAGCACCATCTCAATCAGTACCATTGCCTAAAGCATTAGAGACTACTGAAGTTATAGTTCACACTCAACAAAAAAAGAAAGCCTTTACTTGGTTGCCACGCCAGCTCAACCGCGAGGTGTTCACCCGTCTGTTGCTGCCGTTTTTATGGCAAAATTTAGGTTGGTTTATTGGCGGTTTCTGCTTTATCTCCGGTTCAGTTTTCTTGGTGACTTATACTACTGGCTTTGCTAACGCAGTCACCGTGTTTGTAATCCTTTATTTTTACACTTTATTACTGTTTTGGGGAAGTTATCAAATTCGGCGGCGGCGTCCGCAATTATTGACAGCCAGTCACGTGTTATCCACCTTGGCGGTTTTATTAGTACCGCTGGATCTAGCAGCGGCAACACGTCTAATTCAAAGTAGTTTTCCTAACCTGGGCTTAGTTAGTTTAACAACCTTGGGTGTAGTCATTACCGTTGGTTTGATAGTTGTAGCAATTCGCTTGGCTTCTGGCATGATGGAACGGCATTTACAAAGTGAACATCCTTACTTATTCATTGCTTTAGCGAGTTTACAGTTAGCTATCCCAATAGTTAATTTTATACCCCATTGGTTGGTATTAGCCGGATTACATGTCAGTTTACTGAGTTTATTAAGTTACGCCTTATGGCGTTTTAGTCAACAGTGGTTATATGCGATTTTTATCGAGCCACATCCCGTCGCTTACTACGCTGCCGGAACTCTGATTTATGCGGCTGTCGTTACTTTTATCCATTCCATTTGGAGCAGTGGAATAACGTTACCGGCCGGTTATGTTGGCCCATTTTTAATGGCACTTTGCTTCCTGCTATTGCAAGTGGATATTCAATTTAAACAGTGGGTTCATAAACAAGCTTTACTAAGCCATTTCACTTTTGTCATTTATGGATTATCGGTAGTTGCCGTTTTATATTCGTGGGTCGGACTCATCCCTACTACCTTAACTTTGATAATAGGTAGCGTGATTTATGGAATGATGTTATGGAACTATTTAACCTTACCGCCGCTCTATTTATTGCTCGCTTGTTTAAGTGGATTATATGGCTTATTGATTTTACAGCACTTTCCTTATCATTGGTATTTTCTGCTCAGTTTACCAGGGTTGAGTGGCTTGATGGGATTGTACCACCTCGCGCAACACCGTCATTCAATGGCTTTAGCCATTATTTGTTATCGAGTTATTTTTAGTTTAGGTCTCGGTCTATTTATCTGGAGTCTCTATCATGCCGATCCTGGAGAAATCGGTTGGTTAACGGCGATAGTGGCTACAGTCATTACTACTTGGCATTGGCGAAAACCGGTCGATTTTTACCCACTTGGTGGGGTTAAATATTATCAATCCGCTGTTTTCACTGGATTAATAACGGTCACTTTAGCTTATACACCACTTTATTTAGGATTGAATTGGATAACGCAATTTAGTGGTGGTCTAATCATCTTATCGATATTATGGAGTGCTTGGGGATTATTGATTCGCCGCGTTGCCAAAGAATCTGCCGTCGTATTTCTTAATAGTGCGCTACTGAGCTTAATGGTTAGCGTGATTTTAGCGGCAATTTATTTGCCAACTGCCTTACCAGCGTTACTATTTGCTGTGAGTGGTGTTTTACTCTGGTTAAGTTTGAATTTATACAGTAGAACTTTGTTTTATCTCACTCTAATCGCGTTGGGAACCGCCGGTATACTTTTTAAACATTATTATTTACCTGAATCTTCCGGAAAAGGGATTATTTTATTAGCGGTAGGCATATGGATGCTCTTGTGGTGGCTTCATTATCGTATTATTTACTTACCAGCACGTTCTACAATCAACCAACCGCTTGAAATTATTACTAACCCACCGAATTTCACCTTACTTGGATTACTCACTTTATCGCCAACCACCTACGCTAACCGGTTTGAATTGTTGAAATCACCTTTAGAACAAACTTTGGTCTTAGCGTGGTTAATCAATTTAGGAACGACGCTTAAATCACTCCTATTAATTAATGGTTTAGCAGAAATTTCAACCTCATCCTGGTCAAGCACACTGATTTGGAATGCAGTGGTTACGGCCTTAATTGCTGGGCAATTGCCACGCCTTGAACTAATACCTCTCGCTATCGTTCTATTCACCGGGGCATTGTGGACACTCGGTTCGGTGCAAATCAGTTGGTTACTGGCAATCACCGGTGCGGTATTGATTTGGATAATCAGCCTGTTCGTTATTAGCCGCTCCCGCTCGTGGATAACTTTTTTGGGTTGGACAGTGAAAGAAGGGATTCGAACACTCGTTGAGCAGATTATTCATTGGACGGTTGTAGCTATCAGTTTTATCTGCTTAGTTGGGGCCATGTCGTCTAACTTTGCCTCAGTGCAACTAACCACCTTAGCAATTGCAATCTGGTTTTTGGCTTGGGCCGGTTGGCGTTATCGATTGCAATTCCACAGTTATGTGGTTATTGGTTGCACGATTCTAAGTTTAACTATTTTAAGCTTTGACCGATTCGGTTGGCTAGCACTATTAATACCAACTATCCAATTGTATTTACTGACGTTATTGGCAATAGGATTGGCGGTATTAGCCCGGTTGATTACCCGATCACCGTTAGCCACATTGTATTCCCGTCCCTTGTATCACACGGCTTATTTTTCCTACCTATTATCGCTGATCAGTGGCTTGTATTTGTTAGGGCAACCTAATATCAGTTATGACGGCAAATCTCTCGTGGGAATATTTACCCTCCTAGCATTTGGGCAATTACCGCTCTTGCGCTCATGGGTTATGGCACCGATGATACGGGGAATTGGAATAGCACTATTATTAAGTCTAGCTGGATTCGTTTGGGTTTCTTACTCTCATCCCGATCAATTTTTCTGGTTCACCTGGCTGTGGGCACTCATTCTGTGGGGAATGGGACATTATGGACTGCCTCCCTTCAATAACCGTTGGCCGCAATGGGCTGTCGAACCCACTTTTTGGCCTATCCTAGGATTCGGTTTATTGATCACGGTCTTCTTATGGGAAACTTCACCATTGGTAACTTAACTGCGCAAATGATAATTTCAGTGACTTTCTACTTGATTCTTATGCTGCGTAATACTCACTGGAAATGGTTACCTTGGCTGATTGGATTAGCTTTAATGGTAAGCGGTTGGATAGTATTATTAAAATTATCGCCTAACTTAGAATTTCTCATTCTGGGGATAACGCTTTGGATTAATTTACTATTCTGGTTATCACGAGTTATCCAGCGTTCTCATGAGATAGCCCATTGGCAATTCCAGCAACTAGTTCAACCTTTATTGATCTGGTCTATCGGAGTAATTGGCCTTCAGTTACTTGGATTAAGTTTTATCACACTAGAAAATTTATTCCCTTCTTTCTATCACCAAAACTTGTTGTTAAGTGAAGTCCTCATTATTGTTTGGGCAATATTACTCAATTTATCTTGCTTTCACTTAGTCAGCATATCAATACAATCCGTATTTACTCATGCTTTAGTATTATCATTACTAAATACTACTTTGTTATTACTCAGCGTCTGGATCAATACACCGCTCTTACTCAGTTTATGGACGGGTGGACTATTACTTTATTTCCAAGTGAATAACCAAACTCACCCAATTTGGTTAACTACCCTCGCTACTTGGTTATGGCTTAGTTTTGCAGCTGCATTAGTCAGTCTCCTGTTGTGGATACCGGTGATTTCAATAAATCAAGGATTATTAACGCTGGGTTTATTAGCAACCCTGAGTTTTATGTTCGGTTGGTTTAATATTCACCAGCAGATGACGAGAGGTTGGTTGGTCGGTAGTATTGTCCTTGCTGGATTATTTTTGCACCTGATTTGGTTAATGATATTGCCCCCGAATCAACCCACTTTATTCTTACCGTGGTATGCCCTGCAAAATGGCTTACTGATGTGGGGTATGCTTTGGTTAAGAATTCAAGATTTCGCCCTCGCTGAAGATAAACAGGCTCATTTACGCTGGTTGCTTAAGGGATTAATCCCAGTACTAGCGAGTTTAAGCCTATTCAGTTTGTTGTTAGCACAAGGGGTATCAGTTTTTGCTATCTGGAATGGTCAAGAACCGCTGAATTTCTTTGCCCAGGTTGCGGTGATTTTTACCTACTTCCTTCTCTTTATGGGATGGTGGCGATACAGTCCTTGGCAAGAGATTGACAAGAAAATTTGGATAAGTAGCTTGGCTATTTTAATAGCGGAGTTAGGGATTTACCTGCGCTTATTATGGGTCGGTTTTGCGCCGCCTCATATTTGGGATACCACTATACCACTATTACTTAGTTTAGGAATAGGTAGATTATTGCTTTACTTTCAAGCAAATAATCAAACTCACCAAACCTGGCTTACTCTCCGAGAGATTTGGTTATGGCTTAGTTTGGCAACTACCTTGCTCAGCCTCATTCTCATGCCAGCGCTTTCCATGAATGAACAGTTATTGACGCTAGGTTTATTGGCTACCCTGAATTTTATGTTCGGTGGATTCAAGATTCACCAGGATGCCGTGAGATTCGGGTTGGTTGGTGGTGTAGTCTTTTCAGGATTATTTTTGCACCTGATTTGGGTAGTCATATTACCTCAAGCACAATTAGCCTCACTTTTGCCGTGGTATGCCCTGCAAAATGGCTTACTGATGTGGGGTATGTTTTGGTTGAGAACTCAAGATGTTGCCATCGCCGAGGATAAACAGGCTCATTTACGCTGGTTGCTTAAGGGATTAATCCCAGTACTAGCGAGTTTAAGCCTATTCAGTTTGTTGTTAGCACAAGGAATGTCAATTTTTGCTATCTGGAATGGTCAAGAACCGCTGAATTTCTTCGCTCAGGTTGCGGTGACTTTCACCTACTTCCTTCTCTTTATGGGATGGTGGCGATATAGTCCTTGGCAAGAGACTGACAAGGAAATTTGGATAAGTAGCTTGGCTATTTTAATAGCAGGGTTAGGGATTTACCTACGCTTGTTATGGTTCGGTTTCGCGCCACCCACTGTTTGGGATACCGCCGTCTTAATGGGCAGTAGCTACATACTATTAACCATCCAACATCTTTATCCGACTTATCCACTGTACCGGTTAACTTTACTGATACCCGGAGTAGCCATACTAACCGTACCACTACAACTGGAATCTATTCAAGCCAGCATCGCTTTAGTAGCCGCTGCCACTTTATACCTGCTCATGCCCCGTCGTTCCCAGCAAAATTTACCGTTCTATTTAGGGCTGTTAGCTTTAAATGTAGGTCTCTATTTGTGGGTACCCAGTTTGGCTCAGGATTATAAACTGCTGCAAGTTTATACTATCCCTGCTGCCTTAAGCTTATTATTGATGTTACAGTTACATGAGTTAGAGTTAAAGCCCAGTGTGCTCAATGCGATACGCTTGGTTGCGCTCAGTATCTTATATGCTAGTGCGAGTTTAGACGTTTTTCTCCAAGAAGCATTAAGTATTTTTATTTTAGCGTTATCTTTGAGCCTTGTTGGGGTGATACTTGGAATCGCTTTACGCATACGAGTTTTTCTTTATAGCAGTACTGTATTTTTAGTCCTCAATGTGGTAGGGCAACTCATTCAATTTTATCCAGAAGGACGTTTAGGCAAAGCGATTATCTTAATGATACTGGGTGGATTAATCACCGCTGGAATGATTTGGTTTAGTATCCAACGGGAGATATTCTTACAACGAATTAACAATATGCGCGCCAATTTAGCTACCTGGGCGTAAATGTGGAGAAAGGAGAGAAACGCCGATTGAAATGATAAATACCGCGCTAAGTTAGTGTTGTGATAAACATTTATATGCGCTCCCCCTGGTAGACACGCTTTAATATAAGTTTAGGTACTTAAAAAAGTGTAGAATAATAAATTTTAGTCTTGGAAAGTTAAATGAATTTTGTGAGTGATTTTTTCTGGCAGAGTGTACTTACAGCACTGGTAGCGGGTATCTGGTTTGGTTTACCGGGTTTCCCACGTTCCAACGTAGGAATGCCTACTGTAGTTTCACCAACCGCCTTATCAAGGCGGGGCTGGGGGTGGCTGAAAAAATTATTCTTATTCAACTGGTTAATTACACCCCCTCACCCCCTCCTGGGTAAGGCGAAAACTACGCTTAACTTAATGGCAGTGATGCCGGAGCGTAGGAATGAGAAGAAAAACGCCAGCCTGGGTTTTATTAGTCACGCCATGACCGCAACCAGACTCGCCACCAGCGCCGGAAACGCCGGCTGTTTTAGTGAGACTGAGTGGATAATAACCAAAGAGAAGTCGTCCGTTAACTCCTTCGGTTTTATTTGGAGGATGGTGGTGGTTGACGGTGCGGGATCTACTAGAACATGACTCTCCTACATCACGAGATCAATTTAAGCCAGTCGTTTTGGCCTGCTGGGAATATCATGATGTGTTGATACCTTTACCTTACTAAGAATAGGGAGAAAACGCTTAACTTAATGGCAGTGTCGCAACACATACCGCAACACCATTAACTCTACCAATACCCCAAACAAAATAATTGCCACATGATGACTCAACTCTCTTACCTTACTATACACAGGGAATACCTGTTACCAGTGAGGTTAAGTGGCAAGCATTTCAGACCATCAATTAAAAATTGTACCCTAAAAAAATTTTCTATAAGCCCTGGTGTTAGTAAATTGGTAGAATAAACCACTCTTCTATTAGGTTTCAGTTTTTCATCCACCTCATTTTTCCCAGTAGGCTACTTAGAGTCAAATTCCTTCTGCTTAAATGATTTAACCACAGGAAATGGTGATATGAACAATCCTTTACTCCAGATGCAAGGACTTCCCCCTTTTTCGCAAATAAAACCGGAACACATTGTCCCAGCCATTGAACAAATTTTGAATGATAATCGCATCCAAATTAAAAATTTACTTAATCTATCAGAACATTATACCTGGGATAATTTTATTCAACCATTAAACGAATTAAATGATCGGTTAAATCGGATTTGGTCACCGATTGGACATTTACATGGGGTAGCCGATGGTGAAGAATTGCGCCAAGCTTACAATGCTTGTTTACCCATGTTGTCGACTTATCGGAGTGAAATTGGGCAGAATAAAGATTTATATGCGGCTTATCAAGCAATTGCGAATAATTCCACTTTTGCACAGCTCGAAACGGCTCAACAACAAATTATTAAGAATGAATTGCGCGATTTTCATTTGGCCGGGGTTGATTTACTTGCAGATAAACAAGCTCGCTATAAAGAAATTCAACAACAACTTTCCCAATTAGGTACCCGATTTTCTGAAAATTTATTAGATGCCACTCATGCCTGGAAAAAACAGATTACCGATGACCGCCTATTAGCGGGGTTACCTGAATCCGTAATGAATTTGATTAAACAAAATGCCCAACAAGAACAATTGCTAGGTTGGGTACTTACTTTAGATTGGCCTTGTTATCAACCGGTATTAAATTACGCGGATAATCGTGAGTTGCGTTATGAAATGTATCAAGCTTATATGACCCGAGCTTCGGATCAAGGTCCGCATGCTGGACAATGGGATAACAGCGCTATTATGGCCGAGATTCTCATGTTACGCCATGAATTAGCAACTTTACTGGGTTTTGCTAACTATGCTGAGTACTCGTTAAGTACTAAAATGGCAGAAACACCTCAACAGGTGCTAACTTTTCTCTCGGATTTAGCTGAGCAAACAAAACCCTTTGCTATAAAAGAATTAGAGCAGTTACAAGCTTTTGCTCAAGCACAGTATGGTATCAATCAGCTAGAAATGTGGGATGTACCCTACTATTCAGAAAAATTGCGTCACCATCTCTTTGAGATTTCTCAAGAAATGTTACGACCGTACTTTCCATTACCGCAAGTATTAGCCGGCTTATTTAGCGTGGTTCAACGCTTATATGGGATAGTTATCCAGCAGCATCATGATGAAATCGATACTTGGCATCCAGAAGTTCAATTCTTTTCTATCTATGATGAAAATGGTGAATTACGTGGCCAGTTTTACTTTGATTTTTTTGCGCGGCGTGGTAAACGGGGTGGTGCCTGGATGGATGAATGTATCGTTCGCCATCGCACCCGACAAGGCTTACAACGGCCAGTCGCTTATTTAGTTTGTAATTTTACCCCCTCAGTGGGTCAACAACCAACTTTATTAACTCATCAAGAAGTTCTTACTTTATTTCATGAATTTGGTCATGGGTTACATCATCTGCTTACCCGAGTAGATTATGCACCGGTCGCTGGCATCAATGGCGTGGCTTGGGATGCTGTCGAATTACCCAGTCAATTTATGGAAAATTGGTGTTGGCAACGGGAAGCATTAGATTTATTGGCCAGTCATTATCAAACCGGTGAAACTTTATCCAGTGAATTATTTGCAAAAATGTTAGCGGCGAGAAATTTTCAAGTGGGTCTCTTTATGTTGCGACAACTTGAATTGGCGTTATTTGATTTTCGCCTCCACATAGAATATACCCCAGATCTTAATATTCAAACGTTATTAGATGATGTGCGTCAACAAGTATCAGTGTTGTTTCCACCCGCTTTTAATCGCTTTCAACATGGTTTTGCACATATTTTTTCAGGGGGTTATGCTGCTGGTTATTACAGTTATAAATGGGCTGAAGTATTATCAGCAGATGCTTTTGCTCAATTTGAAGAACAAGGGATTTTTGATCGAGCTACCGGCAAACGCTTTTTACAGACGATATTAGAATCAGGCGGTTCACAAGAACCGATGGAATTATTTGTCGCCTTTCGAGGACGAGAACCGAGAATTGATGCTTTACTAAAACATATTGGTATCGTTGTCTAATAAATAATACCATTTACCCTTTTTAATTTTTAATGATGCGATATAATTAAAAGCTAGGCTATTTTCTAATTAGTTAGCCTATTTTGATCAATTGGTTAGGTTTATCAATAAGTTATTGCTTTACTTTGTTGTCATAGACCAAGGCTACAAAGGTAAATTAATATGAAAACAAGTTTATTTAATCAACGTAATGTGACTAAGAATATCGTTATCAGTTTGTTGTGGTTCACTTTAGATATTAATGCCCAGCCACAAGAGGAATTAAGGCCGGTAAGACCGGTTCCGCGAGCAGTTCAAGAACAAGCTACTCTAAAAGCAACCAATAAACCGGTGCCACTGGCTACACAACTATCTACTAAGACTTTAGTAGCAACAAACTCACTGGCTTTAACTCAACCCAAAGATTCAGCTACTCCTCCACCGCCCATTGTCGTTTACGATGATGAAACTAAGAAATTAGCTCAAGAAGTCAAAAAACTACAATTAGAACAGAGTAAGTTAACTTTGGAATATGAAAAAGCCTTGTCCAAATTGCAGCAAGAAAAAGAAAAATTGCTGTTAGAAAATGAGTTGCAAACAGCTAAAGAAAGCCAATTATTGGCAGAACTCAATGCCACGAAAGCACGCTTAGAAGTGGAAAATGATATTTATGAACACAAACAAAAACAAATTCTGGCTTATCTTAGCAGTGAAAAAGATAAGTTAGCACTACAAAATGCAATTCAGGAAGAAAAAAATAAACAACAAGAATTGCAGTTTAAACTCGCTACGGCCAAATTAGATTATGAATCGCTCAAACTGAACTTTGAGAAAGAACAAATTGAAGCCAAGGTGACTAAACGCAGTAAGGATGAAGAGTGGGAAAGCCAAGTTAATAAGCCTAAAGAATATCAAAATGAACCTTTTGTTAATGGCAAATTAATGATAAGTGATAGAAAAATCATTTTAGATGGTCCAATTTGGCCAGGGATGGCAAGTTATGTTATTGAGAGAATTGAATATTTTAACAATAAGACCTCAGAGTATCCTATTTTTCTCATTGTCGAATATTGTCCAGGTGGTTCAGTGATGGAAGGCAGTCGAATTCTCAAAGCGATGAAAAGTAGTCGTGCGCCGATTTATGTGGTGTTGAAATCTTTAGCGGCGAGTATGGCTGCTGCCATTGTAACTTTGGCGGAGCGTTCTTATGCCTTGCCAGATGCGATTATGGTCCACCATCAAGTTTGGGGAATTTCTTGGGGTAACCAAACGGAGCAACGCGAACAATTAAAAGTTCTCGAAGAATGGTCTCAACGTATCATGCAGCCCATTGCTGCTAAAATGGGACTGACCTTAGAAGAATTGATCAGAAAAATGTATGAAAATAATTCTCGTGGCGATTGGTCGGAGTTTGCTAACCAAGCCGTTAAATATCATTGGATAGATTATATCATTGAAGATATTCATGATACTTCATACACTAAACAACCGTTAGAAAAAGAAGAACCCAAGGAAGAAGGACAAGAAATTACTATTGTGGCCCACCAAGAACAGATTGATTCTGAGGGTAATCGTTATATGAAAGTGCCTCATCTTCGCCCAATGGATGTTTATCACTTATATAATCCCGATAATTATTATCGCTACTGATTTTTACTTGATATTTTTCTCATTTCGGTTACTACCATTAATTTAAGGGTTCTTTTCTCCCTCCTTGGCAAGGGGGGAGATTCTTCCTTAATTTAAGTACCGTGAACAGTTAATTCAGGTAGGGTATGTCTTACATACCGCCTTGACTCATGGTGTCTCCCAAACGGTGGGGCTGTCAAAGAATTCCTTGATATTCAATTAAAAAGTTAGAATAGGCATCACCTGATGTTTGCTTGAGCTTCTTGAGCACGATAAATCAGTCCTCGTGTCAGCTCAAGTTGGCCTAAGTCCCACTAATTCATAGGCTTATCAGACTGGTGCCAGCGGCAAACAATAACTCAATTTGGTTAGCTAATCTTTCTTTTAGTTCTTCAGCGAGGCGCAGAAGGCGGTTACCTTTTTCTTTTAGGAAATAGTCATTAATTGCTTTCCGCAGACGGCGAATTAATTAGCTTTTGTATACTCGTTAAAGTTCGTGCCCAGGGTTGAGTGTTTTGCCGTAGTGAAGCGGGTAATTTTTCCAATGCCGCTAGTGCTTCGGAGCGATTAGGATAAAGACCATGAACTAAGACATACCAACTTTTGTTACGATAAGTGGTTTTAAACATGGCTACATCGACGAGTGGATTTTGAGCAAGAAATTTCTTTAAAGTTTCTTGATCATGGGCACCAAGTACTTGTAAGGTATAAGCATTGGGGTTTTGATGACGTAACCAGTCTTCTCCCTTAATGTGGTTGCTATCAAGCCATTCGGAAGTTGATGGGGATTCATTGGTACTTGATAAAATGGTTGACTCTATTGGTTCACTGGGTACTGATTCTAATAACGAGTCCTCTGCTGGATCTTCTTCTATTGGAGTTGCTAAATCAGCTAAATCTGAATTGGTTTCAGGTAAATGAATCTGAGTCGGTAAATCCGTTTCACTTTCTGGTAATGCCGGATTTACCAAAACTTCATTGAATAAAGAAGAAGACGGTTGTTCTGTTGGTAAGGCGTTATTGATAGCCGGGAAAGGCGATATTTCTTTACTGGGTTTAGCAGATTGCCAATAAATTAATACAGCAATACTCAATAATACCAATATGATAGGAATACCCCACACTAATTTTGAGTAAGACCAAGCACCGGTTAAGCCGGAAATATAAGGTCGCTGTTCAGCAAATTGACGTAAAATTTGTTGTGCTGCTAGGTTGATTTCGCCGGGAACGCCTTCAGTATCATCAGAAATTTTTTTAATGACGTCGCTGGTAAAAGGGTGAATATGACTGTATTGACTATTTTGTAAGCGAAATTGCAGGTAATCACGAACTTGAGTTTTAGACAAAGGTGGAACGTCCAGCGTGTGAATTAAAGTATTATGGACAATATTAAATTCTGGAGTTGCTAAAATACTGGTCATTTGAGGTTCGCAAAATAAAGCCACTCGCATCCGTGTCAATGCTTCTCCTTGCATAGCTAAATCAACAATCAGTTTTAAGGTTGCTAGCGGTAACATATGAGCATCATCAACTAATAATACCGGAAGCTGCCCGTTATAACGAGTTGCCGCAATGTGACTACGAAGACTTTCTTGTAAGGCGGATGTTGGCTTGCCGTCTTGACGAACATGAAATTCAGCTAATATTTTAGAGAGCAACGCTTCTGGTGATAAAGCCGCGCTACTTTCCAGAGTGTAAACCCACCAATGTTCACATTGTTGAGCCGCTATTTTTTTCAGTTGACTTAATAATGCTGTTTTACCACAGCTGAGCTCTGCTAAGATTAATAGCAATTGTTCACTATTTTGCAATAAATGACGAATTAAATTAAGTCGCTGACTCAATTCTGGTGTTAAAAAATAGCGGTACAGTTTGGCACCAAATGGATCGTCAAAATGAGAAGGATAGGCTTCTAATTCGAGCATAAAACTTAAAAATATAATTTGGTAATTAATGAAACTTCATCATAGTATAGTTACTTTCTCGATAAATTGCGCGTATTGATCATATCGTATTGTTGTATAACAGCTTTTACTATTTAAATAGCGGATTGATTTTGTCGACTAGATCTTTATCGAAAGGATATGATTAAAAGTGTGGTTATTAGGTAAACTACGCACACTCACCGGTACTTTGTCTTCAAAACCTCATTATCCTCTCAATCGGCTGACTATCCATAAGCCGCCGTAACTGCTTCATCTAATAATCAGCTAGACTACGCTCGCTTCAATTAACACAATTGCCCTTAGCAAACGGTTTTTCCAAGGCCGAAATTGAGCCGGTAGTTCTATTGTAACGTTGTGGGTTTAAATTTCAAATTCGATAGTCCATGTAGGGTATATAAGCGAAGCGTCATACACCTTTTGTGAATTTTTTCCCGGAAGATGGATGGCGACTAACGTCTTATCCACCCTACAAGAATTCTTCAATCGCTTGAGGATGTTGTGGTGGAGTATAAACCGTTTCACCAGGCTAACTAACACTCACCGGTATAACATCACCACCTACTGCCAGAACGGTTCGCCTGCTAAGTCCAATTTTTCCTTTCTTTCGTTCCTCATCGCATCTTATGTTTTATTTACTACGTTTTACTTTGTCGTTCTTTGAATAATTTTTAGTTTATTATTACGGCTTTTATATAAAAATTGTTTTCTTGTTACTTTTTATAAGTAGCCTTGTTTCACATAGTAGGTATACCAAAAATTCTTTTTTTGAGCTGATAATTCTTTAATGATTTGAATATCGATTGCTCTTTCAATCGTACTAAAACCCTGATCATTTTTTTTCATAATCCAAACTTCTTCTGGTATTAGAATATCGATTAAGTGAGGTGCATGAGTGGTTAAAAGAATTTGTGGACCATAAAGATGTTGAGTAACTTGTTTCATTTCTAAGGCTAATGATTCAATTAAATGATGATGTAATCCGTTTTCAAGTTCTTCAATACCAATTAATGCTGCCGGTTCAGGGTCTTGTAAAAGTAATAAATAAGCGAGAAATTTTAGAATTCCATCTGAAATATCTTGGGCATAAAATGGCATAATATAACGATTATCAATAAATTGTAATAATAATCTTCTATCTTCTGTTACTTTAAGGGTGATTTTATCAATACCCGGGATACATTGGGCAATATCTTGTAATACTTTTTCAAACCGACTGGGATAATGGTGACTTAGATATTGGGCATAATTAGCTAAATTATCACCATTGCGGGTGAGATGTTTTTGTGTACCTATCATGGTTACCTGATGTCCTAAAGTGGGTATCAAAGAGAATAGATACCAACTCTCTAAGAATTCACGAAAAGCGACAATATGGGGATAGTTAGCTAGGTTACCAAAGGTAGAAATACCTAAACGTTGGGGATCAGTAAGACTAACATCGATCCGATCAGTACCCATTTTAACGTCACCATGACCTTTTTTTAAAGATAAATAAAAGGCATTAGTTTCTATGTACTTTATGGTTTCTCCCAAGTATTCATGAACGATATAAGGTTGATCAGCTTTATCTTTCCCGATACATAAATAGTAACCTCGACAAGTCGAACTATCATTGTGACGATAATAAATTTCAAATTGAATTAAATTGTCTCGCCCACGTGTGAGTAGACGTTCAATACCACCTCGATGTGGCTTATCACAAGCTGATTTAACGCCTTCGACTAAACAATCACCCAAAAATGCTAAAGCATCTATCAAAGTTGATTTACCAGAACCATTAGAACCAATAATAGCAATCAATTGTGGTAATGGCTCAGCATTCCAATTTTTAGAAGTTTTGCCTAAAGTAATATCTTTGAGTGATCGATAATTTTGGATACGAATACCTTCAATATGAGGCATGTGATATAGACCTGTTTCGGGTTGCAAAAAATAACGCTGACTTAGGCAAGTCTTTCAGGCTGAGAAAGTATACTCTAATATACTTTATTTATTTTATCATCAGACGATAGATACCGAGATAACGACTTATATCCATATAAAATATTATAACTCACCTTCCGCAACCACCTAACCCTTCTTAATTAAAGATGGTCCATAGGTCAATGCCATTAAGTTAATGGTTGGAGTGTAAGCTTGGCTGGTTTGAACCAGCAGGCAAACCCGGCATTCCAATGGTTGCTTTAGCGAAATATCGCTTAACTTCAGATAATGGTTAAAGAGCCATGATGAACAGTTCACTCCAGCGTCTATTGAGCGGTCTATTTATCAGTAGCCACTTTATTTGTTGTTAAGCTGGGTTTAAAAACATTAGGCGGAGTAATTTCCTTGCTTGAGAACGCATAAATAATCCTATCCATCAAGGCAAATAGCACATCAACACTATATCCTGCTAAAAAAGCTAATGCCATGGGAGAAAGTGTTTGTGCAGATACCCCCCCTAAAGTAGATAACGCTTCTGAAGAAACGGCGTCTAAAGAAAAAGAAGCATTTGGACCAGTAAACCAACCAATCGCCAAGCCAGCTAAAGCACCCAGTTGAATCCGCAAGCGATAACTAATGTTAGATTCTTTAGTATAAGTTAAGGTTTTAATTTCAACGGTGAGAGTACGAAGCACATAGACAAAAGCACCGAGCAGACCGTAAAGCAATGGTAATACAAACAGTTGTAAACTCGTTAAAATAAATTTTTTCTGCTGCAATAAAGGTTCTAATTCAATTACTCGTTCGGGTGCGGCTGTTGAGGGTTGATTAGGCTTATCTTTCGGTTGTTCTTTGGAGATCAAACAAGCTGCAAATAAACTGAATAACGGATTACAGGTTCTTATCATTTTAGAATAAACTTGATAACTGTTATCATATTCTTTAAGTTTAGATTCTAGATCGTTAATCCGCGGATCTTCATTGGTATCCCGAGTTATCGCCGGATTTTGCTTGGCTGAGGTCAGATCCCTTTTGGTTTGTTCTATTTGTTGTCGTAATTCAAAGAGGGGGGCAATAAACATCGATTGTAATAACCAATAACTATGAGTTAACAGCAGTATTATCAACACCCAAACTGTACTTTTTTGATAAACACTGACAGATTGTTTAGCAAACGTACTGCCTTTGGGAGATAAATAGAAATTAAATCGTCGGCGTTGCTCTCTAAGTAAGCTTCTTTCTACAACCGTCGAACTGGTTGCTTTCAAGCTAGCCACGGATACCGGTGAAACCCGCTTAGCGATGGTATTAAAAGCCACCCAAAATTGAATCTCGCGCTCCGGCGTCCATTCGCCGTGTTCTAACCAATATTTAGAATTGACAATAACCGAGACAATAGCATCATCAATTTCTAAACCATTTTGTGCTACGTAAGCTAATAACAATTCCGCTTCATAAATATACTCAATTGGTTGAGTACTACTGTTCTTAGAATCATTATTAGGAACTGGTTTTATATTAGAAATCGGTTCTACTGGTGTTTCTACTGGACTAATTGGTGTCTCCACTGAACTTCTCCTCAATTATTCACGGTTAATTATCAATTTACTCTATCAGTTAAGCGATAATCCTAATAAGTTAAACAATAACCTTATCTGAGTAAACGATACTCTTTACTGAATAAACGATACTCAATATGGAGTAAACGATACTCTTCACCGGTTAATCCATAACAATCTATAAATATAAATCAATTACTCGACTCGAATGCTATAATGACAATCTTGATTACCGCACTTTACCGGTTCGTTATTCTCATAAACAGCATCTATTTGCCACAGGCCGGCTTGGATATCATCTTTCATACTACATGATTTCCAAGATGGTTCATCAAGAGGTGGTTTTTTGGGGTTTTGAGTTTCTTCAAAAAAGGTTTGGTACCAATATAGCGAAACCATTTGTAACGAACAGGAGTTTTACTGTCTTTCAACTCTTTTGGTAATTCACTATTCTTTATTTCTAAACATGCACAAGCTGTCCCACCGGCTTTAACTGGCACTTCACATTTTGGATCAGAACTTTCAAGCCACTGCGCACTATAAGCCGGCAAAGTTGTCGTTATTAAAGCGATTAAACTGCAACAGCTCGTTAATGAAATGAAACCTTGACGCCGGGTTAATAGCGAAAATTTGAATTGAAGTTTCTTTTTCATCATTTTATTCCTCTTTGGTTAAATAAATTATTCCAAAACACCACGCTGTATAAAATTTTATAAATCGTGTCCGGAATAAGAACCATTAATCGATTTATTGCAAACCGGAAAATCGGGTACAATATTATCCCGAATCAACAACTCTAATGCCGGCCAATTTAACCAACTCGGATCGCGTGGATAATAGCGGCTTATTTTGCCATCCGCACCAAAACGAACATGAACTAGAATTTCACCACGCCAGCCTTCCACTAAACCGAGTCCTTCTGCTGATGCTTTAGGTATTTGCCAAGGTGTAGTTAGATCGCCGCTGGGTAATTGATTGAGCATCTGATAAAGCATGTGTAGAGAAACATGGACTTCTGCTATCCGTATTTGCATCCGTGCTTCAACATCACCGGCTGACAAGACCGGCACTTCAAATTGAAATTGTTCGTAAGGTGCATAAGCGGCATCACAGCGGACATCGTATTGTAACCCACTGGCACGCCCAACATAGCCTAAACAGCCTAATTGTTCAGCTTGGGCTGGTGTTAGAATACCCGTGGTAGCTAAACGATCTTCAAGACCGGTATGACGTTCTAAAATCTCTTCTAACTCATGCATTTCTGTATGAAAATGATAGACTTGTTCAAGCTGATTTGCAATCTGAGTGGGTTCAAGATTAACTTTAACACCGCCAGGAATAATACAATCCATCATAAACCGGTGTCCAAAACTCTGTTGATTTAGGCGTTGCCATAATTCTCGTAGCCGACTAAATTGGTAATAGGCAAAAGTAAACCCGACATCATTACAAATTGCGCCAATATCACCCAAATGATTCGCTACGCGCTCACGTTCTGCCATGATAGCACGTAACATGATAGCGCGAGGTGAGATTTTCAACTGGGCAGCACGCTCCATGGCCATACAAGCAGCCCAAGTATGCCCAACCGTGGTATCGCCGGAAACACGTCCGGCTAGCCGCGCTAGCCCATCAGCATCACGACCTTCGGCTAACTTTTCTATGCCTTTATGAACATAGCCTAAGTGTTCTTCTAGGTTGAGGACGGTTTCACCGACAGCTTGAAAGCGAAAATGTCCGGGTTCAATAATACCCGCATGTACTGGTCCCACGGGAATTTCATAAACACCAACCCCAGTAGCGGTTAAAAAGGGATAATCACTATCCGGTGCAGTCTGGGAAACAAAATGAGTTGGCGGTTGAGTCAATGTGGTTGAATCAACACCGTGAAGTGGAAAGGATTTACGCAAGGGGTAATCATTTTCTGACCAAGCTTGATGGCGAGTCCAGCGGCGCTTATCCGGATGATGGGTGAATAAGATACCGAATAAATCTTGGATATGCCGCTCCGAGCGATTAGCTGCCGGATAACTGGGTGTTATGGAGGCGAGTTGGGGGGTATAATAAGGAATTCGAGTTCGCAATACTAAATGATCGCCTTCTTTTTCATAACACCCATTAATAATAAATAACTCGTCTTCGGAATGGGGAGAAATTTCTTCCGCCCACAAGGCACACCAGCGACAACCATAACGTGTAGCTTGTGCTGCTGCTGATCCCCAATCCTCTTTATCGATATGTAAAACATGAGCGGGTGCTAATAAGCTGCGAGAACCTTTATAAACCAGAATATGTTCATCCTGAAACCGGGCAATGAGTTCAGATAACCAATCAAATCGGCTCATGGTATAATACTCCCCACGGTACTTCCAGTGATAAGTTGGGTCGCTTGCTCAAACCAATCAACTAATAAGGGTGGCATAGCCAAACCGACTCCCAATACTAACAAGAGTTGGATCATCACTATCCACATATTGGCTGGTACGGCGATTTGTCCTTCGGGCGGTTCGCTATAAACAATACATTGTACATGTCTGAACAATCCCGCAAAGGCAATCACCAAACCCAGTAATAACAGCAAAGTTAACCAAGGCCATAATTTCATGGTTGCGATCAATAATAAAAATTCACTGACAAAGAGTCCAAAAGGTGGAAAACCAGCAATCGCGAGCGTTCCTATCAAAAGTCCCCATCCAACCGCCGGTTGAGTACGTAATAATCCTCTCATTTTATCGATGGTTTGAGTTTTAGTCGTTTGAGCGGCGTAACCCACGGTCATAAAGAGTGCTGATTTACTGAGAGAATGAACTCCCATATGCAATAAAGCTGCAAAGGTGGCCAGAGGTGTTCCTAAACCAAAAGCAAAAGTCATTAAACCCATATGTTCAATGGAAGAATAACTATAAAGGCGTTTAATATCTCGTTGCCGATGTAAAAAAAAGGCAGCGACTAAAAAGGAAACCAGACCAAATCCCATCATCAAATCACCGGCTAACTCGGTTTTTAATGAGCTATCGACTAACGTTTTGATTCTCACCAAAGCGTATAAGCCAACGTTAAGTAATAACCCCGAGAGTACCACTGACATGGGGGTTGGACCCTCGGAGTGCGCATCCGGTAACCAGTTATGAAGCGGAACTAAACCCACTTTAGTGCCATAACCCACTAAGATAAAAACAAAAGCAATACTCACCACGGTTGGCTCTAATTTATCAGCATGTTCATATAAAACACTCCACAATAGCGCTTCACTATGATGATCCGGAATTGCTTGTCCAGCCGCAAAGTAAAGTAATACGGTACCAAACAACGCTTGCGCAATCCCAACGCCACATAAAATGAAGTACTTCCAGGCCGCTTCAATAGCTTCTGGCGTTCGATAAAGACTGACTAGTAACACAGTAGCCAGCGTTGCTGCTTCCATCGCTACCCAAAGTAATCCCAAATTGTTACTCATCAAAGCTAATAACATGGCAAAGATAAACCCTTGGTAAAGGGAGTAGTAAAGTCGTATTCTTTGCACACCGAGCTTGCCCTGTTCAATTTCTCTTAACATGTAAGGGCGCGAAAAAATAGCCGTCGTCATGCCAATAAAAGTAGTCAATATAATCAAGTAGATATTGAAACTATCAATATAGAACCATTGATGGGCTACAATTAAGGTACCCTGATTATGCCATAAATCCCAAGCTAACCAGAGCGAATTGAGAAATAAACTTCCCGTCAAAATAATGTTAAGTCCACCAGCGCCACGCCAATCACCAAATACGGCAAAGAGGTAAATACCAAATAGCGGGGTAATAAAAATGAGGTCAATCGCAAAATAATCAAATAGAGCCATATTCATTTGTCAACCTCACTCAAACGATTCATTTGATCGACATTTAATGAATCAATATTTTCCCGAATATGAAAGAAAAAGACCCCGAATAATACCGCTGCTACTAACACATCAAAAGCAATGCCTAATTCAACGACCATTGGCATTCCATAAGTTGATACCACAGCGGCAAAAAACAAACCATTTTCCATAGCCATAAAACCCACAACCTGACTAACCGCTTGCCGACGAGAAATAATTAATAACATCGATAATAAGACATTAGCAAGGCTTACCGCAATCGTATTACGAGTAACGACTGCTGTAAACAAGGATTCGACTGGTAACGTAACGTAATAACAAAAAATAACCAAAGCCACACCACCTAGCAAAACTAAGGTTGGATGAGTCAATGATTCGGTTTCACGATGTAATTTCAGATCAAGTACTTGGGAACGCAACATCCAGGGGATAGCTATTGCTTTTAATATCAAAGTCAATAATGCAGAAATATATAAATGGTACTGTTGAGAAACGAGAGCAACGAGAGCAGTTGTAGCAGCAAGTAATCCACCTTGCCAAGCAAATAGATTAATAAGGCTTAACAGACGTGATTGCGCTAAAAGAGCAAATGAAGTAAATAATACTAATGCAGATAAAACTAAAATAGCTTGTTCATAATGGGTCAGACTACTTAATTCCATTTATTGAATTCCCAAATTGTATCAGTTAACAGTTATCATGTTATGGGTGACACGTTTATCTAATTTAGTTATTTAATTAGGTGTAGACGTAGAGTATAGCGTGTAGGGGTAGAGCGAAGCCTCACTGCCATTAAGTTAAGAACAATTTCTCCCCTCCTGGTCAAGGAGGGGCTGGGGGTGGTTGAAAAAGTTAATCTTATTCAACTCGTTAATTACCACCCCCTCACCCCCTCCTTGGTAAGGCGGGGGAAAACTACGCTTAACTTAATGGCAGTGGAGCGAAGCC
>JAAUSR010000197.1 GCA_012032555.1 Thioploca sp.
TAGTATAGCATTAAATTTTCCCGCTTGCCTTACTGCCAAAATCCCCGCACCCAGATTAACTCCCACATCCACCCCACCCCACCCACTGTGCCGTTTCTGGCTCCATCACCCGCTGAGCCAAATGCGTTGCGCCTTGCTGCGTCCAAGTCTCAATATGCTCACCAGAAAAAACCGCCTGAACGCCAGCGTTCCAATTATCCAAGGTCAAATAAAATAATCCTCCACCGGCTGCACCCGCCAAGGGCATCACTAAACTAGAACCGATTAAAACCGCACTAGGAATAACCAGTAACAGTGATGAACCGGCTTGAACCAACCCAAAGGTTCGATTGAGTAATGCTTCACTGGCATCGGTTTTCCCAAAGGTTTCTAGTAATAATGGATAAGGCATTCGCGCTGGGGTACCATGACAACCACTTCGACATAAGTCTTCATATTCCGCAGACAGACGCGAATCCACGGCGCACAAAATTTCATCCAATTGTTCTTCACTGAGATGGATTATTCCCAATTGGCGAAATTGTTCCAAATGACGTTTGAGTCGCTGGAGTTTTTCGGCTTTCTCATCGGGTAAAGTAAAGGTAGTTGGCGCGGTCGGATTAGAACGGCAGATCGCTTCAAAAGGTGAAGGGGTTTCACTAAAAAGAGTATCTCGACTCATGGTGTTATCCCCCAGCCGCCGGGTTATTCCGTATTGATCAACACTTGAGCGGCACTCTTAATAATAATATTACCTTGCTCATCCAGCGTAATGGTCGAACCACCACAGTAGTACCATACACATTCCTATGCTCCCGCGTCACTGCCATTAAGTTAAGAAAAATTTCTCCCCGCCTGGTCAAGGCGGGGCTGGGGGTGGTTGAAAAAGTTAATCTTATTCAACTCGTTAATTACCACCCCCTCACCCCCTCCTTGGTAAGGCGGGGGAAAACTACGCTTAACTTAATGGCAGTGACGCTCCCGCGTGGGAACGAGATAACCATTTCAAGAAACTCGAATAAGTTACGGTAATACCTTGTTGTCCCAAATGATCATACTTTTCCGCCGGCCTGGCAAATTCGCATAAGGAAACCGCTGAGACTGACTCAGCGTGTGAGTTTCATCCCCTGGTTCAATCCACTTAATCTTGCCTCGTTCTACCCAAGGAAGTAAATCATAATCAAACACATCATCGACTTTATCCGTCCAGCCTCCAGGAACATCATAAGTCTCTCGTCCCCAGGAAGCATTGAACGCATTAAAATTCAACGGTTCTTCTTGGGAGAAGTAGGCAATCGGGTAAGCGGTGTAGCCATTAAACATAGCCACAGTAGAGATGACCGCCACTCGAGTAGGATGTGAGTTGAGCAGTCGAGCGACCACGTAAGGAACTTCTGGACCAGGACGAGCGTCTTCTTTTCCCCCTTGCGGAGGTAGACCATTGAGATTCAAGGCACCTAATAACAATACAAAGTGTTTACAGGCTTTGGAACGATAATATTTCTCTTCATCTAACGGAAACTGAGACTGCCACCATTGGACCTTCTAAGCCAAAGGGTCAAATTGTCGAATAAGCAACTCTCTACAATAAGGACAACGACTTAACGGCAACCGTGGTAGGCGATCGAAATATTCTTTATCTAGTTTACCTAACAAATTAGCCAATTCTATCTCTCTGGGTCGGCGTTCTTCCCTTGGAATTCGAGTAGTCCTAGCCAATTTAGTCAGTTCGTCTTCTTTTTGTTGCCATTGCTGCACTAAATGAGACCATTCTTCTAGTGTTAAGGGAGATAGTATTTGCGCTTCGTTATGAGTATCTGTCATGAGGTTCTCCTAAGGTTTAGGTGGTTCCGGTTTATAATAATTCCACGGAATGCCTAATTGTTCATAAAATTCCTGTAAGTTAGCGGTACTTTTTATTTCCGAGATCTTACCATCATTTAATCCATCAGCTATAATAAAGCTTTCATCTTTATTCCCAGATAATCTGGGATCATCTGGATTGCGACCCATGAGTGGCGTACCATCTTTCTCGTTGTACAAAATTTTTCCCTGCTCTCGCTGGAAAAAAAGTCATTTCCTCCATGTTGAAACATTATTCTATCAGGGGTAACTTGCTTATTTATTTTTTCAATGAAAGAGCGAGCATTCGTATCAACCTGCACATAGAAAGGCGATTTAATAGGCTCATTCGCATAGGTTACCCCCGTAATTTTACCATCCGTTTCGGTGAGTTGATACCCGAGCATTCTGAGATAATCTTTTTCTTCAACTGTCGTAAATTCTTCAAACGACTTTTTTTGATAAATCCCCTGAATATCATAATCACCATGAATACGTTGACCATACTTATTAACTAGAATTCCATCTTTATCGAAAGTATGCCCACTATCAACTAATTGCACTATATTTTGTTGATCCCCTGGTTTAATAGGCGTTCCTTCTGGAAAAGCTGAAGTTTCCTCATTAGCTTTAATTTCTTTAAGAATACCTTGTCGAGCTGGATCATCCATAAAATCCACTTCTGGCCAAACCACTAAACCTTTGTGATTTACTTTTCCGGTTTTAAGTTTAACTTGGTAGGGTTTGGAAACATAATCCTCTTGATGACGAATGAGGTTACCCATCTCATCAACCGCATCAAAATGATAAGGTAAGCTATCAGCATTACTGGCCCGAATAATGATAAGCAGTTCATCTCCTTTGGAATTTCCTTTGGAAAAATAACTTAGATTCTGAGCATGCGTATCTCTCATCCCGGAACTCAGTTCAAATAGGCTGTATTCCCGTGCTAGTTCAAGATCTTCTGATAAATTAAGATTAAGGTGCGGTTCCGAAAGGTTATCAATTATCCCAAGGTTCTCCGCATTTTCAAAAGTATTAGCATCAATTAATTCATAGGTAGCTGATTGCTCCGACGAGGCACGAATGACCGCCAGATTCCCGGCTTGCCTTACTGCCAAAATCCCCGCACCCAAATTAACTCCCACATCCACCCCCACCCCCACCCCACTGTGCCGTTTCTGGCTCCATCACCCGCTGAGCCAAATGCGTTGCGCCTTGCTGCGTCCAAGTCTCAAT